>MABF01000156.1 GCA_002163025.1 'Osedax' symbiont bacterium Rs2_46_30_T18
ATAGTAGGCGAAAGTGGCTGCGGTAAATCAACTTTAGCTCGTGCCGTGCTACAACTGATCCCACCTACTCATGGCAGCGTCTCCTGGCTGGGCAAACCTCTGAGCGGTTTAAGCAGACATGAACTAAAAGACAAACGCAAAGATCTGCAAATTGTTTTCCAGGATCCACTGGCCAGTTTAGACCCGCGGATGACGATCTCGGACTCCATCATGGAGCCCCTGGTGACATTCGCCTCTGATATGTCTCGTAAAGAGATGAAGCAGCAAGTGATGCAGATGATGGACAAGGTTGGCCTGGATCGCAATATGATCAACCGCTACCCTCACGAGCTTTCCGGTGGACAAAACCAGCGTGTCGGTATTGCGCGCGCTATGATAATGAAGCCTAAATTAGTTATCTGTGACGAGGCTGTATCGGCATTAGACGTATCTGTACAGGCACAGATCATCGAGCTGTTGATGGAGCTTCAGGAAGAATTTAAACTCTCGCTGCTGTTTATCTCACACGATCTAGCTGTAGTACGTGAAGTATCACACAGGATAATGGTGTTGTATTTGGGACGTGTTGTGGAGCTAGCGGAATCTAAAGATATCTATGCCAACCCAGTGCATCCCTATACTAAGCAATTGATTTCTGCCGTACCAGTGCCAGATCCAAAAATTGAGCGCGCCCGTAAGTCAATCAAACTTCCCGGTGAGTTGCCGTCCCCTATGGACCCCACTGCCAAGCTAAAATTTCTGCCCTCTAAACTCAAAGCCGGAGAGACAGATTACATTCCTAAGTTGATAGAGCACAACCCGGGACACTTTGTCGCCGAACACGATAGTTTAGCCGAACTGCAAGTAGCCGGCTAACACCATCAAGCAAAAAAAGCCCTGCATTAGTGCGGGGCTTTTTTTTGCGGAAAATTCATCCCTGTGCTGATTGAGACTTACTACAAATAACTCTAGAATAATCAACAGAATGCAATTTTCTTTGCAAATAACGCAACACTTAGGCCGTATATTTATGCTCGATCTAATTAAAATTTTTTGTACGACAGTGCAACTTGGTAGTTTCTCAAAAACCGCCCAAGTGCTGAAAATGGCGCCTTCTTCAATCGCCAGGAACATTGATAATTTAGAGCGACAATTAAAAGTAACGTTGTTTAAGCGCAGCACTCGATCACTGACCTTGACCGATCAGGGCGAGAGCTTTTATACGGGCGCAGAAATTCTACTGCTACAGTCTGAGCACCTAATAGCAAAGGTCAGAAAACAACAGCACAATCCTGAGGGACTAATAAAGATTTCGGTGTTTGAAAGTTTTGGCCGACTCTTTCTCAGTCATTATATGAATGAATTTTTAGGGCTATATCCGCGCTTAAAAATTGAATTGAACTTCGACAATCACAGTGTCGATTTGAGCCGCGACGCTATCGATTTGGCAATCAGGATAGGTCATCCTCAAGACTCCAGTTTGAAAGCGCGCAAACTGTTAACCAACACTACCTGTATCTGTGCCAGTCCTGCCTACTGGCAACAACAATCTGCACCACAAACCCCTGCTGAGCTCGCTGAGCACAACTGCCTGCAATTAAATCCAATCAGACAAAAGAATTACTGGCACTTCTCCAGGGCCGGGGAGGCAAGTAAAGTACGCATTGACGGTAATTTAAGTTCCCGGGGCGGCAGCGCTTTACTGGCCGCTGCCCTGGACGGTTTAGGGGTAGTGCAGCTCTCTACCTGGCTACTTGATCCCTACATTGAATCCGGGCAACTTATCCCGGTTCTGCAGCAATGGCAGCCATCGCTGACCCAGCAAGGGAGCGGCGAGATCTTCGCCCTCTACCACCGCGACTTTCTAAAACCAGGTGTCAGACTTCTAATAGATTTCCTGGTAGAAAAGCTAGAGAGCTAACTCAAGGCTTGCGAGTGGTCTTTTAAACCTTAAACTGGTTTAAGATGCCGTTTAACTGCACGATTGAGCTAGCCGACTGCTCGCTGGTCTTGGCACTTTGATCGGAG
Organism: 'Osedax' symbiont bacterium Rs2_46_30_T18; assembly: GCA_002163025.1. Classification (GTDB taxonomy): domain Bacteria; phylum Pseudomonadota; class Gammaproteobacteria; order Pseudomonadales; family Balneatricaceae; genus Rs1. The sequence goes on from MABF01000156.1 coordinate 2,008, forward strand.
ATCTCGGCACTGCGCTGGCTCAGTGCGTACACTGTCGTAACTTTTTCGCTGACCTGATTGGTCACTTGCGACTGCTCGTCACAAGCGGACGCCACTGACGACATTGTCTCTTTCAACCGCAGCAGAGACTGTTCTATTTCAGTGAAGCTATTTTGGGTATCTATTACGTGGTCTTTATTTATTTGCGCACTCTTTAGGCTGCTCTCAATAGTACTGACTGCCCGGTCAGATTGAGCCTGTAAACTGGTGATAATAGATTCAATTTCCAGTGCCGACCCCTGGGTTCTATTTGCCAGCGAGCGCACTTCGTCAGCTACCACGGCAAAGCCCCGTCCCGCCTCACCCGCTCTGGCCGCCTCAATTGCGGCGTTCAATGCCAGTAAGTTGGTTTGCGCAGTCATCGCTTTGATAACCCCTATCACTGATCCAATCGCAGTCGCTTCTTTGGACAAACTGCCTATCACCTCATGGGTCATATTGATATCTATGTGCAGCTGCTCTACAGAATCAACACTGGAATGAGAGGACTTAATCCCGCTGTTCACTGAGTCATTGGCAGTGTTAACAATGTCACTTGAAGCCGCGGTATCTACCGAAATATCTTTGGCGCTGGCCGATAGCTGTTCAATAGATACTGAGATGGAATTGGTTTCCCCCAACTGCTGCTCCAGGGCCGCCTTAGATTCTGCCGCCATAGATACATTAGAGTTGGCATAGCTTTCCACCTCCAGCGAAGAGCGTTGAGAATTGGCAACTAAATTTTGAATCTGATCGATAAAGACGTTAAAACTGTTGGCTAACTGGCCGATCTCATCTCGGGATTTAAGTTCTACCCGCTTGGTCAGATCACCGTCACCGTCGGATATATCTGCCAGTCTGAGTAACAACTGCTTCAAGCCTTTAGTGATATTGTCACCAATCAACCAGATTATGGAGAGACTGATAATGATAATAGCTAAGATCACCAGTAGCCCGTTTTGACGTAAATTTGATACTGTCTCTAAGGTATGAGCAGCATCTTTATCTAAGCTTTTCCATTGACTGAGGATTTGATTGAGCATCTTCTCATTAATGCCTTGAGTCTGCTCAGAGACAACCTTATTGGTACCATCGATGCGCTTATTCATTGCTGCAATCTTGATGTACTCTTGTTCAAGTTGTTCGGTTAACTCGCGCAGTTGCTTTAGCGGAATAGATTTTTGTCTGGAGGCTATTTTTTTCATTTCTGTCAGCTGGTAGTAAATACCGGCGACTTCCAGTTCCGAGCGCTCCAGCAAAGTGGCTGATCCAGTGCTCATATATAAATTAAAATAAGCTCTTGATGCCAATAGTTTTTGCGTCAGTCGCGAGGAGATAGAAACCAGTTCAGAGTCACTGTCCTTGATAGCGAACTCCGTTAAATCCACAGACATTTTTTCTAACAGCGGTCCAACTTGGTTGTTAACTATATTAGCCGACGTTAATTTGTCATCTACCAGTGGAAACATTTGTGTTTCTATTATTTGGGTTAATTTGCTATTGGCAGTACTGAGCTCTCCCAGTAAACCCGCCTGTTGCTGGTCTGCCTCTGTTTTTGCAGCCGCCAGTAACTTCTCGAACTCTGCATCTAATTGCTTGAATTTACTTTTGATCCCCTGATCCGCACGCAATTGATAGTCTTTTTGCAGCTGGTCTCTGATAGTAATGTTTTTCACCATCAACAGTGAAGAGCCGTTTTTTGCCTGATCGAAAATATAATTTTTTAGCGCTTGGGTATTGTTAATAGTGCTGGTTAATCCCAAGTAAAAATAGCCGCTAAAACCCAGTAGACACAACAGCAAGATAGCATTACCGACACTAAGTTTTGCTTTGACGGTTAAGTTATTAATCATCAATTAGACCTCTTTTCCAATAATATTTGTGCGCCACTATTGAGGCGCACTATTTGCGCATAGACATCACTAGGGCTGACCTGTCCCTGGGGGATTTCCTGTCTGCTCATTGGCGCTATCTTTAATTTAAGGGTGATACGGGTTATATCCGCAATCACATTCCCCGAGGCATCGTAAGCATCTTCAGACTTGATCTCTCCCACGGGGAAGGCAGGTATCACTAAGGGTTTCAACTTTAATTTTCGCTCAATCAATGCCAGCTTATAAAGAAGTTTAAACAGCTGGATAGTGACATCTTGCGGGGTTTTATCGATGAAAGACTGCACGGCTGGCAGTTGCATGGGTTTGTTCATGCGCTCGGCAATAACAATCAACCCCTGCTCTATCATCAGTGCATTACGCAGCACTGCAGAAGCTTTAACAGGTTCAACCATAGCGTCCATCAGATAGGATGCGCGCCAAATTTTTTGGTAGACATCTGAAGCGGTTTTACTGGATTTTGCCGCAGTGACTTGTGCCACTGTTAAATTCAGTGACTGAACTATTTTTGCGATTTCCTGTTCGGCCAAATCGACAATTACTAGGACATTTTTTGATTTCACTCTCTTGCTCGGTAACTTGGGAATTTCCAGTGTCGGCAGTTTATTTTGCTGCTGAAATCGCTGAATTTTCTCTAAAAGTTCCAGGCCCTTAGTATAGGCATGCACCGGCGTTTTCCCAACTTGTATGCCCGGAACCCGTGTCTTTGTATCAGGCGCATAATGCATTTTCAGTGCATCTAATTCGGCAATAACTATAGCTACTTTATGGTAGACATCAGAGATAGATACTGCATAACTTTTTAACGGGAGTAGTACTATCAAAAATACTAAGCCTATCTTTTGATAACTTTTCATAAAACCTCTTCTGAGCTAGAGACTGTTATCCGCACGGTGGCGCCAGCCAATCTCTATCGGCGCTTAGTCGGAACATTGTAGCGTTAATAAAATACTGTCCGTAGCGCCACAATTTACATTTTTATGATGGTTTGGATTTTACTAAATTAGGAACGCCTTCCACAGTACTCACTGATACTCACAAATTACTCTATTTATGTCAACAGCTTAAAAACACAAAAAACAACCGGTTAATCTTGTGTTCAGATAAATACACTCACGCAACTGATCGAGTAAATAAGCTTAATCAGACTGGCTTGGCTTTAAAATGGGAAAAGCGCTTAAAGCGTAGACAGCAAAGCCTCAAGTCAGCAATTCCAGCAACCTAAATATTGATCAGAGGTAATTGGCTATTACAGGTTTATACAGCCTATTTACGAAGGCTGATAACCGTCTGGTCTTGCTCATCAGTCAGCAGCAGTAAATTATCTTTTACCAGAAAATGCTCAACATGCAAGATAGCATCGTTAAATGCCTGCTCATCTGCAGAGTGTGAAGCTGTACAAGCCTTGCGGGTACTGGCTATAGGAGATAAATTCAGATGGTCTTTGAAGGGCTGGTAACTCGCATTAATAGCGTTACAACCATTATTGCCGGTCATTATTCCCTGCTCAGAAAACTGCATAGTTGCAGCGACATTGCCAATCTGACGGCCATCGATATCGACAATCTGCCAGACACCGATTAAAGCATTATGCTGTGATTTTACTGGATTGACACAGGCACTTAATAGGGCAACGCTAGCCAGCAGCAGTGAAAACTTGGTTATTTTGCTGTTCAAAAACTGCATTTATTACTCCGATAATAAATAAAAAATGCAGTATACAAACATTCTAATTGCCAGGCAATTAAGCAATATAAATCAACTGTTAAAGGCTTCCAGACAGCGGTCTATTGATGACTGTTGCATCTGCTGATAAAGCTCAAATTCATTGGCGACAGCAGCACCCAGATCATCTTCGAATTGTTGTTGATTAGGGTTCTGACTAAAGTCCTGATCACCTTGTTCACCTAAGTTAGACTGGAAGATTCCCGCGGCGCTCACCGGTAGAAAATCTTCATAGGTGATAGGATCGAAGCGCACTAGCCCACGCTGTATCAACTGTTCTATATCCTGGTTTTTTAGGTTTTCATCGGTGTTGGCAACACCGCTCAAGCTATAGCTAAAATACCCTAGCCCCAACTCGCGCATTTGCGCATAATCATCGGGAAACTCGGCAAACACTTGCGCAGTGTCGGCAAGATATTGCTCTTTGTTTGAGCCATCATGTAGGGGCCGGGTCAAACTTCTGGCCTCTAGTAATAGCTTATCGTACAAGTCACGTCCCTTCTGCGTGAGAGCGCAACCGCGCTGTTCTATTTCTCCAAAGCGAGCAGCATGGGCTAAGTTCTGATTGGATTGATCTGCATCGGTAAATTGCACTTGCTCTTTGATCGCCAGGAAAGCGGTCTGGCGTAGTAATATCGGACAATCACGCTTTGGCGGCCCCTCAATCACTGCTTTGGCCACAGCACCTGTTGTATGGATCTGTGTTTGCATCTCATCGATATCAAGAGTTCTTGGCGTTAGATGATTGATATGTGGACCTTTAAAAGAGACAACATCGGCAACTAGAGGGTGCTCTGCCAGTAACTCTTTATACAATTCGCTACTGATTGCAGCTTCAGTGTGCCAGCGGAACACATTCACAATCGACTCGATAAACAACTCCACCTGAGTTGCCGTTAAGCCGCCCTTTTCCTCGGCAATGTTAACCAATTCCATAACTTGCTCAGAAAAGATATTCCGGGCTTCCAGCACTTGCTGAGCCCTATCGCGCAACGGCTGATTATCGATGAGCTCTAAGCGCAACAGGGAAGTAAAAACGCGAAAAGGGTTATTGCGAATTGACTGTGTCTCAACAGCGCGAAAAGCGGTGGAGTGCACCGGCACATTGGCGACACTGAGATCGTAATAACCGACCGGATACATGCCCATAATTGCAAAAATTCTGCGCATCATAGCTAACTCACTGGCCTTACCCAGGCGAATCGCACCGTGGCGCTGATCGGAGAGTGTCTCTATATTTTCCACTTGCCCCAAGCGCTGCTTTAGCGATGGGTTAGTTTGCAATTGAGCTTGGTTACTTTGGCTGACCAAATCTAATAGGGCACCATAAGCGGGAACTTCGCTGCGATACATAGCGGACATGGCACTGGAAAACTGGCTGCGGATACTGTCTGCTGATACAAGTTCAGGAGAGATAAATACGGCTTGATTCATTAGCTTTAGGGCTCACTGTAGATTGTAATAATCTTTCAATTAATGATTTTTGGTAATAATACTTGATCTGATATAGGATACATATTGAAAATAAACCATGACTTGATGAATATATCACATGAACTTACTTAAAAAGCATGTTCCAAACATTCACAATTTGCACAGTTTTGTCAGCGCTGCTAAACACAACAGCTTCACTCAAGCGGCAATTGAACTACATTTAACCCAAAGCGCTATTTCTCGACAGATAAAAGACCTGGAAACCCAACTGGGGGTGCCGCTGTTTAAGAGGGTCAGACAACGAGTACTGCTGACAGACACTGGTAGTCGCTTCCTAGAAGATGCTGTTAACATTATTCAAGTCACTGAAGATGCCATGTTGAGAGCCATGTCGGTGGGCGCAAAGTCTTCTTTGCGTATTGCTGCACTGCCGACTTTTACCAGTCGCTGGATTATCCCTAAGCTGAGCAGCTTTATCGAGCGCAATCCAAATACGGCGCTAAGTTTTAGCTCCAGAACTAAGCCTTTTGATTTTAATAATAAAATGGCTGATTTGGCGATCCATTTTGGCAAACCCTCTTGGCCTCAGGCTAGCTGCTATCTAATTTGCAGGGAACAGATGATACCTGTCGCCAGTAAGAACTACTTAGCCGCGCAACCACTAACGACACTGGCAGACGTCCAGCAGATGAGTTTATTGCAGTTAGCCAGCAGGCTGGGCAGCTGGAAGGTTTGGTTTGAACAGCAGCAGCTGGATATCAGTCAAAACAATCATTTAATCTTTGATCAGTTTTCGATGATTGTCGATGCGCTCAAAGCGGATTTAGGCATTGCCCTACTGCCAAAATATTTTATCGCCGATGAACTCTCCAATGGCTCTATCGTACAACTTGCTCAGGGGATAGAAACTGATGACTGTTACTATCTGGTCATTCCGGACGACAGGGCCGACAATGTGCAGGTCAACAGTTTCAAAGACTGGATTTTGGGATTGCAACAGTGACGATAACCCTTGCAACAGCGCTGCAAGGGTTATTGCTGGTACATTAACTAGCAGCTTAGCTTAGCTTTTTTTAGTCCTTTTTCCACACGGCAAACTCATTGCCATTGGGGTCACTGAAATGAAAGCGGCTACCACCGGGGAAAGAAAATGTCTCTCGTATTATGCTGCCGCCATGCGCTAGTACTTTTTTTGCACTACTCGTCAGATCTTCACTGTAAAGCACTATCAATACACTGCCACTGGCAACGGATGCCACTTTGTCTGCCAGATAAAAACCGCCATCGATACCGGCATTATCAAAGCTGCTGTACTCGGGACCATAGTCGGTAAATCCCCAATCAAAGACTGCGCTAAAAAAATCTTTGGTTGCCTGCATATCCAGGGCCGGTATTTCCAGGTAGTTGATTTTATGCTGATCTTGCATCTGCTGCTCCTACTCTATCTGCAAAAAGTAATTTTAAATCATTTTAGTTATGATCATTGGCTCAATTATTAAATATCTGCTCGTTATGCAAACTAGCACAGCTAACAATTGTAGCGTCTGTGGCTCGCTGTTTCCCTGCTCGCTACTCGCTGGCGACAGATAGAATTGCCCAGTAACAGTTGCGTTTGTGTTATGCTATTGCCACTAAAAAATACACCACTAAATTGACAATACTCTCTAATTCAAAGGCCGTTACATGCAAAACCAACTGACAATCGCCATGCCAGATGACTGGCATTTACATTTACGCAACGGTGAAGTACTCACTAAAGTACTTCCCTATACCAGCCGCCATTTCCAGCGTGCCATTGTCATGCCCAACTTGCAACCGCCTGTTATTACAACCCAAGATGCCCTGGACTATCAATCTGAGATTTGTGCCGCGATTCCCCCGGAACATAAATTCACCCCGCTGATGGTACTTTATCTTACCGAACAGACCTCGCCTGCAGATGTAAAAAAAGGTTTTTTAGCGGGCGATGTAGCTGCTGTGAAGCTTTACCCGGCCGGCGCAACGACTAACTCGGATGCCGGTGTCAAAGACCTGGAAAAAATTTACCCGGTTCTGGCGGTGATGGAAGAAATTGGCATGCCGTTTCTTGTGCACGGTGAAGTGGTTGACAGCGATGTCGATATATTTGATCGCGAGGCCGTTTTTATCGATCAAAAACTTATACCCATACGCCAGCAGTTCCCCAATCTAAAAATCGTCTTTGAGCATCTGACCACGAAAGAGGGTGTTGATTACGTGCGCTCATGCGATTCTCATACCGCTGCCACTATCACCACTCATCACTTAGTAATCAACCGCAACGCCATGCTCGTCGGAGGTATTCAACCCCACTACTACTGCCTGCCGGTAGCAAAACGAGAACTACACCGCCTGGCGCTGCGCGAAGCGGCTACCAGTGGCGATCACAGATTCTTCCTGGGGACAGATTCGGCGCCACATTTAGCACAATTTAAAGAGTCCGCCTGTGGCTGTGCCGGGATTTTTAATGTCGCCAATACTATGGCTATTTTAGCGCAAGTATTTGAACAAGAGGGCCAGCTGGATAATCTTGAGAAGTTCGCTTCAATTAACGGACCTGAGTTTTATAACTTAGCGATTAACTCTGGCACTATGGTACTGAGCCGTAGTGACAGTGCTCTGCCATTGCCAGCTGATGTAAAAACAGCTGCCGGTGATATTAAAATATTTGACCCGCAGATGCCTGTGCACTGGCAAGTCAGTGCTATCAATCGCTAATTGCTAATTGCTAATTGCTAATTGCTAATTAAACCATCAATCATTGACTGATGGCATAAAAAAGGCGGCTGCTAGTTGAAACTAGCGCCGCCGAAGGACACAACAAAAACTCTACAACTAGTTTGCTTTAATCACACCACGGTCTATTTGATCGCGCTCAATTGATTCAAACAAGGCCTTGAAATTACCCTCACCAAAACCGTCGTCTTTCTTGCGCTGGATAAATTCAAAGAACACAGGTCCGATTACGGTATTACCAAAGATTTGCAATAACAGCCTGGGGTCACCATTTTCAGTCGAGCCATCTAATAACAAGCCGCGTTTTTTTAACTCTTCCACTGGCTCACCGTGGCCCGGTAAACGCTCTTCAAGCATATCGTAGTAGCTATCTGGTGGAGCTTTCATGAAGTTCATCCCGGCGGCCTTCAACTTATCAATGCTGCCAAACAAGTCATCCGAAGAAAAAGCGATGTGCTGAATACCTTCACCATTGTAGGCACGCAAATACTCATCTATCTGTCCTCTGCCTCCATCTCCCTCTTCGTTTAAAGGAATACGGATTAAGCCATCTGGAGCTGTCAGTGCCTTGGACTTAAGACCTGTGTATTCACCTTTAATATCAAAGTAGCGAATCTCACGGAAGTTAAAAATTCGCTCGTAAAACTCTGCCCAATAATCCATACGACCGCCGTATACATTATGGGTTAAGTGATCGATGGCTTTGAAACCAAAGCCTACAGGGTTTCTGTCAACACCCTCGATAAATTCAAAATCTATATCGTAGATGGAACTGCCTTCACCATAGCGATCGATTAGATACAGTGGTGCACCACCAATACCTTTAATCGCCGGCAGTCTTAACTCCATAGGGCCCGTCGTGATTTCAATAGCCTGGGCTCCAAGGCCCAGCGCCCGACGGTAAGCAAGCTGAGAATCTTTGACTCTGAAGGCTAATCCGCAGGCACAGGGACCGTGCTCCCGGGCAAAATAATAGGCATGACTATCTTTTTCGTAGTTAATAATAAAGTTTATGTCGCCCTGACGAAATAATTGCACGTCTTTAGAGCGGTGGTTTGCCACATGGCTAAAGCCCATGTTCTGAAAGGTTTGCTCTAGTAAACCTTTCTCTGCTGCAGAGAATTCTACAAATTCAAAACCTGCCAAGCCCATTGGGTTATCAAATAAGTCTGCCATTTCGCTCTCCTGGGGTATACTCAAAATCTTTAACTAGTGATATAGTTGCTAATACAACTATTATTAGTTGCACGAGCAACTAATGTCAAGTGATAATTTTTTAGGAAACGCAATGATGGCTACTAATACCGATAAAATATTAACCTTAGAACGCTTTTTACCTTATCAGCTATCGGTATCATCCAATAAAATAAGCGGCTTCTTCGCTGACATTTACCAAGACAAATTTGCTTTATCTATTACCCAGTGGAGAATTATGGCGATTTTAGGAGAGTACCCAGGCAGCAGTGCCGATGATGTCTCCAATAAAACCCAAATAGAAAAGTCAATTTTGAGCCGCGCGATCAACAAACTGTTGCACAGGCATCTAATCCAGCGGGTATTTTGTGAATCCGACAAGCGCCGCTCCATGCTCTCCTTAACTGACACTGGTATGGATGTGTATAGCGAAGTCGTGCCGCTATCCTACCAATATGAGCAGCAACTACTCGACTGTTTTAATTTAGAAGAGAGAGCGCAATTTAACTTGCTGCTGGAAAAACTCTATCAACACACCGATAGCTTGCAACAAAAAAGTAACAGCTCTACATAACCACATACAAAGCATCTGTTCGGCCTATTAATTGCTGCCTGTAGCCTAATCAGGGGAGAATTAAAGGCCGTTCTGGTGTGTTTCCCCTACCCAGGCTTATCTCGCTGGAACCTTAAGACAAAGATGCACTCATATTAGGGATCATGGCGTTAAGTCCGGTGTCACTAGTGCGAAGTTAAGCCATAACTTATTCTGCTTTTGTGCCACGAATGTTAATCCGTTTCACTCTTTTTCACAGCCAAAAGGTATTGCATGTTTTCAAAGCCCAACTGTCTAGTCTTTATAACTTTGTTACTTAGTCTTCAAAGCATCAGCGCCAGTGAAATAACCAAGAGCCCCAATGATCAACGTCAGTATCAAAGCTTTACCTTAGACAATCAACTGCAAGTACTACTCATCTCGGATCCACAGACAGACAAAGCGGCTGTCTCTTTAGATATAGACGTTGGCTCAAACAGCAACCCAGAAAACCGCCCGGGGCTCGCCCATTTCCTGGAGCATATGCTATTTTTGGGGACTAAAAAATATCCTCAGTCCTCAGACTACTCTGCATTTATTCAATCCCATGGCGGTTCGCAAAATGCGTTCACTTCGGGGGAAAATACCAACTACTATTTCGACATAAAAGAAGATGCGCTAGATGAGGCACTGGATAGGTTCTCGCAATTTTTCATCGCCCCGCTGTTCGCTGAAAAATACACCGAACGCGAACGCAAAGCAGTCAATGCTGAGTATCAGTCCAAACTGCAAGATGACGGGCGCCGAAATTATGCAGCTTTCAAGCAGATTATGAATCCGCTGCACCCGGGCAGCCGTTTTTTTGTCGGCTCTTTACAAACCCTTTCTGATAACGCAGAGACTAATATTCGCGACGATTTACTACAGTTCTACCAAAAGTACTATTCGGCCAACAGGATGACCTTAGTCGTTCTGGGCAAATCTGAGTTGTCGACATTAAAGCAGTTGGTCGTCGACAAATTCTCCGCGGTACTCAATCATTCAACGGCTAAGCAGAAAATCACTGTTGCAAGGATTGACCCTGCCAAATTACCGCTAATACTGAAAGTTAAAACCCTGAAAGACTTCCGACGCTTAACTTTGTCATTCCCGACACCTGCAGCAAAAGCTATGTATAAACTAAAACCACTGTCATTTATTAGCTCGTTAGTTGGCTATGAGGGGCGCGGTAGTTTAATGGCGCATTTGAAGCAACAAGGGTATGCCAATGGTTTAAGTGCAGGGGGCGCCCATCACTCAGAGGTTGAATCTTCTTTTCAAATCAGTATCAGTTTGACGCAAAAAGGCTATGAGAACCTAAATCAAGTCACAGAAAGTGTTTTTGCTTTCATCGAGCAACTTAAAGCCGAAGGTATCAAGCGTAACTTATACGCTGAAGAGCAGCGACTTTCAGCGCAAGCTTTTCAATTTTTAACCCGCCAGGCTCCGGCTCATTATGTCGTTTCGCTGGCGCAGACAATGCGTGAATATCCACAGCAGTACTGGTTAAACGCTCCCTACCTGATGCAGGACTTCGATCGACAACAGATAGAAGAATTGCTGCAATATATAACAGCTGAAAATATGCTGATGAACATTCAGGCAAAAGATATCGTCACTGATAAAACAGAAGAACATTTCGGCGCCCAGTATTCGGTTGCAAAAGTGTCTGCGCAGCAATTGCAGCAATGGCAGAACCCGCAAACAATCGCAAGTTTATTTGTACGCGACCCCAACCCCTATATAGCGGAAAATTTAGCCTTAGAAGAGCCTCCCAAAACCAACGCCAATAGCCCAACTAAAATCAGCCTCGCAGCAGGCAGCACCCTTTGGCATTTACAAGACAGTGAATTCAAGACCCCCAAGGCAGATATATTTTTCACGTTGTTGATGCCCGGTAAAAAACTCAGTGTAAAACAACAACTGGCATTGAACCTCTATGCCAGCTTACTCAATGATCAATTCAACGAGTTTTTTTACGATGCAAGTTCGGCCGGAGTGCAAATCCAGTTGTACTCACATCGTCGCGGTATCAGTGTCAGAATTTCTGGCTACTCTGATAAACAAGAAAAGATCATTGAGCAGCTCGCAACGATGGTAAACACCCGTTTCGATCAGCAGCGATTTACTATTCTTAAAGAGAATTATCGTCGCGCCCTGGACAACAGCCTCAAAGAAAAGCCCTATCAGCAGTTACTGGCGAATTTAACCCAGTTGCTGATAGAGACTCCCAGTGCACAGCAGAAATTACAGAGCCTGGAACAACTGGAATTAGCAGATATCTACCAACTGGCTGATAACTACTTTAGCCGTGGTGAGCTGCGCATTTTAGCACACGGTAATATCGGGCGGGAGCGTGCTTTGCAACTGGCACAAATGATTGGCAATAGTTTGAATATAGTTAAAATGGCACCTGTAATAGAGACTGAGCAGCTGATGAAATTGTCCGCTGGCAGCAGTATTAAACAGGTTAAAAATGTCGAACACAGCGACTCTGCCGTAGTACTGTATTTACAGGGAAAGGACAAGAGCTTCCAGCAACAGGCAGCGACTGCGTTATTGGCGGAAATTATAGGCTCTCGTTACTACAGTCAATTGCGCACTGAGCAACAGTTAGGCTATATAGTATTTGCATCGCCAATGAGCCTGGAAAAGCTGCCGGGGCTGGCATTTGTTGTGCAATCACCAACCGCAAAGCCACAGCAGATAGAAAAAAGTAACGATCAATTCTTAGCGCAATTCGACCGACACTTAGCAACAATAACGCCGGCACAGCTACAGGGATTTAAACAGAGTATTATTGCTCGGTACAATACCCAGGAGCGTAACATTTATCAACGCAGCGCCAGATTTTGGCAGCAGATACATTTTAATATTGACGATTTCGCCGAAAAAGAGGCCCTTATTCAAGCGACTGAGGCACTGCGTTTAAATGATTTAACGCTGAGCTGGCAAAGTTTGTTATCGAGAAAAATTCAGCTGCAAAGTCACGCTGTACAAATAGCAAAAAAATAATCGACACTAGGCCGCTACTGAACGATTCCCCCCTAATACAAGTTTAAGGGGGGATAGGTATTCCTTTACAGCTTTTTCATATAGGCACTGACCAATACCACTCGGGTGCCATTTACTCTTCCCTCAATGTGCTCAGGGTTTGAGGTAAGAGAGATGCCTCTGACTGTAGTGCCACGCTTAGCGGTAAACCCTGCGCCTTTTACCACTAAATCTTTTATGATAGTGACGTTATCTCCGGCCTGCAATTGCGTGCCATTACTGTCTTTAGTCGGTTCAATAGCCTCAGCATCTGCAATCATTAAGCCCGCTTCTGCCCATTTTTGCATCTCATCATCTAAATACAACATATCCAGCAGGTCTTGGGCCCATAACTCAGAGCTCAACAGTTTCAGCTGCCGCCAGGCCATCACTTGCACGACAGGCACTTGGCTCCACATACTGTCATTCAGACATCGCCAGTGATTGTTATCCATTGAATCAGGATCTTGAATCTGGCTGTGACAGACATCACAGCACAATAGACTACTGTCCGAGCTGGCACCGTCATTTGGCTCTACATTGTAGGTCGTTAAATTGGTTGCACTGCCACAAAGTTCACACTTTTCATTGCTGCGCTTTAATAAGGTATCAAGAATTGTCATGGTATTAGGCCGTCTATTTATTCAGTGGGGCTATTATGCAGATATTCTTCACAAATTAAAGCACAATCTAGAAACTACAGTCAGGGACAGAGTTATTAATACAGGAGTTCAGTTGCTGTGTTCTAAGGCTTAAGCTGTTGCCTTTTCTTGCTGGCATCGAGGGGGGCTATGACGGGTTCTGCCTGCAGCGGATCCCGCTGTACAGATAAATCCTTAGCATTAGAGGCAGTGCGACTACACACTAAGCTTAACGGAGCACAACCCTTAAGTTTGTGTCGATCAATCTGCCGATAGACACCTTCTAGTGCCAACTTAGAGTGCTGGCTGTAACCTTGCGCTTCGCTCAAGCCCACTACGTAAACAAAAACTTTATCGCGGTTCATATCTGAGGATGTGTACTGGGGAATTCTCTGGTAATAATTTCTCGCCGCGACCACTTGCACATTGGTTTTAACTTGCCGGAAGTTGTCGATGTTCTGATCAACTATTGTGTAGCTCAAAGGGGCTTTATTGCTGCTGGACACCACAGAAGTCTGATAGCTCTGCTCGACAATGGGCACAAACTTATACTTTATTTCCAGCTCCGATGCCTGTGCATAACCACTGCAGCTAAGCAGAGCTATTATCAGCAGACATCCCAGGCGCACTGCCGGGCAGGCTGCGAAATAGCCCGGATAATAGCGGTGACTGTTATTGCTCGACGGGAAAAATTGATTCGGCATAAATGGCTAACTCTTCTAAGATCTCTCTATGGTCAGTGCTCAATTCAGGATCTTTGTACTTCTCGTTTAATATATTATAAAAAGGCTGCATAGTTAACAATTTTCTATTATCGGCTTTCAACAATCGCTCTTGCCTAAATAGCTCCCAGCGCTCCATTTCTTCACCCTCTAGTAGCTCAGGCCAGTTACGTGCCCGGTAGCGAAAGAACATCTCTTCTAATCGCGGATCCTGGAAGGCTAACTGCAACTGCGCTAACTGTGTTGCTGGGGTGTTGCGTATCAACTCCATTGCCTTCTTATCAGTATCGTTGAAAAAACCTCCGCTGTACAACATATGATCCGGATCACCGTCAGATTGATAATCTTCGCTGGCAAAAATTTCGGCCAGCTTTTGACTCAAGCCCGGAAAATTGCGCAGCATAGCCAGATGGGTGCGACAGGCAGCCCCATCTATCTGCATCCTCTGTGCCTCTTGCGTATTGAGCATACCGGCCGGGGCCAGTATCGGACATTTATTAATATGCACTTGTTTTAGGGCAATCTTAGCATCGCTATCCTGGCGCTGCTCACGTGGAAGATACATCAGCCTGCAAACCTCTGCGACATCCAGTTCAATCAGAGCGCTGGGATCTTCACGTAAGTCCCAGGTAATTACCGCATTCTTGTTAGTCGGATGGATCGCCAGTGGTGCAATGATAGCCGCGTTGCCAAGCGTACCGGGGTAGCGCGATGAAATATGCAATACAGGCTTCATAGCCACTACATCCAGCTGCTTTTGTGCCGCCTGTTTGGTTTTATTGAGCAGTACAAAATCGTACAATTTACGCTGTTTATTGCGAACAATTCTAGCCAGTTCGATGGTGGCGTATACATCCGCCATCGCATCGTGTGCGTTGCCATGCTCTATACCATTAGCCTTTGACAAATCTTCCAGGCGGAAACTTGGGCTACCGTCCTCGTAATCTGGCCAGCAAATCCCCTCGGGGCGCAGCCCTCTGGTCAGACGCAGCATGTCGATCAAATCCCAGCGCGAACACTGGTTCTGCCACTCTCTAGCATAGGGATCAAAGAAATTCCTATACAAGCTATTACGAGTGATTTCATCGTCAAAACGCAAGTTATTGTAGCCGACAGTACAAGTGCCCGGGACGCTCATTTCCCGATTGATTATATCGATAAATTCAGCTTCGCAAACACCTTCGCGAATAGCTTGCTGTGGGGTAATACCGGTGATCAGGCAAGCTTGTGGGTGGGGTAAAAAATCATCGCTGGGCTTACAGAAGATCTCTAGTGGTTCACCAATGATATTGAGGTTTTCGTCAGTGCGAATAGCGGCGAACTGCATCGGTCTGTCGCGTTTAGGATCAGCACCGGAAGTTTCATAATCGTGCCAGAGGAATGTACGTTCAATGTTCATTGCAATCCATTTGTTAGATATTATGGCAGTAGTATCCTGTAACTTAGCAATAAAAACCACAAGATGCGCAGATATAGTGGTTTTTGTCGATGTTGATACTGCACCTATTCGCTGTGACTGCGTTATGACATGTTCATTTACTTAGATGAGCCAGGCATTGCCTGGGATCATCTTACCAGTCACTTAATTTTAAAAGCCGCACTTGATATAGCAGAATATATTATGCGTTAGCTATATCAGCCTCAATCGCCGCCAGAGCTTGCATAGGTGAGGCTGCGTTCGTGATTGGCCTGCCGATGACTAGGTAACTACTGCCCTGTTGTAACGCTTTTCCCGGAGTCATTATGCGCTGCTGATCATCAGTACTGTCACTGGACAGTCGGATACCCGGTGTCACTAACGCAAAATCACTGCCTAGAGCTGTGCGCAACATAGCGACTTCCTGAGCGGAGCAGACAACCCCATCAAGGCCACAGCTCTTGGTTAATTGTGCCAGTCGCTGCACATGCGCCATAGGTTCAACATCCAAGCCTATTTCGGCCAGGTCGCTGCGCCCCATACTGGTCAGCACTGTCACGGCGATCAATAGTGTCTGGTTATCTTTTACTTGTTGCAGCTCGTTGCGGGCCTGCTCCATCATTTTGCGACCACCGCTGGCGTGCACATTAACCATCCACACTCCCATCTCAGCGGCGGCGCGCACCGCTTTGGCGACAGTATTGGGGATATCGTGGAATTTCAAGTCGAGAAATATCTCGAAACCTTTGGCACTCAGCGATTCTATAATCTTGGGTCCGCTGCGAGTATAGAGCTCTTTGCCTACTTTCAAGCGGCAGCGTTGGGGGTCCAGTTGATCTGCCATCTGCAAAGCTTGGTCCAAACTAGGGTAATCGAGGGCAACCACTATAGGCTTGTCAACGCTGTTGGCTATGGCTGTAGTTGCATTTGTAATTTCACTTTGCATATTATCCCCTCTTTGGTTGTAGAATTAGCGCCTGCAATTCTACAGTATCAGCGATGAAAGTTAATAATTAAATCACCCTGAAACAATTACAACGCTAACGATCTGCAACACTGCAGTTCAGTGTTGGGAGGTGAGAGGTGGAAGTGAGAGGTAAGAGGTAAGAGGTAAGAGGCGAGAGATGAGAGGTGGGGAATAGAACATTTTTAGCGACGCCCCCCTCCGATTGTTTAATGCTTGAATACATTAACCCCGGGATAAACCATTTTCCGCTAACGGACATAAAAAAGGCGATCTTTGATGATCGCCTCTGGCTATTAAAGCAGCTGACATTCAGACACTATTTGAACGAAAAGCCTCTAGCTGCCGAGTGATTGCCGCTACTTTTCTATTCGCCAGACTCAGCCTGGCTTTTAGGCTTAATACTGCAAAAGTCGTTAAAAAAGTGCCGCATACTCCACCGCTAACAAAAAATGCAATCAACCATAATGATATACTTCGCTCAGGTAACTGCATAAAAATAAGGTCTATGCTGACCCTTGCTTCATTCACTGTTGCAAAGGTAATTCCGACAAATAGAATAACCAGGCACAGCAACAATACTAATAACATTTTTAACCAACGCACTCGATGTCTCCAACTGAACTCTTATCTCTGCTTAATGATTAAGGCTGTCATTCACTTGCTCACGAAGCTCCTTACCTGGTTTAAAGTGCGGTACATACTTTTCAGATAGGGCAACAGATTCTCCGGTTTTAGGATTCCTGCCAATTCGCGGAGCACGGTAGTGTAAGGAAAAACTACCAAATCCACGCACCTCAATGCGACCACCGTCAGAAAGGGATTCTGTCATGTGATATAACATCGTTTTAACTGCCGATTCAACGTCTTTCACTGATAATTCTGGATGTTTATCGATTAGCAGCTCTATTAATTCGGATTTTGTCATTTAATTTCTCCTAGAGTTCCAGTCTCTATAGGTACGCTTTGGTAGCCCTGTTATAAGACCACAAACTAATAATTGGGTTCGGCACACTAACTAAAAAAGCTGATAAATCAGTTGTTTATCTCATTACACAGCTATTATTAGGCACTGTTGCTAATTACGCTTTTTGGGTACTCTTTTCTGGTTATTTTCTATTTATCTTTTTTATCTAATTGTGCTTTGATTAGATCACCAATAGTGGTGGGTGCTAAATCTTCGCTGGCTTTCTTTTTCACAGAATCAAGTGCTTCACGCTCCTGCTGCTGCTCCATTTGTTTGATCGATACCTGGATTTTGCGATTTCGGCTATCTATCTGGGATATCATCACTTCGACACTTTGTGCAATTTTCAGCACAGAGTTCAGATCGTCAATCCGATCGCGCGAAGCGTCACTGCGCTTTAGTATGGCACTCACGCCACTAGCCAATTCAAGCTCTGCATGATTACTTTCAATCTGCATAACCTTTGCAGTAACTATAGCTCCTTTTTGATTAATTGCAGTATAGCTACTGAAATCATCACCACTAAGTTGCTTAATACTCAATGCGATACGCTCTTTTTCAATATCAACAGAGATCAGCGCAGTCTCTACGTCATCACCTTTGCTATATGCTTTTACCGCTTCATTCCCCGCCAAATCCCAGGATAGATCGGACAGATGCACCAAGCCATCAACCCCCTCACCTACCGATACAAACAAACCGAAATCTGTAATTGAGCGAATTTTTCCTGTTATCTTATCTCCAACCTTAAATTTACTGGAGAATATCTGCCATGGGTTCTGCAGACACTGCTTCATACCCAGAGAAATGCGACGGTTATTAGTGTCGATATCTAACACCATCACTTGTATTTCTTCGCCTAGTTGCACCACTTTAGAAGGATGAACATTACGGTTGGTCCAATCCATCTCAGAGACGTGCACTAAACCTTCCACGCCTTCAACTATCTGTGCAAAGCATCCGTAGTCGGTCAGGTTTGTCACTGTCGCCGTCGTTTGTTCACCCACTTTTAACTTTTCAATCTGAGTTGTCCATGGATCTGGTAACAACTGTTTCAGACCCAGTGACACTCGAGACTTTTCTCGGTCAAACTTGAGGATTTTAACTTCAATCTCATCGCCTAAACTTAGAACAACCGAGGGGTGTTTCACTCTTTTCCATGCTATATCTGTGATATGTAGCAGTCCATCTAAGCCGCCTAAATCGACAAAGGCACCGTAATCGGTAATATTTTTAACGATACCTTTAAGTACTTGACCCTGATCCAAAGTCTCAAGCAACTTATCTCTGACCACTGAATTTAACTCTTCCAATACAGCGCGCCTGGACAGTACTACATTATTTTTCTTAACATCTAGCTTAACTAATTTGAATTCCAGCGGACAACCTTCTAAATGCGAGGTGTCTCGCAGGGGGTGCATATCTAACAGCGAACCCGGTAAAAAACCTTGTAGCGAACCGACTGTAACGGTAAATCCACCTCTGACTTTTCCGGTGATTACCCCCTCAACTATTTCACCTTTCTCAAACGCAGTTTCCAGAACTAACCATGCTTCAGCGCGTTTAGCTTTCTCTCTGGATAACTGCGTCGCCCCAAAGCCATCTTCAACAGCCTCCAGAGCAACTTTGACCTGATCGCCGACCCTGATTGTCAGTTCACCATTGCTGTCCGTAAATTGATTACGGGGTATGACTCCTTCAGACTTCAGGTTGGCATTAACTATGATGAAGTCTGTTTCGATGGCAATTACTGTAGCACTAACAATTGCTCCCGGTTTCATATTCAGGTCTTGCAGACTTTCTGCAAAAAGATCGGCAAAGCTCTCAGTCATGGTCATCATCCTTGTTGATGTATCGGGTATTGGAATTGCTGATTCGCTCCCTAAGAGTTTGTCTTAAATAGAAGATATTATTCCATTACTAAGACAAACACTTATAAATATGCTGCGAGTGTAATCCATTATTCCTTAACGTAGCCCTTTATGGCGCGCCTCTTCCAATACGATCTCTAGCACTTGTTCTATCGATAAACTGGTTGAATCCAGCACTAGTGCTTGATCGGCAGGTTTTAGCGGGGCCACTGCACGCTGCATATCCCTCTCATCTCGTTTTTTTAAATCAATTAGTATTACATCAAGGCTAGCATCCAGTCCCTTATTTATCAACTGCTTATATCGACGCTCAGCTCTCTCCTCAACACTGGCATCTAAATAGACTTTCAACTGTGCTCCCGGGAATACCACAGTGCCCATATCGCGACCATCTGCAATCAATCCCGGGGACTGTGCAAACTCTCTCTGCCGATTTAGTAGGGCATCGCGAACTGCCGGGATCGCAGCAACTACAGAGGCCGTAGCCCCGGTTTCCTCAAGGCGCAGCTCCCGAGTTACCGATTCCCCTTCAAGTATTACCTGAATCTCTTCTTCGCTATCGTTAACCAAAAATTGCACATCTAAATGTGCCGCCAGCACTTGCAGTGCATCTTCATCGTCCAGCGCCACCCCATGGTGTTTCGCTGCCAATGCCGTTAGTCGATACAAAGCGCCACTGTCTAATAAATTCCAGCCCAGAGTTGCCGCTAAGAGCTTACATATAGTGCCTTTACCTGATCCGCTGGGACCATCTACGGTAATGACTGGAATAATTGAGTCGCTTTTATGTTGAGACATTCGCCTCCTCCTTTCTTATTCTAATTCCAGCTCGCGCTGATTTTTCTACAAATTCTGGAAATGATGTCGCTACTTGTGCGCAGTTGCTAATACTTATCTCAGTACTGCTAACCAGGGCGGCAATCGAAAAGGCCATCGCAATTCGATGGTCTCCCCTGCTGTCTACTTTGCCACCTTGGATCTGCCCACCTTGGATCACGACACCCTCTGTTTGTTCTTCTATGTTAATGCCCAGCTCTCGCAAGCCATCCACCATCGCCGATATGCGATCACTCTCTTTATGTCGCAGCTCACCCAGACCTGTTATCTGTGTTTCTCCACTGGCGCAACTGGCTGCGACAAATAAAACTGGGAATTCATCAATAGCAATAGAGACATATTCATCGCTAATATTTATCCCCTGAAGTGGGCTGTAACAGACTTTGATATCTGCGATAGCTTCACCACTATTTTCGCGCTGATTAAGCAGAGCGATATCGGCACCCATCAATCTTAATATATGGATAAAACCGAGCCGGGTTGGATTGACCCCGACATCCTTGAGTATGATTTCTGATCCTTTACTGATCACTGCACCGACAATGTAAAACGCTGCCGAAGAAATATCTCCCGGAATATTCAAATTAAAACCGGGTATCACATTACCAGGGGTTATAGACACTTTATTGCCTGTTACCTGCAACGCCAATCCACGGCCGCGCATCAACACTTCAGTGTGATCTCTGGTAGCAGCCGGCTGCTCAATGGTACTTGTTTGCTCAGCGTACAGCGCCGCTAACAATATACTAGATTTCACTTGTGCACTAGCCATAGGCATCTGATACTCAATCGCTTGTATCTTTTGCCCACCTTTTATATAGATGGGAGCCGATCCCGTTGCCGAAGTCTGAATATTTGCCCCCATGGTTCGCAGTGGTGCAGCGACTCGCTCCATTGGCCGGCTATTTAAGGATTCATCACCACTGATGACACAGTCAAATTTCTGCGCAGCTAACAAACCGCACAACAAGCGCATCGAAGTCCCGGAATTACCCAGATACAATACCCCCGGAGGCGGGCACAGACCCTGCAACCCTACACCATAAATTTTCACTGCACCTTTATGTGGCCCCTCTATGACCACACCCATATCACGAAATGCCTGCACTGTGGCCATGCTGTCTTCGCTGTGCAAAAAGCCATCTAAGTATGATACTCCCTCGCCCAGCGCTGCCATTATAATGGCACGATGTGAGATAGATTTGTCTCCGGGTACTGTAATTTCACCACGCAAATGTGCGCCTGGCTGCAGCACAAAAGTGACATCTTTATCTTCAGAGTCGGCAGCATAAGCAGTGCCGGTGAGCATTTTACCAAAATGTTCACGTGCTGCTCTGGCACGGATAAAGATGCCTTTGATACTCTGCTCATCCTCATCGACTATCGCCTGCTTTAAACTGGCCAGGCCCTGAGAGAAAATATCAATTTGCGCTAAAATTGCACTTTTATTGGCACCGCACACATCACTCCACATGGTCGGATCCGAAGCTGCAATACGGGTAAAGTCACGAAACCCACCAGCTGCATAGCGAAAAATATCCAGACTCTCAGACTCTTTGGCCAGGGAGTCCACCAGCGAAAAAGCCAGCAAATGCGGCAAATGGCTGGTAGCCGCTAACACTTCATCGTGCTTTTCAACTTGCATTTGCAGCACTTCTGCCCCGGTACTCTGCCACATGCGGGCAATGGTCAGGGCGGCTTTTTCGCTGGCTTGAGCATGGGGGGTTATAATCACTTTATGTTTGGCAAACAATTGGCTATTGGCTGCCTCCACACCACTTTTTTCCGATCCGGCAATAGGGTGTGCCGGAACAAAATTAGCCGGAACTGTACCAAACACACGCTTAGCCGCCTCTATCACACTGCCCTTAGTGCTACCGACATCGCTGATAATGCATTCATCTTGAAGGTGCGGTTTTATCATTGCTAAAACACTGCCAGTCGCCTTCACTGGCACCGCTAGAATAATAAGACTAGCTTGCCTTACAGCTTTACCAATATCAGTGCAGCCACTGTCGATCACCTTTAGTTTTACCCCTATTTCAAGGGCTTCAACACTGCTATCAAATGCCACCACTTTACGTGAAAAGCCATTTTCTTTCAGCGATTTAGCTAGAGACCCACCGATCATCCCCAAGCCGATAATTAATGTATTCTCCACCATATAAAAATCACTTGAGACAGATTGCTGCAAGTGCTGGTGGGCACTCTTATTATTTGACATATAGTACTTCTCTGAGCCTATTCGATAGCTGCTTTACTGAAGAGCATGCCAACAAGTGCGCTGCGACTCTTACATCCTGGGCATGTTGAGATCCAGTGATCAATTTTAGCCATCTGTTAGCTGTCGAAAAATGATTGTAACGAGCTCGGAATACTCCGTAACCCTCTACGGGAGGAATCTAAAGGACCGCCCGCGGATAGGAGCCCAGCATTTTTATCTCTACACTATAGCTATCTAGCTGTTGTAGAATCCGGGCTATTATCGGTTCGGATTTATGGCCTTCAAAGTCTATATAAAACACCGAACAATCAGACCCCAATGCACTTTCTCCCGAATGCGTTTCTATCCGAGTAAGGCTTATATTACTCTCTCTAAAGGGTGTTAACAGTTCGTATAGCGCACCTGGCCTATCCTGAGTGGCGATCAGTATCGACGTTTTATCTAACCCTGATGGGGGAATTTGCTGACGCCCTATAATCAAAAACCGGGCTTTGTGTTCGTTATCACTGCCGACATTTTGCGCCACTACTGACCACTTAGAGTCAACTGCCCCATCACCGGCTATCAGAGCGCCGTTTTCATCTGCTGCAGCTAGCTGTTGGGCTTGCTGCGCAGAACTCAGAGTTACACGTGTCACATTGGGACAGTGCTTATCCAACCAGGGGCTGCACTGGGTCATAGTTTCAGCTAAGGCATAGACTTTCTCAATATCCGGCATGGCAATATTTTTAGTACTGAATAAGTGTAATTGTATATCTAGCTCAACTTCACCGCAGATATTCAACGGATAGCGTTTAAACAGATCAAGAGTCTGAGTCGCCACCCCCTGAGTACTGTTTTCAATAGGTACTACCGCGTAGTTGACATCCCCACTGTCCACAGCTTTGAAGACTTGATCCAGTGAATTGAGTGCAGTGGTGAGTGCCGAACTACCAAAATGTTTATGTGATGCCAATTGAGCAAAAGCTCCAGCGGGCCCTAAATAGGCGACTTGCAACGGCTTTTCATGCGCCAGACAGACAGACATCACTTCTCGGAATAACTTGGCTACAGCCTTATCTTCTAACGGTCCCTGGTTGCGCTGCATTACTTTGCGCAGTACTTGAGCCTCGCGTTCTGGGCGATAAAAAACGGCATCTTCGGAGCCCTGATACCTTTCCTTAACTTCAGCCACTCGCTGCGCACAACTCGCCCGCTGATTGATTAATAAATGTATCTTTTGGTCTATATCATCTATTGCATCACGCAGTTTAAGAAGCTCTTGTTCTTGTTGTTTATTCTGCTCTGTCATCTGTAATACCTAAAAACTGACTGCCTGAGTTATCCATATAGCAACTACATTAGCTTGCTAGCCGTAGCGATGCTCAAAATCTTGCATAAAACTAACCAGCGCATCGACAGAGTCTTCACTGACTGCGTTGTAAATACTTGCACGCATACCGCCCGCTGCTTTATGACCTTTTAAATTCAATAAGCCGGCTTCTGTTGAAAGCTGTAAAAACTTGGCTTCCAATACGCTATCGACAATATTAAAAGGTACATTCATGATCGAGCGATTAGCCGTTACGATCTTATTGTAGTAAAAACCACTGCCATCTATTATCTGATAAAGTTTCTGCGCTTTACGCAGATTGACTTTCTCAATGGCCTCAACTCCACCTTGTTGTAGCAGCCATTCGAATACTAAACCCGATAAATACCAAGCAAAAGTTGGGGGTGTATTGGACATCGACTCAGCTTGCGCATGCACCTGATAGTCATACATTTTTGGTGTAATAGATTGCGCGGAACCCAACAGGTCTTCACGAATGATGGCTACGGTTAATCCTGCAGGGCCAATATTCTTTTGTGCTCCGGCATATATCATGCCGAATTGAGACACATCGATGCGTTTTGATAATATGTCCGATGACATATCGACCACTAGCGGAACATTCCCGGTTTGCGGTACATAATCAAAGCTCAAACCACCGACAGTTTCATTGCTGGCATAGTGCAAATAAGCAACATCGGCTTCTAAGTTAATTTCGCTCTGAGCGGGAACGGACAGATAGTCCCGGTGAGAGCTGGAGGCCACAACTTGCACTTTTGAATATCGTCTCGCCTCAACAATTGCCTTAGAAGACCACATGCCTGTTTCAATATATGCACTCTTTTGACCTGCAGCGGCTAAATTCAGCGGGATCATGCCAAACTGACTAGTGGCACCGCCCTGCAAAAAAAGCACTTTATAATTGTTGGGGATATCCAACAGAGTGCGAAAATCACTTTCGGCTTTGCGTGCTACACCGACAAACTCTTTACTGCGATGGCTCATCTCCATGATAGAAAGCCCTTGCTGGTTCCAATCTAATAGTTCAGCTTGGGCTTTTTCGAGTACCTGGCCAGGTATTGCCGCTGGCCCCGCACTAAAATTATGCTTTCTTATCATTATCAAAATCCTTACAAGTGACAGCGAAAATATTGTGGCTAAAGTGAAGTGATAGAGTAAAAATGCCACTCCTGAACAAGAAAATGCGGCCTTAGCCGCACTTTTTTTACCGACTTTACACCCACATACTGCTAGGTTTCTTCATCATCCGAAGACTCTGGAGCGGCACCTTCAGCTACTGCAGTTTGCGCTTCATCTTCACTTTCTTCCTCTGCTGGCTCCTCAATGCGAGCGATACCTACCAGATTTTCATCCTCGGCTACCCGGATCAGACGAACACCTTGAGTATTACGCCCCAGCACACCAATTTCGCTGGTGCGGGTACGCACCATAGTGCCCTGGTCGCTGATAAGCATCACGTCATCACCGTTAAACACTTGAACAGCTCCGGCTAATTCACCGTTCCTATCAGTGCACTGCATGCCGATAACACCTTGGTTACCTCGACCTTTACAGGGAAAATCAACCACTTCTGTTTGCTTACCGAAACCGCGGGCAGACGCTGTCAGGATCTTACCACCGTCTTTGGGGATAATCAGCGAGATAACTTTGGCGTTATCTTTCATTTTCACCCCTCTGACGCCTCGAGCTGTACGACCCATTGCGCGAACGTCTGTCTCGTGAAATCTGGCAGCCTTACCGGCACTGGTCACTAACAAAATATCGTCTTCACCTTCGGTTATGGCCGCACCTATCAGTGCATCATCATCTAATAAATCGACAGCGATCAAACCAGAAGTACGCGGGCGAGCAAAGTTAACCAGTGAGGTCTTCTTCACTATTCCGCTGGCAGTTGCCATAAATACGTACCTATCTTCAGAATACTCATTTACCGGCAAAATAGTCGATATACGCTCGCCTTCGGCAAGGGGTAAAATATTAATGATTGGTCGGCCGCGAGCGGCGCGCGAGGCCACCGGAATTTCGAAAACTTTAAGCCAGTATACTTTGCCCTGGTTGGTAAAACACAAGATAGTATCGTGGGTACTGGCTATCAATAAGTGCTCGACAAAGTCTTCATCTTTAACAGCGGTTACAGATTTGCCTTTGCCACCGCGACGCTGCGCCTGATAATCTGTAAGCGGTTGTGTTTTTGCATAGCCGCCGTGAGAGATAGTGACCACCATGTCTTCTTCGGTGATCAAATCGGCAACGGTCAAATCCTGTCGGGAGGCAATAATTTGCGTTTTGCGCTCATCGCCATACTCGTCGATCATCGCTTTCAGCTCTTCGCGAATCAGATCCATTAGCACGACAAAAGACCCCAATATTTCCAGGAAGCCGGCAATTTGTACCAACAGTTCAGCGTATTCAGCAATTAACTTATCATGCTCCAGACCCGTCAGACGGTGTAGACGCAAATCCAATATCGCCTGGGCTTGCACCGGTGACAAATGATACTTGCCATCATGCACGCCATACTGTTCCTCTAGATCATCGGGACGACAAGCATGCTCACCGGTGCTGGCTAGCATGTCGCTGACAGACCCCAACTCCCAGGCATTACTCAGCAGGCGCTCTTTAGCGTCTGCCGGAGAGTCTGAATTTTTGATCATCTGAATCACAGGGTCGATATTTGCCAGTGCAACCGCCAGTCCTTCTAATACATGGCCACGCTCTCGAGCTTTGCGCAAGAGGTAGACTGTACGACGGGTAACAACTTCGCGACGGTGGCGAATGAAGTTAACCAATATCTCTTTCAGATTGAGTATCTTTGGCTGGCCGTCAACCAGCGCCACCATATTAATACCAAACACACCTTCCATTTGTGTCTGCGAAAATAAGTTGTTGGCAATCACTTCAGGCACTTCGCCGCGGCGCAACTCAATGACAATACGCATGCCATCTTTGTCAGACTCATCGCGCAGCTCAGTAATACCTTCAAGCTTTTTGTCTTTGACTAACTCGGCGATCTTTTCAATCAGTCGCGCTTTATTTAACTGGAAGGGAATTTCGGTGACAACGATGGCCTGCTTGCCCGCCGCATTGACTTCTTCAACATGGTATTTAGAGCGCAGATAAATACGACCGCGACCCGTGCGATAAGCTAGCAAAATACCGGCACGACCATTGATTATCGCACCAGTGGGAAAATCTGGACCGGGGATATACTCCATCAAACCGTCAATATCTAACTCTGGATTATCAATAAGAGCCAGGCAGCCGTTGACAACTTCAGTTAAGTTGTGTGGCGGGATATTAGTGGCCATACCAACAGCAATACCCGATGAGCCGTTTAACAACAAATTTGGCAATCGGGTCGGCAACACTTCGGGAATTTGAATAGTACCGTCGTAGTTAGGTACATAATCAACTGTTTCTTTATCTAAATCAGAGAGCAGATCATGAGACATTTTACGCATGCGGATTTCGGTATAACGCATAGCCGCCGCGGAGTCGCCATCGACCGATCCAAAGTTACCCTGACCATCTATCAGCATATAACGCATGGAAAAATTTTGCGCCATACGCACTATAGTATCGTAAACAGCGCTATCACCGTGTGGGTGATACTTACCTATTACATCACCTACCACACGGGCAGATTTCAAATAGGGTTTATTCCAGTCGTTTTTCAGTTCGTTCATCGCAAACAGCACACGGCGGTGCACAGGCTTTAAGCCATCGCGCACATCGGGCAGCGCCCGGCCGACTATTACTGACATTGCATAATCCAGATAAGATTGTTTCATCTCATCTTCGATATTAACCGGTACAATCTGTTTTACTAAATCACCCATAAATCACAGCTTTCCTTGGTCGGTCTGTCGCTTGTAAAAAGTTACTTATAAACACTGCCTAACAGCGGCCATTTTTAACCGCGAAATTGTATCACAATTTTACGTGACTAACACTGAGCGTAAACAACAGTGGGGAAAAAGAATTTCCCACACAAAATCAAATTGTTATTCGGGATAAAAACGCTAAATCAAAGCCCCATGGCAATCCTTGATTAGAAGATGAACAGCGCCTTGCTAAAGCCACAGGCAAAAGACCCAATCCTGATAAACCAAAAATTATGATTACCAACGCATATCAACAGAGGTGCATATTGTAAGTACACCGCGCTTCCTGATTACAGCTGTAAAGCCTTACAGCCAAGGTGTTTATTATTATTCTGAGAAACCACAGGGTGCTTTCTATATAATCCTTTGCGGTGTTAGAATGTCGGCCTAAAACTCCAATATAGCAGATATGAGATGAGCAGCACTGGAATGAACGTCGACCCCAATGAGATTGCAAAATTTGAAGAACTGGCCAGTCGCTGGTGGGATAAAAACAGTGAATTCAAACCTCTGCATGATATAAACCCACTGCGGGTGAGTTATATCGACCGAATTGCAGCACTGGATGGCAAAAAAGTACTAGACGTCGGCTGTGGAGGCGGAATACTGTCTGAATCCATGGTGCAAAGAGGCGCCACGGTGACCGGAATAGATTTGGGCGAAGCCCCCCTTAAAGTTGCACAACTGCATGGTTTAGAGAGCGGCTTTGAGGTTGACTACCAAAAAATATCTGCAGAGCAGATGGCTGAACTACACCCGGCGAGTTTTGATGTCATCACTTGTATGGAGATGCTCGAGCACGTTCCCGATCCAAGCTCTATCGTCAGCGCCTGCGCAAAAATGATAAAGCCGGGTGGCCATGTGTTTTTTTCGACCATCAACCGCAATCCTAAAAGCTACTTGTTTGCCATATTAGGGGCAGAGCAATTGCTAAAACTAGTCCCTAAAGGCACCCATGAATTCAAAAAATTCATTCGCCCTTCAGAGCTTGGAAAATGGATTAGAAACAGTGATTTAACTATCACTGACATGACCGGAATGACCTACAACTTACTCACTAAGGAGTACAGTTTAAGCACCAGTGACGTCGACGTGAATTATATTATTTCAACTCGCGCCGAAACTGACTTTTAAGCTCCCTGAGCTTCAGATAACGAGTTTTCTTTTTTAAAATCATACCTTTCCCAGATTGGAGATCAGGATACCTATGGCAAAAATTGAGGCAGTACTTTTTGACTTAGATGGTACGCTGCTTGACAGCGCGCTGGATTTTCATTTTGTCATCAATCAAATGCTGGAACAGCGCGACAGACCCTCACTGAGTTTAGAGTGCTTAAAACACCATGTATCCAATGGTGCCAGAGCGATGGTCAGCTACGCCTTTGGCATAGATAACACAGACCCACAATTTGAGCCGTTAAAAGCAGAGTTTCTGCAAAAATACCTGCGACACCTAAACGTCAAGTCAGTGCTGTATCCAGGGATTGGCCAAGTATTGGATTTTTTACAGAGCCATTGTATTCCCTGGGGAGTCGTCACTAACAAACCCGAGCTCTACACTGGGCTGATTATGCACCACCAGCAACTGCATGATCGCGCCGCAGTGGTAATCTGTCCGGATCATGTTCTCAACACTAAGCCCGACCCTGAACCATTGTTTTTAGCCTGTCAGAAAATGTCAGTTCAGGCGCATAACTGTTGCTATATCGGCGATCATATAAGGGACATAGAAGCGGGTAACAGTGCCGGCATGACGACGATTGGCTGTAATTATGGTTATTTGAACAAGGATGAACTTAGCAGCCACTGGGGAGCCAATTTTTTAGTCGACCAACCGCTGCAAATCATAGACATAATTAAGCGTTTACTTAAACAGTGACGAACTGGATTACACTTTCAACAGCTCTGAGCACAGCGATTTAAATCAGCGCCCTGAGTACTGCCTCACTACTAATATATATTGATGACGACTATACTCTGCACACCTGCTAACCCTTTGTAATAGGATTCTAAATGTTTAAATATTCGGCCCCAACCCAGTTATTAAAAGATAAAACTATTTTAGTGACAGGTGCAGGAGATGGGATTGGGCGCGCCGCGGCAATTACCTATGCGCAAGCCGGTGCAACAGTCATATTGCTCGGCAAGACTGTTGAAAAATTAGAGTCTGTGTACGATGAAATTGAAGCCCTGGGCGCCCCTAAAGCTGCGATTTTGCCGCTCAATCTGGAAACTGCTACTGAGCAAAACTACATTGAAATGACTAACATGATAGACCGAGAGTTCGGAGTACTTGACGGCTTGCTACACAACGCCAGTATTTTAGGTATGCGTACACCACTGGAAAACTACGACCCGGTGACTTGGGAGCAAGTGATGCGTGTCAACACCAACGCTCCATTTTATCTGACTCAGGCCCTGCTGCCCCTTTTACACTTAAGCAGTTGCGCATCAATCGTTTTCACCTCATCCAGCGTCGGCGTAAAAGGCAAAGCCTACTGGGGAGCCTACAGTGTCTCTAAGTTTGCGATTCAGGGAATGATGCAAATACTCGCAGATGAGCTAGAGAACACCAGCAACGTGCGCAGTAATTGCATCAACCCCGGCGCGACCCGTACTTCAATGCGCGCCGCTGCCTATCCGGGCGAACAGCCTGAAAGCAATCCAACCCCCGAGCAGATCATGCCAGTCTATCTATATTTAATGGGTGCCGATAGCGCAACGGTGAACGGCCGCACTTTCAATGCCCAGGACTGAAAAAGTAGCTGTTCAGTTACCAGGACCAACCCCCTAGATTGGTCCTGCTGCTCCCTTAAATTGCGCTTTAGCGATAGTGCAGTAAACATCACCTTACAAAAACCACTTATATACACCCCTTCTGATGGCCACCGCCGCCTAACCTACCCCTTGTATGGCTACTGAGACGTAGCCTCCAGATACTATTAATAATATTAATACTATGACATAGTTATTCTACTATTATTGTTGTACCACCCGTATTTACTGCTACTATGTCCGAGCCACTTAATCAGGACAACTACATCAACACTGTGACTCTCTGTTCTTGGATTAAATTTACCCGGCAAGTTAACGACAGAAACAACAGCAATTTTTTAGATATCACTCTATAGGCGCGTGCTGAATGACCTGTGTCCTGTATTAGAATTTTTTTAAAACTATTACGTAGGCTTAATAAAAATGATGAATCCCAGAGATGTTAAATCAATCCAAGACGCAATGCGCATTGTCGAAGAGCGAGGCCTTACCCATATTAAGGTGGGACTTTTCGATACCGATGGAGTAATGCGCGGCAAATACATGAACAAGGAAAAGTTTTTTTCCAGTTTAGAAAGTGGTTTTGCCTTTTGCGATGTGGTGCTTGGTTGGGATTCCAACGATAAACTCTACGAGGATGTCGGTATCAAATATACCGGCTGGCACACTGGCTATCCGGACGCACCAGTCAGAGTGCTACCGCATACCTGCCGCGATATACCCTACGAGCCGGGAATGTTATTATTTGTCTGCGAGTTCAGCGATACAGCCGCTAAGCTCTGTCCGCGAAATACTTTAAGCAGAATTCTCGATAAAGCCGCCAACATGGGCTTTAAAGTGAACGCAGCTTTTGAATATGAGTTTTTTCTTTTTAATGAAACACCTAAATCCGTGCGCGCTAAAAACTACCGGGATTTAGAGCCTATTACCCCAGGTAATTACGGCTATTCTATGATCCGCAACTCCACTCACGCTGATCTGTATCACAGTATTATCGAGCTGTCGCAGCAGATGGATTTTCCCATCGAAGGACTGCACACAGAAACGGGCCCCGGGGTAATGGAAGCCGCACTGGCGGTATGCGAAGCCGGCGAAGCCGCAGACAAAGCAGCCCTGTTCAAAACCTTTACCAAGATATGGGCGCAAAAAAATGACATTATGGCTACTTTCATGGCCAAGTGGTCCAATGACTATCCCGGACAATCCGGGCATATCCATATTTCATTAGATAAATCTGATGGCTCAGGTTCTGCCTTTTATGATGCCAGCCAAAAACATAACATGAGTGATTTACAACGTCACTTCCTGGCGGGCCAGCAGCGCCTGATGCCGGAGTTATTAGCCATGATGGCACAGAGCGTCAACGCATACTCGCGTCTGGTTCCTGGGTTTTGGGCACCCACAGATGCAACTTGGGGAGTGGAAAACCGCACTACGGCACTAAGGGTTATTCCCGGATCAAGCAAATCTCAGCGCATTGAGTTTCGTCTCGGCTCTGCCGATGCCAACCCTTATATAGCACTCGCCGCAGTTTTGGGTGCCGGGCTTTACGGTATTGAACACAAATTGGAGCCAGAGGCACAAGTGAAAGGCAACGCCTACGAACAACAGCACCCTAAATCACTGTCACTGCCGCAATCGCTCTCTGCAGCGGCCTATGCTCTGACTAAATCCGAGGCGGCCAGAAGCCTCTTTGGTGATGAATTTGTCGACCACTATGCCGCGACACGCGAGTGGGAACAGCGCGAGTTTAATAAACATATTACCGATTGGGAAATGGCGCGCTATTTCGAAATCATTTGATCCGCTATCCAGCGATGCTGCTCATTGCGCATCGCTGGCCTCTGCCACACTATTACAGATAATGATGAACTAATTATGAGCAATATACAGACAACTATTTCTCCGATTGACGGCTCCAAATACGTTACCCGCGAGCGTGCTAACAGCAGTCAAATCGAAACAGCTATCAATAGCGCCAGCAGTGCTCAGCAGCAGTGGCGTGCATTATCAGTAGCACAGCGCGCTGCGTACTGCGACAAGATGCTGGCCTATTTCGACGACAATGCAGCCCAGATAGGCCAGGAGCTGGCATGGATGATGGGCAGACCTATTCGCTATGGTCAAGGCGAAGTGGCGGGCATGCACGAGCGTGCGCGGCACATGATAGACATAGCCGAATCCGCGCTAGCGACAGTGCAGTTAGCTGAAAAGCCTGGTTTTATGCGCTACATTAAGCGCGAAGCTTTGGGAGTTGTATTTGTTGTCGCTCCCTGGAACTTCCCATACCTGACTGCCGTCAACGCCATAATACCGGCACTGATGGCTGGCAATAGCGTCATTTTAAAGCACTCAGCGCAGACACCACTGTGTGCTGAGCGCTTCGCTGCGGCCTTTAAAGAAGCCGGACTGCCCGAAGGAGTGTTTCAGTACTTGCACATGTCCCATGCAGACACGAGTAAAGTTATTCAAAACGAGCAGATTGCGCACGTTTGTTTCACCGGTTCAGTGGCTGCTGGCAGTAGCATTGAAAAGAGCGCAGCGGGTCGTTTTATTGGATTGGGACTGGAGTTGGGAGGAAAGGACCCCGCTTATGTGCGCGCTGATGTGGATCTGGATTATGCTGTAGAAACAGTCATCGACGGAGCCTTTTTCAACTCTGGTCAGTCCTGTTGCGGTATTGAGCGCATCTATGTTGATGCAGCCATCCACGATCAATTTATCGACAAGGCCACTGCACTCATTAGCCAGTACAAGCTGGGGCGCGCCGACGATCAGCAAACAACGTTAGGACCTATGGTAAAAAGCTCTGCCGCAGACTTTGTCAGATCGCAAATTACCGAGGCAGTGGCCGCAGGAGCCGTATGCCACATAGACGAATCACTATTTCCAATGAGTGAACAAGGGTCTGCTTACATGGCCCCACAACTGCTTTCCAACTGTGATCACAGTATGCGCATTATGACCGAAGAGTCTTTTGGCCCGGTAGTCGCGGTACATAAGGTCAGCAGTGATCAGCAAGCGATTGACTTGATGAATGATTCTGAATTTGGTTTAACAGCCAGTATTTTTACTGCCGACATCGAAACCGGGGTAGCACTGGGAGAGCAGCTGCAAACCGGTACTTTCTTTATCAATCGCTGTGATTATCTGGATCCGGCACTGGCCTGGACCGGGGTTAAAAACTCTGGACGCGGCTGTACTTTATCGAGTATGGGTTACGAGCAGTTAACCAGACCAAAATCTTTCCACATTAAAACTTTATCAGCTTAAAAAGCTAGCCGTTTAGAGATACGCACAGCGATTGAACCAATCGCTTGCGATTGCTAAATAGCCCTGCAATGCGGGGCTAGCTAGCCATCAACATCTGCTTTAATACAGTAGATAAATGGCTGCTCACGACGTTTACAGGAGATACCTATGTCGTACCAAAACCTTTCAGGAAACTGGAACTACCCCAATAACCTGCGCACGGGCTCAGGTCGCATCAGCGAGCTTGCCCAGTGCTGCAAAGAACTCGGTATGTCTGCACCGCTATTAATTACCGATTCCGGTCTGGCAGATTTAGCCATGGTCCAAGACGCTGTTAACAGCTGCCTTGAAGCCGATTTAAGCTGTGCCGTGTTCAGCCAGATTAAGAGCAACCCGAACGGTGAAAATGTCATGGACGGGGTTGCCGCTTACCATGCAGGTAATCACGATGGAGTAATTGCATTCGGCGGTGGATCGGGCTTGGACGCTGCCAAAGCGGTCGCCTTGATGGTCGGACAACAGCGGCCGCTATGGGATTTTGAAGACATAGGTGATAACTATTTAAGAGTAATTGAAGAGGGAGTTGCGCCAATAGTAGCAGTGCCGACGACCGCCGGTACCGGCTCCGAAGTCGGCAGAGCTTCGGTAATCACTGATGAGAGCCAGCACATAAAGCGCATTATTTTCCACCCTAAAATGCTGCCGACGATTGTCATTTTAGATCCGAATCTGACCGTCGGCTTACCTGCTCACATCACCGCAGCTACCGGTATGGACGCCCTGTCGCACAACTTAGAAGCTCTCTGCTCCCCCTTCTATCACCCAATGGCCGAAGGTATTGCCATAGAGGGGATACGTCTGGTAAAAGAGTACCTGCCTAAAGCGGTAGCAGATGGCACAGACATCGAGGCGAGAACACAAATGCTGGTGGCCTCTACTATGGGAGCCACTGCCTTTCAAAAAGGTCTGGGGGGAATGCACGCCCTCGCCCACCCTTTAGGTGCGCTCTACGATGCCCACCACGGCTTACTCAACGCAATTTTAATGCCCTATGTGTTAAAAGCAAACCAAGCGGTTATCAGTGAACGCATTGAGCGCGTAGCCAGATATATCAACTTAGAAGACAGCTCATTCGACGGCTTCCTCAACTGGGTGTTATCTATGCGCCAGCAGTTAAACATACCCCACAGCTTGAGTGAGATTAACATCGATACTGAGCAACAGAGCTTAGTGGCCACTATGGCAACCGAAGACCCCTCTGCAGGTGGCAATCCGATCAAGTTTACCGCCGATCAATACCAGCAAATATTTATCAATGCTGTGCAGGGAACCCTCTAAGGGTATCGTTTCAGCGCCCGCTGTAACCCTCTCCCAAGGCGAAGTATCCAACCTCGCCTTGGTCAAGATGCAAATAAGTCAAGCTTTACCCCCCCTTAGAGTACAGCGGACTTTTTGGCAATTCTTTAGATAACACTTTTTGAGTAAGTAAAAGATGAAAATAGGTCTATTAGTGTGTGATCAAGTTCTCCCTGAACTAACAGCGCAGCACTCTAGTTATGAAGCGATGTTTAAGAACTTGTTATTACAAATAGATCCGCTGCTCGAGTTTGAAATATACCTTGCCTATGCCAACCAGCTACCGTCAAGCGTCGATGAATGCGATGTCTATTTAAGTACTGGCAGCAAGCACAGTGTCAACGATGACCTCCCCTGGGTAACTCAGCTGATCGAGTTTATAGCCAAACTACACAGCCACAAGAAAAAATTTATCGGCATTTGTTTTGGCCATCAGTTAATTGCCAAAGCACTGGGCGGTGAAGTGTCTGTTTCAGATAGAGGCTGGGGAGTCGGCGTCGCTTTCAATCAAGTACTGCAGACCCAACCTTGGATGCAGTGCAAAGACACCGACAAAGCCGATTCGCTAGATATAGTTGTCAGCCACAAAGAGCAAATAAGTAGATTGCCAGTAACTTGCAAAGTCATTGCCGGAAACAAATTTTGTCCACAGTTTATGATACAAGTTGATCAGCATATGTTGGGAATTCAAGGTCACCCGGAGTTTTCTAAACAATACTCTAAATCACTGATCAACACGCGATTAGATATTATTGAACCGAACAGAGTCAGAGAGGCATTCTGCTCGCTAAATGCCGAGGTTGACGATCTGAAAATGGCAGCCTGGATGTTAAATTTTTATGTCCATTAGATAGGCCTCTATACGGGTAGCGAATTAGCTTTGCAGGATACAGACTGAAGATTTGCTACCCCTGTCATGGGGACAGACTTACCCATCGATGCGCATAATTCTGCTACATAGATAGCCAGCTTATTCGGCCAGGGTTTCACCTACTGTGATATCGGCACTGAGCCATGGAAAATCCGCTGTCACAACATTGACGTAACTTTCTAACAAGATGCGCTTACAGTCTCTGGCAATAGTCCCAGGTAAATCCCCCAGTTCATTTTCACGACTCACCAGAGAGATAGTTCTCAGTAATTTGTCCGTTAAAGGGAGAAGCTGAACCTGATGAAGCCCCACTCCACTTTGAAACAGACACAGTGGCGTAGTGATAGTACAGCCAATACCCGAGGCAACTGCAGACATTACCGCAAAAGAGTTGTCTAATTGCAAATGCGAATTAGGGGCCAGATGGTTGCGCCGCAAATATTTTTCTATCTGCTGGCCAATCAATGAATTGGAAGTATATCGAATCAAGCTCAGGCACTGTAAAACGCTACCGATATCAGTCCCCCCCCGGTAGCCAATCGGTACTGCGAGAACGAAAGGCTCCTGCAAAATCCGCTGGCGAAACAACCCCGAATAATCATCCAGTGGGTCATCTGAGATAGTGATATCGACTTGTTTTGATAACAGCATATGTGAATGTAAATGCGACTGTCCCGAAACCACTGACCAGTTCTGCGTTCTGTTGCGAATCACGTCAATCAAGGGTTTACCCACCGCCGTGATGATCGAGTCTACCAATGCCACTTTAACGTGGCGCAGTAATTTAAAGTCCGCCTTACGCATCTCTTTACTGGTCATCTCAGCGGCCTCTAAAATACCCTGTGCCCGATCGTAAAAGAACCGACCTGCGGTAGTCACCGCCATCGGCCTGACACTCCTGTCCATCAACTGGATGCCTAAAGATTCCTCCAGTTGAGCTAAGATCTGCGAGACCGAAGATTGACTCAGCGCCAATCTCTTAGCTGCCTCGGTAAGATTTCCGGTCTCTACAACGAAGACAAAAGCCTGTAGCGTTTTGAGTTCGAAACCAAAAGAAGAGGGCATTACAGTATTCCTGTTATTGTTATTAAAGTGCTATGAGTGGAGGCTAAACAGCCAAACTGCATCAAGAACTGATTCTTGAGCAGCAAACTTAGAAACAGCGGGATTTTATTTTGGCAGTACTTCGCCAACCAGACCTTCGGTATCTTGCCTGCCCTCATTAAATACCGGGGCAACTACAGGTAGCTCAATAGTAAAGACAGTACCATTGCCCGGTTCTGATTTGACCCAGATACGCCCGCCCAAAATGCTCGTGACGATATTGTGCACTATATTTAACCCCAGCCCTGTTCCGCCAGAGCCGCGTTTAGTGGTGAAGAAAGGTTCAAATACTTTATCTAAATTCGAGGCCGCTATACCCTTGCCATTGTCCCTGAAGACAATCTGTACCTTGTCCTGCTCGACCGGTTCTATTTGCAGGCAAATTGTACCTTTATCCTCTTCATCATAACCATGGGTTAACGCATTAGTGGTTAAATTAGTGATCACTTGCGAGAGAGAACCCGGATAGCTGTCCAAACTGATCCCATCGGGTACTTGCTGTTGTATTGAATGCTGCTTATAAGTGGGGGCAAGTGTGGCCAAAAGCTCCGCTATCATAGTCTTAAGGTCGAATACCCGTCGCTTAGAACTGACCTGATCTGCTGAAACTTGCTTAAAATTTTGCACTAAATCAGAGGCTGTCTCTAAAGTTCTACCCATTAGAACAACCGCCTCACCCACCCTGGAAACAAAATGCTCTAACGTTTTTTTGGTCAATATTTGTTCTTGTAGTAACTGATTAATCTTTTTGTATTCAATTTCCAGAGCCGAGTTAACAGTCACACTGATGCCTATCGGCGTATTGATTTCGTGCGCCACACCAGCAACTAATCTCCCCAGTGAAGCCAATTTTTCTGTTTCAACCAGAGATTGTTGAGCGTATTTGAGATCCTCAAAAGCCACAGCCAGCTTAGTGTTACTCTCTTTCAAACTCTCTGTGCGTTTTATTACTTTTTCTTCCAATTGATTATTTAACTGTGTGAGCTGTAATTCAGCATGCTTCAACTGGGTCACATCTTGTCCAAAACCTATCATAAAACGGATAGATCCCGCATCGTAAAAAGGTGCAAAACTCCAGATCAAAGTATTGTTTCTCGCAGTGCTACTGTTCAGCGGGATTTCAATGCTTTCAAAGGATTCGTATTTTTGCAGGGCTTGTCGCAATTCTGTCTGCTGCTTGCTATCGACAAATATAGATAACCAGTCTTCACCTAAGATTTCATCTACCGTTAAACCGGTTATTTCAGAACCGGCGGGGTTCGAGGAGTCTATAGTTAGATCTTTATTTAGACAGCAAATCACCGTGTTAGAGTAATTAATCACTGTCTTGGAAAAATCTCGTTCGTAAGAGAGCTTTTCGTTAACTAATTGACGGGCGTTGAACTCTGAAACAGTTTTCGCCCGGGCAAAGTTAAAGGCATCTGCCAGCTCATCTAATTCATTGTCGTTGCGACGGTTTTCACGACCATCCAGCAACAGCGGCTTTTCCACACCATCTGGACTGGCGGTTCTTATATAGCCGACCATTTTCACCAGATGCTTGATCACAACTTGGTGCACTAAAGCCAAGATAACCACTGAAAGCAGCAGTGAGATAATCACTTGGCTGGCGACGACAAAAATCACTTTATCTATCAACCTGGCATATACCCCGTCCAGGCTGGCAAATATTTCTAACTGACCTACTTCAGCACCTTGATACTCCAGTGCAAATACTCGACCAAAAGAATCATCCAGGGGCTCAACCCCCACTTCAGAGAGGACTATATTGACATTTTCAATGGTTTCTCGGATCCTGACATATTGAATGTCGGGAAACTCCAGAATACCGTCTATCTGTACGGCTATTTGCGCTTCGTTTAAATTCCAGACACTGACAGCCACAGACTGTCCGAAACTGGTATAAATATTATCGATATTCTCGAGGATTTGCGAACGATCTGCCCGGTACTCTTTGTATAAACTGAAACCACTGGTGAATAAGGCAAAGATAAAATTACATAAGATAATGAAAAACAATAATCGGTATGACAAACCTTGTTTAGGTATTGCAACACTGACTGATTTACTGGTCTTCGCCATTCTATATTGTCTCTAATTGCTTTTTTTTACACTTGAAGAATAACACCCTAAATCAGGACGACAAAGCTGTCCATCAAAAACAACAGAAAGCAAGGCAATACACTAAAGTCTAGTTACGTCATTAAGTGCCATTGCTGATTGAGTAGCGCAAAGCTTCTGTTCAAAATAGAGTACTGTTTTCTACATATTTATCCATACACCAAAAGACTATTTTCTCTGCCAAATGCAAAGCATCCCTAAGGAACATTTACCAAGCTCCTTAGTAAGCAGGGGATAGAGCTTGCCCCAGATAAGCTGCTAACAACTTAGTCGCACTGACAATTAACTGTTTTCTGATTTGATATATAAGGTAGAATTACCCTTCTTAAGTAAATTAACATACCAGCCATTAACAAATGATAAAACTAAGCCCCTATATCTGCATCAATGACGATGAAATAGAACTCATTCCTATTCGCGCCCAGGGAGCCGGTGGACAGAATGTCAACAAAGTGTCCTCCGCTATTCACTTGCGATTCGACATTGGCAATTCGTCTCTGCCTCAGTTATACAAAGAGCGATTGATGGCCTTGCGTGACAGGCGTATCAGTAAAGATGGAATTATAGTAATAAAAGCGCAGTTACACCGCACCCAGGAAAAGAATAAAGCGGATGCATTGCTGAGACTGGAGGAGCTGGTTAAATCCATTACTGTGGTTGCAAAGACAAGAAGACCCACTAAGCCTAGTCGTAACTCCCAGCGAAAGAGACTTGATAGCAAAACTAAACATGGCCAGAACAAACAGTTACGACGTAACAGTTACGATTAAAAGTCCTTTTCGAATCAGGCACTGCAGCTGTTATTCAATAAACATTTGCGGCTGTTGACCTAATTGCCAGGCGGGGTATTTTTGCATAATTCCCTTAAACAACTCAGAGTCTAACTGAGCGCGTAACCACGTTTGTAGCAACGTAAATTCACTCTTGTAAAACCAATCTCTATCCACATGCGCGAATTGCCTGATAAAAGGAAAGATAGCAGCGTCCGCCAGGGATAGCTTAGCCCCGAACAAGTATTGTTGACACCCAAGCTGACGCTCCAATATAGTTAGATAGCTACAACACTGCTGCCGATAGTCGTCTAAGCTATGCTCTGGATGGCGATCGGCATATTTATATTTATCCAACCAAGGTTTGAAATTTAAATCACACTGCTCAATCAACGCACGCTGCTGATTCTCATTTTGCAACCACAAATCGGTATCTCGTTGCTCCAGTGCCCAGAGCATTATATCCAAACTTTGCTCTAGCACTTGCCCGTTGGCCAATTGCAAAACGGGTACTGTCGCCTTGGGAGATATTTGTAGCAGTTGTTCCGGCTTATTTTTTAAAACCACCTCTCGCAACTCCAGCTGAATCTCGGCATAGGCGATGGCCAGTCGAGCGCGCATTGCAAAAGGGCAGCGACGAAAGCTATACAGTATTAATCCTGCCATTGTTTGTCCTCAGCTTTGAATTGCGGGTACAAGCTTGGTAGAGCTTGTTCTCTTGCACGCGTTTTTCCCTTGGCGTCAACTTGCAACTGTTTGCGCAACGTTTTAAATTGTTGACGCATGCCGCTTTTATCCCAACTTATTGCAGCAACTGATTGACCATAGAGCAGCTGTTCAAGATGTTGAATATTACCCTGCAAGTCAGCATTACATCGTTGTTCCAGGGCGGCTATACTGGCAGTGGCCAGCATGTTATTTTCATAACAACTGTGCAGCCACTGCAATAGTTGTCGATGGATCTTTAGATTATTATCACCTGCCAGTGCGCTTAACAGTTGTTCGAATGCCTGGGGCTCAGTGTCTTTATGCGGATTTTTTATCGCAACTTTTAGGTTGCTTTGCAGGTGCTTTCCCCGGTACAAAAGCCAAACTAGTAACAATAATAATATAACCAGCACTAGATTAATCCACAGCAGCCAAGTGTTGACAGGGTTCTGCTGTATTATTATTTCAACGCCCGCGCTACTGGCCTCTTCTATTATCGGTTGTGCGACAGGCTCTATTACTTTGGCAGTATTAATAGTATTGAGCGCCGCAACTACTTTAATGGTTCGCGGTTTAAGCTGGGCTATTTGTATCTGTTGACTGACTGTATTCCACCAGCTGATTTTTATCGCCGGCAGTTGATACTCCCCGACGGCAGTAGGGACGATGGCGAAGCTTCTCGAACGCGTGCTGATTAATCCTCTTTCACTTTTTTGCTCAGATTTAATCGCCGGCTCAGGGTATATTTTCACCCCGGCAATCTCTTCCATACTCAAAGGGGTTATTGTCTGCGCTAACGCCCCAACTAACTGCAGATTTATTTCGCGGGTTATAGAATCACCGAGACTGATTTGGTCACTATTAGCTGTCCATTTTTCCAGTAATTGCAGTTTATCAGCCACTAATAGCCCAGTGCTTCCCTGAGAGTCGACCAGTTCATTAATTGTCACTTGTAATGGCTCGCTTTGCAACGAGATAACTTTTCCTCTGGCGGGATTAAAAACCGAGCTGCGCCCCAGGCGCACACTTAATTGCTGGGAGGGTATCTGCAACAACCCTTGTTGTTTGGCAAAGATTGCATAACTAACTTCGTAGACACCAAATGCACGTCCGTTTTTAATAGTTTCATACTGTCGATCTTCCAGCTGCACTAATGTGGCATTTTTAATCAGCAGCTCACTGTGCTGTAGATTACTGACATTACTGGCATAAGAAAACCTGAGAGTAATTAATATCTGTTCGTTAACCACAGCACTGTCTTTATTGGTGATCAGCTGCAACTGAAAATCTTGCTGCTGCTGATCACTCACTGAACTCGCTGATACCTCTATAACAATCGGCTCACTGACACTGCCCATTAAACTGAAGGCCGGAATGCTATGTTTGCCCTCAGATTTAGCTTGTAGTTGTAACTGCCAATTAATACTCTGCTCACTGTCGCCGTTAACACTTTGAATACTGTGACTAACCGACTTTCCTAAAATATCAAAGCTTTTAGCCAGTTGAGTAAAATCGGGTTGTTGCAAAGTACCGATATCTGTCGCCACTATGCTTAGCGAGACAATTTCTCCAAAGCTTATTGCAGTCCTGTCGACACTCGACGTCAAGCTCTGAGCCTGTGTCAATTGCGAAAAGACTGAAAGCCAGAGTACAGCTATCAAGGCTAAATTTAGTTGTATATTTTTTATTGTTTTCACTACCAACGTTGCTCCTGGGTAGGTTGCCACTGGCCGTTTATATACGCCTGGCGCTTTTTTTGATATTCGTAGTTAAATTTATTTCTCACTAATCTGCTGGCATCTTCCGGAAGTTGCCCCAGCCAGTTCTGTAACTGCTGCTGTTTCAGCTTTTGCTCATCGGTAAGTTGTAGATCCATCTGAGCCCTCTCGCCGTCTTTTTGTTTACTCTGATCTTTGCCTGCTTGCTGCAGCGCTTGTGTCTCACGTTGTTGTTGCTGTTGGCGCAACTCATTTAGCTGCTCTTTACTCTGCTGGTCTGAGCCCTGGACCTGCTGATCCTGGCTCTGCTGATCTTTGCCCTGTTGATCCTTGCTCTGTTGATCCTGGTTCTGCTGATCCTGGCCCTGCTGATCCTTGCCCTGTTGATCCTTGCCCTGTTGATCCTTGCCCTGTTGATCCTTGCTCTGTTGATCCTTGCTCTGCTGATCCTTGCTCTGTTGATCCTTGCTCTGCTGATCCTTGCTCTGTTGATCCTGGTTCTGTTGATCCTTGCTCTGCTGATCCTGGTTCTGCTGTTCATTTTGCTTAATTAATTGCTCCAGCAAGGATCTATTGGCCAGAGCATCTGCCATCTCAGGGTTGATCGCCAGTGCCTTATCGTAAGCTTGCATTGCCTGTTTAAATTTTCCCTGTTGCGCCAGTGCATTTCCTTGATTATAAAAACCGTCGGCAGAGTTTTGCCGGGCAAAGTTGTCACCCGCCTGCTGAAAATTTTGATTTTTGTATTGTGCTATCCCCTGCCAACTCTGATCACTAAAACTGTCAGCTGCGCGCTGGTAATCCTCTTCTGCCAGAGCTTTAGCCCCCTGCTGGTTGCCAGTCTGCCACAAATCACTCCAACCAAGTGCCATTGCTGGAGCTGGTTGTAGCATAGGCAATACAATAAAACACACGGCTGTAAATTGAAGTAACCAACCACGACGAAAACTGCACAGAAATAACGGTATTATCAGCAGCAACAGCCACTGGCCGAAATCGTCCCATTGATCCATATTATTGTCGCTGCGCTGCAATAGCTGATTATTATCCTGATCTGCACTAAAGGCTAAAAACTGCTCCACGTCACTATTGGTTAACTGCATATCCCGATAGAT
The DNA here is from genome assembly GCA_002163025.1 of 'Osedax' symbiont bacterium Rs2_46_30_T18. Lineage (GTDB taxonomy): Bacteria > Pseudomonadota > Gammaproteobacteria > Pseudomonadales > Balneatricaceae > Rs1. The sequence continues at coordinate 45,279 of MABF01000156.1, forward strand.
ACCGCCACTACCTCTCGCCAGCTGCTGTAACTCGGTCTTTACTAGCTTTGCCATCACTATATTTCCCAGGGCATCTTTGGCAAATCCTTGTTTCGCGATAGGGATCGGTGCACCTTGCTCAGTGCCCACTCCTAAAACTGATAAACGAATACTGGTATCGTTCAAGATCTGGCGCATATTCTGTTGAGCTTGCTCTGTTACCCCGTCAGTCACCAGCAAGATATCACCACTTCTGTAGCCCTGTTCTGCTATCAGTGCCAATGCCAATTCCAGCCCCTCTTCAGTGCGACTGCCGGAAACAGGCATAATATCAGGCGATAATGTCGGGACCAGTGAAATTAACGTCTCTGTATCATCACTCAGAGGTGCCAGCACATGAGCATCGCCTGCGTAGACCACCATAGCGGTCAATCCCTGCGCTCTGGCCTTCAATAAATCGATCAATTTAAAGCGCATCTTTACCAGGCGCGAAGGCTTTATATCTGCAGCTGACATAGAGGGAGAAAGATCCACCAACAACACCAAAGGCTGTTGATTAACAAATTGCGGCTGCGGTAATTTTTTCCAACTGGGCCCGGCCAACGAAATGCAAGTGATGATCCAAATTGTTACCATTAACAACAGCGGCCAGCGTGTCACTTTGCCCTGATCGTTGACTAACAAGTGCGCCAACATCTCGCGATCCACCAGCTTTTGCCAGCTTTGGCTGGAATTTTTTAGCCGCCATAGCAACAAAGTTATCGGTACTATTATGATTAATAACCACAGCAATTGCGGTCGAAGAAAGTGAAATTCAGCTAACATCCTGAGCCTTTTTAGTATTCTTGTGTGCAGTGAGTGGACTGTATTGCATTAATAGGTAGATAACTGCCCAAGCCATACTCAGCAAAAGCGCTAATCCTAAAGGCCAATAAAACAATGCTCGCTGTGGCAGCACAATTTTTCCCTCATCTGGGAGGGGTTCCAACTCGTCAAGTAACTGGTAGATTTCAACCAACTGTTCAATACTGCGGGCCCTGAAATACCTGCCACCGGTCAAATCGGCAATCTTTTGCAAACTTTTCTCATCCAGATCTGCCGATGGATTGACTTTTCTATCACCGAAAAAACTCTTCACTAACATCTCGTCGGCACCAAACCCTAATGTATAAATTTTCAACCCTTGTTCAGCAGCCACGGCGGCTGCGGCCAGTGGAGTGACTGTACCGGCAGTATTGGCCCCATCGGTCAATAATACTAATACTTTGCTTTTCTCAGGCCTTTTTTGCATCCGTTTTAACGCCAATCCAATAGCATCACCAATAGCGGTTTTACGCCCGGCGAAACCAATTTGCGCCTCATTTAAAAAGCTTGCCAATACTTTATGATCTAAGGTAAGAGGCGTTTGAATATAGGCATTATCGGCAAACAGAATCAAACCCATGCGGTCTTGTTTACGTCTTTCAATAAATCCATTTAGCACTACTTTAATGCCGGTCAGGCGATCTACCATCTGCTGTCCCAGCTGCATATCTTTGGTCTCCATGCTGCCGGAGATGTCTACTGCTAACATTAGATCCCTGGGGCTAGTCGTCAGAGGTTGCGGTTCACCTTGCCAAACAGGTTTAGCCGCGGCGCTAAGCAGTAACAGCCAGAGCACCAATAAGATACTCAACCTGATGCTGGCGAATGCTCGCCGCTGCCCTGTAATAGTGTCCAGCTGTTGATAAAAGGGCACTAGAAGCGCGCTTTGGCTAAGCTGTGCGGGCTTGACAAGTCTATAGACAAGCAGTGGCAAGAAAGCCGCCAGCAATACCCATGGCCATTGGAAGCTAAACAAGCTTGTTCTCCCGAGTACTAATATCAGTCGCTGTGGCTAGTTCATCGTACTCAGCTGCGAAGTGATTATTTTTCAGCGGTACTTGATGCTGGCGAATCCACAGCTGCGTTGCATGATACAGAGCGCTTAGCTGCTGTGCATTAATAGACACTTGGCCTTCATAACTCTTGGCCAGTAATAAAAAACATTCGTAATCTAGCGACGTAGAAGGTTTCACAGCCTGTCTCAAAAATAGCGCCCAGTCATTCCCGTATAAGGGGTTACACTGTTTCTCTGGGTACTGAGCGATCGCAATAGTCTTTAACAATTTATTGATACCATGCAATAGCAGGCGATCATTCTTAAGAATTTTCTGTTGTCGGTATATTTCTTTTAATTGCACCAGAGCAGTCCGGCGATAGGCATTCTTGCGCACTCTGGCGAGTCCGGCTTTTATCAGCCAGAATGAGACCAGTAATATGAATATCAATAAAACCCACCAACCTGGAGCCAGTGGCAAGCTACTGACAGACTCTGGTAAATGCAGTCCTTTAAGCTCTGCCAGTGGATTCTCAGAATTAGTCACAGGCGAGACCTCTGCTTTTTGTTCAAATAATGATGTGGGGTAAAGCGCTGTTCCAAAACCTTTAATAAACTATCGCTGGTTGAAAGGCTTAAAATCTCGATGTTCAGAGGCTTGCAAAATTTGGCAATTTGCTCTTCTCTGTTCTTCATTAAATTTGCCTTACTCTGCCTGAGCAGACTCGTATTTTCACCATCGGTAACCGACAGGTTTAGCTGCGAGGGTAACTGCCATTCCAGAGGGTCTGAGATCACGATAAAGGTTACTTGGTTATGTTGAGCAAGCTTCAGTAGCCGCCCTTTATTAAGCGTGTCAATATCGTGAAAATCACTGGCGATATAGATAGCACTGCCAGGTCTGGATACTTGTTTCAACTTGGCAAACAGCTGATCTAAACTTTGTTTAGCATCAGTGGCGATAGGTGAGTGCAATTGCCCAGCGTACTGTTCTAAATAGCGAATATAAGAGAGCACTCGCTGTCTGCTCGCCTTGGGGCGTAATTCTATGTGGCTGCTATCCCCAATCACTAAACCACCTACTCGGTCTTTACTCCTTAAAGCCACCCAGGCCAGGGCGCTCATCACACCGGCACAAGCTACTGATTTAAAGCAATTAACCGAGCCAAAAAACATATCTGAACGCAAATCAGCAGCTAAGATTATCGGTCGTTCGCGCTCTTGAGTGAATACTCTAGTGTGAGTTTTCTGGGTCTTAGCCGTCACCCGCCAGTCGATACTGCGTATATCATCGCCGGGCTGATACAATCTCACTTCAGCGAAATCCAGGCCTCTGCCGCGCATCCTGGTCTGCCAGTTTCCGGCGCTGGGGCTAGTGCGTATCTGTGTGTCTAAATCTAACTGTTGAGTATATTTACGCAATGCCAACAACTGCTGTAATTGCGGATATACGCCCTTAAGCTCAAACAGTTCAGAGCGCTGTGTCGTATTCATCTGAGTGTCTCTGGAAAATTTACTTAAGCAACGGTTACTTCTGTTAACAACTTGGCAATAACATCATCGGCACTGACAGCATTAGCTTCTGCTTCAAAGCTGAGGATAAGGCGGTGACGATATACATCAAAAATAACCTCCTGAACGTCTTCAGGAGTGACGAAGTCTCTACCCTTTAACCAGGCGAGGGCTCTGGCACACCTATCCAGGGCAATTGTGGCTCTGGGACTAACTCCAACTTCTATCCAGCTTTGTAACTGCTCGCTATAGTTTTCTGCATAACGGGTCGCCATCGTCAGCTGTACGATATACTCTTCAACCGATTCCGCCATATGCACAGCGAGTACTTGCTGCCTTGCCGCCAGCAGCTTCTCGTCAGTCATCACTTCGGGCTTTGCCGCTGGATTACCGCTAGCTTCACTTCTGGCTAATTTAAGGATTTCACGCTCAGCAGCCAAATCCGGGTAGCCGACATTCACTTTCATTAAAAACCGATCTAACTGAGCTTCAGGTAACGGGTAAGTTCCCTCTTGCTCCAGGGGGTTTTGTGTGGCCATCACCATGAAGATCTCTGGTAGCGGGTAAGTCTGGCTCCCGACACTGATCTGTCGCTCGGCCATTGCCTCTAACAGTGCCGACTGCACTTTGGCTGGGGCACGGTTGATTTCATCCGCCAATACCAAATTGTGGAAAATCGGCCCGCGCTGAAAAGAGAAACTCGCATTTTCGGGATGGTAAATATCACTGCCGGTCACGTCCGATGGCAGTAGGTCCGGCGTAAATTGAATACGATGAAAGTCCCCGCTGATACCTTTGGAAAGAGAATTGATAGCGCGAGTCTTAGCGACCCCCGGGACCCCTTCTACTAAGATGTGACCATCCGCTAGCAGTGCAATTAATAGTCGCTGCACAAGTAGCGGCTGACCAATGATCTCAGCGGTTAACCACTTCTGCAACTGGATGAAACTGGCATTCAAATCGGTATTATTCAAAATCCTTTCTCTCAACGCAATAAATCTGACAATTTGGAGTAAAAACTACTGATAGAGTTCAAGTAATTAATATTTTTTCATGCTTTTGATAGATTTCTGATTTACCAAACAAAAACTGTAAAGCATAAATGAGTCCGGCTGAGCAAAATCAAAAAAATACATTGCTAAGATATGGTGATTAAAGGAAAAAAAACAATTGAACGGATCATTTTTTATCACTGCAAATGGGTTTTCAGTCGCTATAAGCAGAACTTTTTCTAATAGCAACTTAGGACTGCTGTTTTTTTATAGGCATTTTTATTAATTTATCACTGGCTGCAATTCTTCAATGCTAGCAAGTCATCCAAACAACTAATTATTTTCAATCAATATTATAGTTAAAAAATGCACACCCTAGTAAAAATTTACACCAACAAAGCCAACCATTACCAGCAATCTAGGCATTTTGCTCTTGTTAGGCACAAACAATTTATCATATATTCAGCAAAGGTTTTACTGTTTCATTCCAGTGTTGAATTGATCCACCTAGTACGTAGATAGATTCAGTTTCAATGACCGAGAATGTCGAAATAACTCGCAACTTTAAGCTAAGAGAATACCTGGGGAGAAATTACATTAGCGGCTTGCGATTGAAGGAGAAGTTTTATGTATATATTACCGAGTTTTGATCATCTGAAAGACCTCAACATTGCCGACCCGGATGCTTTTGAAATACTGCGCAATGAATTGATAAACAACTACATAGAGTCGACATCTACACAGCGAAAGCAACGCCTGATTGGCTTACAGTTTCAAATTAACAGCCGCAGAGATTTATCCACTAACCCTATGCACTCCTGCATAGCACTCTCAAAGATGATGCACGAAACTTTTTGGGATATGCGCTGCTCACTGGAAGCGATCTCAGAAATAACTGCTGACAGCTTTTTTCTGACCAGCCCAACAACATTTTCGGCGCCTACAGAAGAAAAAGCCAGTGCCGAAGTACTGGAGCTGAAACAGCAAAATTAATGATTTTTAATTTAACCCCTGTCGCTCTTGGCAAGTGGTTCATCTGCCGAGAAAACAACTTCTTGTAGCTTGTAGTAGATTACCAGTAGCAGTGCACCTAATGTACCGCCTAAACTGTTTAAATACAGATCTTGCAGACTGGAATGCCTGGTAATCAACCAAGATTGACTGTATTCAATAGCAAAGCTCAGAGACAGCGACCCTATAAAGGTCAGCATAATGACAAAGCAATACTGGTAATATCTTGAACCAAAACTGGCGATTTGTTGCTGCAAGATTGCCGCAAGTAACAAACCAAAGGGAATAAAACCAAAAACATTTAATAACATGTCCCTTATAGTACTTTGCGAATTGATATTAAAGCTGGCGGCCTCTAAAACCACTCGTTTGAGCATTGTCAGCTTCTCTGGAATCAACAGCCAGGCAGCGGAGTCAGCAATTGCTATAGGTGCATGTTTAGCGTCAAAGTTGACCAGTGAATGCCGCTGATCTGTTTTTTCTATCGAGCTAATAGACAGAGACTTAATTGCCCCGCGCCAATTGTTATCGAGTATTTCATTTGCCGACAACAGCAGTCTTACCCCCGTTTTCGACGATGGTATCTTAACCAGCGCTCCTTTGCGGGTCACTTTAGGCAAGCCAGACAAACTTAAACTGGTGCGTCTTTTATCGACGCGCAGAGATAGTTGTTGATAACCTTTAAAGCGATTGGATATTTTTATTCTGATACGCGGTGTATTTTTGCTGTGATTATAATCATCGCCATTCATGACAATAATATAATCCCGAACTTGCGCAATAATTAACTGCCGATCTGGGTTCCCATCAGAAATTAACAACAAAAACTGGAAGTGATTATTTTCAAAACTGACCGGTGAAAAATTAATTTTAATTTCAAAGCCACGAGCATTTAACACATCAATTTGCTGCTGTTGTAAATAGCTTTTAGAATAGGCGAGTGCCCTCTCACCAAATATTAAGGCGCCATCATTTTCAGAGTAGTGGACCTGGTTTTTACTCGGCACGTCATCTTTGAGTCCAATGTATAACATGCTAATGATCAGAGTAACAAAAGCGATCGGCAGTAATTTTTTCGATACAAATATTTGATTTAAGGTCATCTTCCTCCCATTGCTAATAGAGTATTCGATTGCAGGTCAACCGTTTTACATCAAGCAACATGTACAATTCAACGGCCATACTGTTAACCTTGACTATCTATTATCTTGGTTAGCTGGCTACCCAACGCCTCTATAGAGTGTTGTTTTTCACTATCGACCATTGATCCATTGTCATTAAAGGCACTAAAAGCCCCGCCCAGTGTAACTTGAGTCGCCAGCACATTGACTTTAATATTCGCCAGCAACATTCGCAATACCACCAGACCACGCATCCCCCCTAAAGCACCTGGAGAGGCTGCCATAATCATAGCAAACTTACCCGCATAGGCACTTAAACTCGCTTCATTCTCTGTTGTTGGTCGCGACGCCCAATCCAGAGCATTTTTAAGCAGCGCACTATAGGCGCTGTTATACTCCGGTGAAGCTATTAACAAGCCATCGTGTTCCAGCAGTAACTTTTTAAACGCCAGTGCGCCCTCTGGAAACTTTTCTTTCTCTAAGTCTTGATTAAACAGCGGAAGGTTAAAGTCAGCTAAATTGACAACAGTGACTTCTGCTCCTGCATTTCTGGCACCTTGTGCTGCAATTTCGAGCATCTTTTGGTTACTTGAACCGATTCGACTACTGCCTGAAAATGCCAAAATTTTAGCCATGTTAAATTCCTCAACAATTCAGTTTTCTAGATATTTCAATGTCTATAAATAATACTTTATCTGCACAAAAAGGACACTGCACAACAACATATAATTAATTATTCAAGAACAGATCCAATCTGATTTTGCTGCCTATATAAATATCTACACCTGATAATTGATAAAGCCTTATCGCAGTCTTCAGTCAACATTGCTACTGTGTTTTTCTATATTTTTATAGTTTTCGATGCCGGCGATAGTATCTTCACTGTGGTGATTGACATACAGTACTGTGGATAACCCAGCGGCACATATTTTCTCAATAAGCGCCAGCACTAACTGTCGATTTATATCGTCCAACCCTAAGCAGGGCTCGTCCAAAATCAGCAGCGGTGGATGTTTGACCATGGCTCTGGCAATTAACAGTAATCGCTGATCGCCGAAAGATAACTTATTAAAGCTCTGATCTGCTCTGCCCTGCATTCCCAGTAGCGCTAACCACTGATCGGCAATTTGTCGCTGCTTATCAGTCGCCTTACTGTACAGACCAATACTGTCGTAGAAACCTGAAACGATAACATTGCGCAAGCTAGTGCCCACCCGATATTCCCATTGCAACGCGGTAGAGACATAACCGATAAACTGCTTGATTTGCCAGATACTTTCACCGTTGCCGCGCTGGAATCCAAAGACAAAGATATCATTGGAGTAACACTGCGGATGATCACCTGTTATCAGCGATAGAATAGCCGTTTTGCCACTGCCGTTGGGGCCGCATAACTGCCAGTGCTGACCGGTATCAATGCGCCAGTTAAAATTTTGTAACACTTTTAGCTGGTCGTATTTAACGCAAATATCACTCAACACCACCAGCGGCTGATCAGGGTTTAGCAGCGCTTGAGTAGAGCTATCAGCTGTTGGCGGTATCCGTAAATCGCTGGTTTTAAGATGCAGTAGTTGAAATAACTCCCGGTAGCCACTTTCGTCAGCTCTGGCTACACTGTGCGCTAAAGTCGCGTTGCGCATATACCCCAGATGGGTAATAAAATCCGGTATTTCATCACTCCTATTTAGTACCATCACTATATTCACAGTATTACTTAACTTGGCCAAATACTGCTGCAACATAGCCAGTGTGTCGGCATCTAAACCATCAAAAGGCTCATCTAATAGCAGCAACTGTGGCTCACTGGCGAGCGCCTGTATCAGCAAAATTTTGCGTGTTTCGCCGGTTGATAACGCCCTGAAAGGTCGATCCAACAAATAGTTTAGCGCAAATTTTTCCACTAAATCTTTGACTATATTGGCGTTGGTACCCCCCTCAGCCAATATCTCATGCACTGCAGTGCCCACAGAGATAACGTCTAATATATCGGCGTCATCTTTTTTTCGCTCACGCTCAATCAAAGCTGCTTGCGCCTCAAACGAGACCAGCGCCACGGCCTCAACTGAACCTTCACTTGTCCCGGCTATTTTTTCGCCGTAACCCGCCAGTGTAGCCACCAGCGCCGACTTTCCGGAGCCGTTCGCCCCGGTAATCACCCAGTGCTGGCCTGACTTTATTTGCCAGTTAATGTCTTGTAATTGAAACCCTTGTTCAAACTCAAACTGACATTGTTGTAAATGAATCTGCATATAACTTTTGATCCTGCTAAAAAATAGCTTACCGGTTGAGGTGATTTTTCACCGAATACAAAATATAGACCAAAAAAAACCAAGATTAAATCTTGGTTTTTTTGGGTCCATCAGAATCAGATAATAGCTTTCATATCTGACATATGGCCGCGTAATATACCGCCAATCTGCTCAACCGGATGGGCTCTAAGTGCCGCATTTACTTCGATTAATCTGGCGTTATCAACACCGTTATCATCGTTTACAGTCCCTTTACCAATGACATCAGTATCGATTTTCTTCATAAAATCTTGCAACAGTGGCAGGCAGGCATGGTTGTATAAGTAACAACCGTATTCTGCAGTATCTGAGATTGTTGCGTTCATTTCATACAGCTTCTTACGGGCAATAGTATTGGCGATTAAAGGCGTCTCATGCAATGACTCGTAGTAGGCTGAATCGGCAATGATTCCAGCGGCAGTCATAGTTTCGAAGGCCAGTTCAACACCGGCTTTGACCATAGCCACCATTAGAATACCGTGATCAAAAAACTCTTGTTCAGAGATTTCCATGTCACCAGCAGGGGTTTTCTCAAAAGCCGTCTCGGCCGTCTCGGCACGCCAGCCCAACAACTTAGCATCGTCTTCAGCCCAGTCGGCCATCATGCCACTGGAGAATGTACCGTCCATAATGTCGTCTTGGTGCTTGTTGTAAAGCGGACGCATGATGTCTTTCAACTCTTCGGCTAAGTCGAAAGCTGCAATTTTATCAGGGTTTGACAGGCGATCTAACATGTTAGTCACGCCACCGTACTTAAGTGCTTCTGTTACTACTTCCCAACCGTATTGAACTAGTTTAGACGCGTAACCTGCATCTATACCTTTCTCTACCATCTTGTCAAAGCACAAGATTGAGCCGGTTTGCAACATACCGCAAAGGATGGTCTGCTCACCCATTAAGTCCGACTTCACTTCGGCGATAAAGGAAGACATCAATACACCTGCTTTATGACCACCAGTACCTACTGCATAGGCCTTAGCCAATGCCAGTCCCTGCCCCTGGGGATCGTTGTCTTCGTGAACAGCGATCAGTGTTGGTACACCGAAACCACGAACATATTCAGCGCGCACTTCTGATCCAGGGCACTTAGGAGCTACCATGATTACTGTTAAGTCTTGACGGATCTGCATTCCCTCTTCGACAACATTGAAACCGTGTGAATAGGAAAGGCATGCATCCTTTTTCATCAATGGCATGATTTCAGTGACAACGGCTGTATGCTGCTTGTCCGGTGTCAAGTTTAGTACAACATCAGCGGTTGGAATCAGCTCTTTATAAGTACCGACAGTAAAACCATTCTCCGACGCATTCTTCCAGGATTGACGCTTTTCATCGATAGCCGCCTGACGTAGCGTGTAGGAAACATCCAGGCCACTGTCGCGCAAATTAAGACCTTGGTTTAATCCTTGAGCCCCACAACCAATAACAACAATTTTTTTGCCTTTAAGGGCATCAACACCCTCAGTGAATTCGTTTAAGTGCATAAAGCGGCACTTACCCAACTGCTCTAGTTGATCGCGTAAGGCTAATGTATTGAAATAATTGTTAGACATGGTCATTTTCCATTTGAATAGTTTACTAAGCTCGACTGGCACATTGGCCAGAGAGCGCAACATTTGATGGATTGAATACTAGCGCAACTTTAACTTTGCGTATATTGATATATAAAACTCATTGCGTTGCATAAAATGCAACATGAATAATTTAGCTCTACATATTGACCTTTTCCAGAGACAGAGTGCCCCACTGGTCGGTGGTTGCCGCTAGGGCAAAATCAAAACAGTCTATATCTGTACAGTGATAAAAATCAGCTAGCGGGCTCTCTATTCTCTGGGGATCGAAAAATCGTTGCGAGCAAGTTGAGCGCCGCAGCTTCTCAACAAGCTGTGCCCTGTCTGGCTGCTGTCCGAGTAATAATGCTTCGATATAGTCTGCACACCATGTGTCTTCATCAGTTTGGTATTTAGCTTCCAGGCCCATACTCACCAGAGTCACCTGTTTTGGTTGCTGCTGTAGAATATACTCAGCGGTTGCCTGTGCATTGACAAAAGCGCCGGTTAATACCTGGTTAGCCAGTTTCGCGTTCACTATCCCCTGGGTACCCGCATGGGTGGTATGTACCACTGTTTTACCGCTCAAATCAAAATCTAACACTTCACTGGGTGAGTTGCCCAACGTGAATCCAGGCAGACGCACTCCATTTCTTTCACCTATTAATACCGCATCGCCGCGTTGTGCGGCAACATTTTTAGCGGTTTGTACTTGGCCCACAGGAACAACAGACTTTGCCCCTTGAGCGAAACAGTAACAGGCCACTGAAAAAGCCCTAAACACATCGATAATCACTGCTATGCCCTGCGCCTGTTTGGCACCTTCGACGAAATTACTTTTGACTATGTTCAACTTAAATTCCTTTCGACTTGGTTGAATGGGAGGAGTTATTCGCAACTATGATCTCTTCGATTGACTTTGAAAATATCTTAGCATCTTATACTTTGTGTAAATTACAAAAAATAATATCTCAGTAACCCCTGAATTGAAAATCAGTGCTATATTCACTGCAATCTATCTACTATACTTAGTCGCTTAATTTTTATTGAGGCACTGATAATGCTCACTGTGAGAGTGTTTCATGCATCAATATTGTGACTTTATTGTAAAACATATTGCTTATGTGACCCGTTGTAGGGGGCACCACTGAGCACAGGGAAAACTAATGCCGGTTATTACACTACCAGATTCAAGCAAGAGAGAATTCGATAAACCCGTCAGTATTTTAGACGTCGCTATGGATATAGGCCCGGGCCTTGCCAAAGCCACCATCGCCGGGAGGATCGATGGACGTTTAGTCGATGCCTGCGAGTTAATCAGCGAAGATGCCAAATTAGAAATTGTCACCGCCAGAGACGATGCTGGACTCGAGATAATACGTCACTCTTTTGCTCACTTAATCGGTCATGCGATAAAGCAGCTCTACCCAAGTGCTAAGATGGCTATAGGCCCAACCATCGAAAACGGTTTCTATTACGATATAGACTACGAAGAAAACCTAACTAACGAAGATCTTGCGGCAATCGAAAAGCGTATCACCCAGCTAATTAAAACTGACTATGATGTCGTTAAGAAAATGACACCTATAGCTCAAGCACGCGCTCTGTTTGCAGAGCGTGGTGAGACCTATAAACTGGAGTTGATTGATGGCCTTGACGAATCAATCACTGAAGTGGGCCTGTACCACCATCAAGAATACGTAGATATGTGTCGCGGTCCACACGTACCTAACACCAGAGTATTGCGCTCTTTTAAATTGATGAATTTGGCTGGCGCATACTGGCGCGGTGATTCTGACAATAAGATGCTGCAACGTATTTACGGTACCGCATGGAGCGACAAAAAGGCACTTAAAGCCTACCTCAAGCGTCTTGAAGAAGCTGATAAGCGCGACCACCGTAAACTGGGCAAGAGCTTAGACTTATTCCATATGCAGGAAGAGGCACCGGGCATGGTGTTCTGGCACCCCAACGGCTGGGCTTTCTATCAGCAAGTTGAACAGTACATGCGTAAAAAGCAAATAGAGCATGGCTATGAAGAGATAAAAACTCCACAGATAGTCGACAAATCGCTGTGGGAGAGATCTGGCCACTGGGATAAATTTGCCGACGGTATGTTTACAACCGGTTCGGAAAATCGCGATTACGCAGTCAAACCAATGAACTGCCCATGTCATATTCAAGTATTCAATCAGGGCCTGCGTTCCTACCGTGACTTGCCCTTCAGATTGGCGGAGTTCGGATCATGCCATCGTAACGAGCCATCCGGAGCATTGCACGGCATTATGCGGGTGCGTGGTTTCACCCAGGACGACGGACACATTTTCTGTGCCGAAAAAGACATTCAAACAGAAGTTGCCAGCTTTATTGCCTTCTTACATGAAGTATACGATGACTTTGGCTTTACCGATATTATCTACAAACTGTCCACTAGACCAGAACAGCGTGTGGGTTCTGACGAAGACTGGGACAGAGCCGAGAAATCCCTGGGCGATGCATTAGATGCCGCCAAACTGGATTGGGATATTCTACCCGGCGAAGGTGCTTTTTACGGCCCTAAAATAGAATTTTCACTGAAAGACTGTCTTGGTCGTGTATGGCAATGTGGTACAATGCAAGTCGATTTTTCAATGCCAGCCAGACTCGATGCACAGTTTGTCAATGAAGAGGGCAACAGAGAGACACCTGTAATGTTGCACCGGGCAATTCTCGGATCTTTCGAGCGCTTTATCGGCATACTCATTGAACACCATGCTGGTGTGCTACCCGCTTGGTTAGCTCCAAAACAGCTGGTAATAATGAACATTACCGACAAACAAGCCGAGTATTGCCGGGATATTGCAAATAAATTAGAAAAAAGTGGCTTTAGAGTCATTCAGGACTTGAGAAATGAGAAGATCGGCTTTAAAATCCGCGAGCGCACTCTACAAAAAGTTCCCTACCTGTTAGTGGTTGGCGATAATGAGGTCGAAAACAGCACTGTTGCAGTCAGAACTCGCAGTGGTGATGACCTCGGTGCGATGACATTAGACGCTTTCGCTGCCTATTTAAACAGCGAAGTAGAGCGTAAAGGTCGCAAAGACAATGATTAGGAGAAATCAAGATTAGACGCGATAACAGAAGAGGGGCGCGCACTGAAAACCGTGCTCCCATTAATGAGAATATCCGAGCTCAAGAAGTTCGCCTTATAGATGCAGACGGCGAGCAAGTGGGAGTAGTACCTATTAAAGATGCTCTTGAGCGTGCTCAAGAAGCAGAACTTGATCTGGTAAAAATCTCAGACTCTGATCCAGTAGTTTGTAAATTAATGGACTACGGTAAGTATCAGTATGAGATGAAAAAGGCGGCGAATGAAGCGAAGAAGAAGCAACATCGCACCCAGATCAAGGAAATAAAGTTTCGTCCTGGAACGGAAGATGGGGATTATCAGGTAAAGCTACGCAACCTGGTACGTTTCCTAGAAGCAGGAGACAAAGCCAAGATAACGTTACGTTATCGCGGTCGTGAGATGGCTCACCAACAACTGGGTATGCAACTAATGAATCGAGTAGAGGAAGACTTGAAAGAATTAGGAGTTGTAGAACAGCGCCCGAAGATGGAAGGTCGTCAAATGGTCATGGTTATTGCTCCGAAGAAGAAAAAGTAGTTCACAGCTGAATTAAACCTGCCGCTGTTGTACAACAGCTGCGGGTTTTGTTGTTTCTCTGTCAATGAAAATTCATTACTAGTCAGCGTTAGTTCGCTATTAAAGATTAGTAACAAAAAACTAATGAATGCGTGGAGGTTTTACAATGCCCAAAATGAAAACTCACAGTGGAGCATCTAAACGCTTCAAGAAAACTGCGAACGGCTTTAAGCACAAGCAAGCCTTCAAAAGTCACATTCTGACCAAGAAAAGTACTAAGCGTAAGCGTCAGCTTCGCCCGATGCTTCAGGTTCACGCTGCGGACAAGAAACTTGTTCAACGCATGTTGCCTTTCATCTAGACCACTTTTTTTTAAATTAACAGAATTGAATATAGGAAGGTAAAGAATGGCTCGTGTAAAACGTGGTGTTCAGGCTCGTCGCCGTCACAAGAAAGTACTGAAGCAAGCTAAAGGTTATTATGGAGCGCGTAGCCGCGTATTCCGTGTAGCAAAACAAGCTGTCATTAAAGCTGGTCAATATGCATACCGTGACCGCCGTCAAAGAAAACGTCAATTCCGCGCTCTGTGGATTGCTCGTATCAATGCTGCGGCGCGTATCAATGGTATGTCTTACAGCCGATTCATCGCTGGTCTTAAAAAGGCAAGCATCGAAATCGACCGTAAAGTACTGGCTGACTTAGCTGTACACGAAAAATTTGCATTTACTGCTGTTGTCGAAAAAGCGAAAGCTGCTCTGGCATAACGCACCTTAGTCGCTCTGTATCAGCGCGACTATCAAATGCTAGTTTGAAGATAGGGATAGGGTGCAAACTCTATCCCTATTTTTTTGTGTGATGCAATACAAACTGCCACTGCCGATTTACCGGCACTGCCAGACAAAACATAGTTCACAGAACAAAATTACTCTATTTAACACTTTTGTAAAAGCGTGCACCAATAGCGACAGTTAAAGTCTTAAATAGAGTAAATTTTAGGCCGGCAAAATAGAATTGCCATCTGCGAATCACTGGAGTAATAGATGGAACAGATTAAAGATCTTCTAGCCCAAGCTTGCAGCGCTGTCGATGCAGCCACAAGTGTTTCTGAGCTAGAACAAGTACGCGTTGAATATTTAGGCAAGAAAGGTCCATTGACGGCACTGCTAAAGGGCCTGGGAAAGCTAAGTTCAGAAGAGCGCCCCGCCGCTGGTGCGCGCATCAACGAAGCCAAACAAGTAGTAGCGGAGCGAATAAGCCAACAGCGCCGTGATCTGGAAACGGCGGCACTGGCTATAAAACTGGCCAGCGAGACAATCGACATCAGTCAACCGGGCCGCGGACAGCACTTAGGCAGCTTGCACCCAGTGACTAAAACCTTAGAGCGGATTGAGCAATTCTTTGGTGGTATTGGTTATAGCGTCGCAGAGGGACCGGAGATCGAAGATGAGTACCACAACTTCGAGGCGTTAAACATCCCCTCGCACCATCCAGCCCGAGCGATGCACGATACTTTCTACTTTGATGCCAACCGCCTGTTGCGCACGCACACATCCGGCGTACAAGTACGCACTATGGAAACCACTGAGCCGCCAATTCGTATTATTTGCCCCGGTCGCGTCTATCGCTGCGATTACGATCAGACACACACGCCAATGTTCCACCAAGTGGAAGGCTTACTAGTCGACAAAGGTGTTAGCTTCGCCGACTTAAAAGGTACTTTGGAACAATTTTTACGCGAATTCTTTGAAGATGACGTTAAAGTACGCTTTCGTCCTTCCTACTTCCCCTTCACCGAACCCTCCATTGAAGTGGATATAGATCGTGGTGACGGCAAGTGGTTGGAAGTGCTTGGCTGCGGCATGGTCCACCCTAAGGTCTTTGAGTACTCAAATATCGACACAGAAATATTTACCGGCTTTGCCTTTGGTATGGGTGTTGAACGTCTGGCTATGTTGCGCTACGGCGTTGATGACCTACGTTTGTTCTTTGAAAATGATTTACGTTTTCTCGATCAGTTTAGCTGATAGTCATACAGCGATAGAAGTAAATCTTTTAGACAGACAATGAATTAGGTAACAATATGAAATTTAGTGAAAAGTGGTTACGCGAACTAGTACAACCGGCCATTAATACCCAGCAGTTAGTCGATCAAATTACTATGGCTGGCCTTGAAGTAGACGATGTAGAAAACGTCGCCAATGATTTTAGCAATGTAGTTGTCGCCAGGATACTACAGGCTGAGCAACACCCGAACGCCGATAAACTACGCATCTGCACCGTTTTTGATGGCAGCGAGGAATTTCAGGTCGTCTGCGGAGCCCCTAACGCCAGAGCCGGATTAGTCACAGCCTACGCAAAAATCGGTGCTGTACTTGAAGCTCCGGGTGAAAAGCCCTTTAAGATAAAGAAAGCCAAGCTGCGTCAGGTTGAATCCTTTGGCATGTTGTGTGCCGACGCCGAGCTTGGAATATCCGAAGAAAACGACGGCATTATGGAACTGCCCAGCGATGCCCCTCTGGGCATAAGCTTGCGTGATTATTTGGATCTGGACGACAACATTATCGATGTCGACCTGACCCCAAACCGCGGAGACTGCCTAAGCATAAGCGGTCTTGCTCGTGAAGTCGGGGTATTGAACAAAGCACCGGTCAGCTACCCGAAAATCAATGATACAGTAACAACGATAACTGACACATTAGCCGTCACGCTTGAAGCTGGACAAGAATGCCCTCGCTATCTAGGCCGAATCATTCGCAATGTCGATCTGTCGGCTAAAACACCTACCTGGATGGTCGAAAAGCTGCGCCGCAGTGGTATTCGCTCTATAGATCCTGTCGTTGATGTCACCAACTACGTTTTACTTGAATTGGGACAACCATTACACGCTTTCGATCTGGATAAACTAGAAGGCTCAATAGTCGTACGCAAAGCTGTGGCAGATGAAACTCTGGTGCTACTCGATGGCAACGAAATCAACATTGGCACAGAGACCTTGGTCATTGCCGATGATTCCGGCCCAGTGGCCCTTGCGGGAATATTCGGCGGCGAAAAAACCGGCGTGACAACTGAGACAAGTAATATTTTCTTAGAGTGTGCTTTTTTTAACCCTATTGCGATTGCTGGTAAAGCGCGCGGCTACGGTTTGCATACTGATGCCTCACACCGTTATGAACGCGGTGTAGACTGGCAGTTACAGCACCGTGCTATAGAACGTACGACACAATTGCTGATTGAAATCACCGGCGGTGAAGTGGCACCCATTACCGATGCGCTCGATGAACAGCATCTGCCAACACTGAAACACATCCTATTACGCCACGCAAAAGTTAACGCTATGTTAGCTTTTGAAATGCCCGCAGCAGAAATTGAAGAAATCGTCACTCGCTTAGGCATGATCATTACAGAGACTCATGAAGACAGCTGGTCTATTACCGCCCCCTCCTACCGCTTTGATATCACAATCGAAGTGGATATCATCGAGGAACTGGCCAGAGTGTACGGTTACAACAACTTACCTTCAAAAATGCCTTCAGCGGCACTGGACTTTACGCCCCGTGCAGAATCTAAAGTAAGCATGCACAATGTTCGTCGCACTCTAGTAGGGCGTGGTTATCAGGAAGCGATAACTTACAGCTTTATCGAAAAAAGCCTACAGGCAAAATTTGATGACATCAATACTGGCATCGCACTGGCCAATCCAATCTCTGCGGAAATGGCAGTGATGCGAACCAGCATTTGGCCGGCACTGGTTAAAACAGTGCAGTACAATCAGAACCGTCAGCAGAGTCGTGTGCGCCTGTTTGAAACCGGTCAATGCTTTATAAGCAATGGTGATGATATCGCTCAGGAAAACGTTATCAGCGCTGCTATTGTAGGCAAACGTCACCCAGAAGGCTGGAGCAGCGACAATCAAAGCGTAGATTTCTTCGATCTCAAGGGCGATTTACAATCGCTACTCGACCTTGGTGGCTGCGCTGACGAGTTTAGCTTCGTCAGTGACCAGCACGTGGCCCTGCACCCGGGACAGACTGCGAGAATAGTGCGCAACGACCAAACCATCGGTTATATTGGCGCCCTGCACCCCACACTTGCCAAAGAGTACGGCATCAACGGTAACTTATATTTATTCGAGATAGATCAACAAAAACTGCAGGCGGGTAAATTGACAGAATTTACCGAACTATCCAAGTTCCCTGAAAGCAAAAGAGATATTGCAGTCGTTGTCGACGAACAATGTGTGTTCGAGACACTGAAGAAAATAATCACCAGTACTGCAGGTGAATATTTGAAAAATGTGACTCTTTTTGACATATATCAAGGGCAAGGTGTTGAAAAAGGAAGAAAAAGTCTAGCCATAAACTTGACGTGGCAGCATCCATCGCGCACTCTTAATGAGGAGGAAGTGAGTTCCTCTATCCATTTGGTCGTATCCGCCTTGGCAGAACAAGCTGGTGCAGTACTGAGAGACTAAATATTAAGCAGCCTCTAATTGAAGTAATTTCAAACAACTAGGCTAAACTTAATTAGAGGCGACTAATTAGAGACAATGGATTGGATCTAAATTTGGTTGATGTAACAGCAGATAGAGGAAACTTTATGAGTTCTTTGACAAAAGCAGACATGGCAGAACGTCTTAACGAAGAGTTGGGATTAAATAAGCGCGAGGCTAAAGATATTGTTGAAAGCTTTTTCAACGAGATTCGTCACAGCCTCGCCCACAATGAGCAAGTGAAGCTTTCAGGCTTTGGCAACTTTTACTTGCGCGATAAGAGTGAGAGACCAGGCCGCAACCCCAAAACAGGCGAAGAAGTGCCTATATCTGCCCGCCGAGTTGTCACTTTCCGTCCCGGTCAAAAACTCAAGGACCGCGTTGACAGCTATGCCGCAAACCGCCCTTAATCCTCAAGAATTACCCGGTATACCGCCTAAGCGCTATTTCACCATTGGTGAAGTAGCAACGCTCTGTGATGTCAAAACTCATGTGCTTCGCTATTGGGAGCAAGAGTTTTCTCAGATAAAGCCCGTCAAACGCAGCAATCGACGTTACTATCAGCGCCAAGACATCCTCATAATACGCCAGGTGAGGAGCTTATTACACGAACAGGGTTATACCATCAGTGGTGCAAAACAATGGCTGAAAGGTGATAAGGGCTCACAGGAAAGCGATAGATATAAGCAAGTTATACGTCAGACGATCAACGAGCTTGAAGACATTTTGATTTCCCTTAAAAAAACTGTATAACCCTCTATACCAAAGCTTTTTCTTCAGGTACTATGCCGTCCTGATTAACTAATCACGTCTACATCGGGGCGTAGCGCAGTCTGGTAGCGCACTTGTCTGGGGGACAAGGGGTCGCAGGTTCGAATCCTGCCGTTCCGAC
>MABF01000280.1 GCA_002163025.1 'Osedax' symbiont bacterium Rs2_46_30_T18
TCGCGATCAATTTTCCGCTTTGTATATCATCACTGACAATGAACTCTGGGACCAATGCTATGCCTTTATTTGCCAGCAGTGCCAGATGCAGTAGCTTGCTGTTATTGGCCAGTAGCAATGGGTTTAACAGCACCTCGAAGTGCTTGCGTCCCTCGTTGAACTGCCATTTTCGAGGGGTGCCCGGAGGCGCATAGATGAGTGTTGCATGTTTTGTTAACTCACTCGGGTGTAGCGGTTGGCCAAATTTTTGCAAATAGCTCGGGGAGGCACAGGCGATCATAGAGTAACTAGTGAGTTTGCGACAAATTAGGGCGCTGTCGTCGAGCTGGTGGGTAATACGTAGCACCAAATCGTATTGACCTTCGAGCACGTTCACTTGGGTATCGCTGAGCTGTACGTCTAAAGTGATATCCGGATACTGATCCATAAAGTCATTGAGGATCGGCGCCAGTTTTAACAGCCCCCAGGTCATCGGGGCGCTGATACGCAATTTACCGGCCGGACTGTGATGAGATTCCAGCAATTGCTCTTTTAGCTCTTGCCACTGGTGAATTAGCTCAAGGGCACGGCTATAACATTGCTCGCCACTGTCAGTGATTAGCATATGTCGGGTACTGCGATTGAACAGCAGTGTTCCCAGCTCCAACTCTAAGCTTTCAATAGACTTAGATACTCTGGCCGCGGAGATATCAAGGCGCTTAGCAGCCTGGGTGAAACTGCCGCACTCAACCACGGCCTTAAAGACTTTTAAACTTTCGAGTTGATTAATTCTTGGCATATTCAATTAAAGGTTATTAATGTTTCAATAAAAATGGATATTTACAAGCTTTGTATTGAATGTGAAAATAGCGCCAACTGCCACATTGAGCAAGTGTTTTCGTTTATTTTATCCTCTGATGCACTTACGTTACTCCATTAGTTGAGGTCTACCCATGCTTGACTATTTTTTCTTATTACCTATATCACTGTTTTTATTACTCGGGGTAATGAGCCCGGGGCCGAGTTTTATTTTAGTGGCACAAACTGCCATGGCAAAATCTAAAGCTGATGCCTATGCGGTATCGCTGGGGCTGGGAGTCGGCGCGACAATATTTGCCACTATTGCTGCCCTGGGGCTGTTTGTACTGTTGGAATCCGTGCCCTTAGTTTACAGTGGCCTAAAAATAGCCGGTGGTTTGTATCTGTGTTACCTGGCTTACAAGATGTATAAAAATACCACTGAGGTAACGCCCCGTTCAGAGCAGCAACCTAAGCCTGCATCACTATGGACAATGTTTTTCAGAGGGTTATTGATTCAGTTGAGCAACCCCAAAACGGCAATAGTTTTTGCCAGCGCCTTTGCCGCCTTTTTGCCGGCGACAATCCCAGTTTATGGCTATCTTCTCGTCTGTTTGGCGGCCTTCGTGATAGATACAACCTGGTATCTGCTGGTGTCAAGATTGCTCGGTAGTGGTAAATCACAGCAGTTATACGCTAAGTTTCAAAAAACTATCAGCCGTGTCGGCAGTGGTTTTATGGGCCTAATGGGACTTAAGCTAATCTCTGCAGACTAATTATTTGACAGTAATTGATGAATAGGAAAAATACACAGATGATTCAAGTTTGGGGTCGTAAAACTTCATCCAATGTCCAGGCGTTGCTCTGGTGCATCGGTGAGTTAGGTTTAGATTACGTTCGCTATGACATAGGGCATAAATATGGCGGAAACCAAAGTGCAGAATTTGTAAGCATGAACCCCAATAAAACTGTACCTGTACTACAAGATGGTGACGGTTTTCCTCTGTGGGAAACGGCGGCGATACTTAGATATCTGGCATCTAAATATGCAAATGAACAGTTT
>MABF01000018.1 GCA_002163025.1 'Osedax' symbiont bacterium Rs2_46_30_T18
AGAATAGGCTGCGACAAGTTAGCGCTGCTCATTGATATCATTAAATACTACGAAAATTCTGACGAGTAAAATGTAAGTGTGGCATTGGGGAGACTAAACATAGATACAGAACAACTATTGGCTATTTATCTTACCTCGGTAAAGCGGGCCAGCGAGAAAATTCAAGCACTGTAGCTGCACCCCACTCAGAATCACCTATTTAACAGCACAGCCCTCTGCCAAAATAAAATCCAGCGCAGCTTCCACGGCGGCAACTTGCGCCAGTATGCAATTTTCATCATTGACTAAAGGACTGTCCGGATAAACTTCTGTGGTAGTAGCATATTTAGCATCGCTAAATCCGCTACAAAGCCCCAGTTTTTGGGTTGGATAGTTAATGACTCCGGGCTGTGACAAGCTAGCTCCTATGATACAACCATGCTCATCGGCTGGGGCAATATGGGTAATTTTAGCCACGCCCTGGATAATAGCGTGCTGAAACTCTGTACAGGGGTTTTGCAGATCACCCACCAGGTAAAAGCCATCGGGAATTTCTGATAGTACAGTCTCCTTCGCATCTCTGGCATCCAGCGCCGGCATAAATTCACTGTTATCAGTATCCGTGGTTTCATGCAGGTCAATATGTGCCAGCAGGGGAGTCTCTAACTGAGTAAGCATATGCATAAGAGCAGCTGCCTCATCACTGGGGCTCTGTTGATAGAAGGACCTGTTAGGATCCACACAGTAAGGGTTCCAGCGATTAATCGTCTCATAACCCCAAGGGCTAATGCAGGGGGCCACTATAATATTAAATTCTTTGCTGTAGTGCGCAGCACTGCTGTGTACAAATCTAAGAGCACCTTGAACCCCACTTGTCTCATATCCGTGCACTCCCCCAGTGACAAGTACTGTCGGCTTATTTTCCTGCCAATCTTTGCTCTTGAGAACATACAGAGGGTAGCGGCTAGGATCAAATGTTAGAGCGCCATATTGCGTCACAGTGAAATCATTAGTACATTTTTCAATTTTAGATAAAACATCTTCTTTGTAAGAGCGTTTTATGCTCTGCTTATCCAGCCAGGCCTGCCTCTGGGTAGCTCCCCATTTCGGCTTGTTGGTCGCTTTGGAGAACCGTTGATTATCAGTCATAAATCACCTAATTTGTTATATGCACATACGGACGGTAATAATTATAACGTTTTATTATCACCTTAATTGCGGGCTATATTAGCATCCAAAGTTGCAGCTAAGTCATTCAGTTGCAAAGCAAAGCAAAGTTTGTTTAAATTTGGGTCAAAATAGAAAGCCTAATGCTGACTTATGCACTTTTATAGGAGGATTATTATATGTATTTAGACCAACTCGCTTTTGCGATCGTTTTATCTGACAGAACATTCCAGTCCACATTTAG
Organism: 'Osedax' symbiont bacterium Rs2_46_30_T18; assembly: GCA_002163025.1. Taxonomy (GTDB): domain Bacteria; phylum Pseudomonadota; class Gammaproteobacteria; order Pseudomonadales; family Balneatricaceae; genus Rs1. The sequence goes on from MABF01000018.1 coordinate 1,391, forward strand.
ATAATGCGATGAATATCGGACTGGTATCTATAATATGTTTTTAAACTTACCCCCCAGCTTTTAACTCACTTCTTTATTCATCTGCGTTATTAACTTTTTACGTTAATAATTCGCAGGGTCTTCCCCTGCCTTAAAAAGATGAAAACTATGACTGCATTATTACAACTAATTAATATCAGCTTTTCCCACGCTCAGAAAAGTATATTTTCGGATCTCAATTTAACGATTAACCTGTACGATAAAATTGGCCTGGTTGGCGAGAATGGCTGTGGTAAAAGTACTTTGCTCTCCCTTATCAAGGGCGATCTCAATTTAGATAAAGGTGAGATTCGCCAACCTAACGCGGTTTCTATTGGCGTAGTGGAACAATTTTTGCCGCAACAACTGCAAGATCTCAATTTGCTCGATGCTGTCAGTGAAGTACTGAGCGCAGATGAAAAAATCTGTAACGGCTGGAAAGCAGAAAGTCAGCTAATGAGCTTAGGTTTTAATCTGGAGCAG
>MABF01000181.1 GCA_002163025.1 'Osedax' symbiont bacterium Rs2_46_30_T18
CATCTGGCAGCCCAATACTGGTATCGATGAGGAGACTCATTGGGATTCTATCTGGGACTGGTGTGAAAATGTATGGCTAGCCCAGAGGAGCGGTGCTCCTCTTAGATAGTAACTAATAATAGCTGTTGATATGTGTCTATGTGTAGGCCTGCTGAGAAGATATTTGGCTTGGCTGACCTGCAGATCAAAGTTGTGTGATTTCTGTGGCGGCGTTAATGCTGCCGTTTAAGCTGTACCTTATACCGCTTACTAAACCCGAATATCCGCTGGCGCATCGCCAATATTATCCCCAGAGCCGCGAAGTAGAAAATTATCAGCGGCCAGTGTCCCAGTCGTTGATAAGGTGTTAGCCCTTGCAGCGGCTGCACTTTTCCCTCTAAAACTGCCTGAGTATACCTAGGCGCTACTACTACAACCTTCCCCTGAGCATTAACAATCGCGGTAATTCCATTGTTGGCACTGCGTATCAGCCAGCGGCCGTTTTCAATGGCGCGCATTCTGGCCATCTGAAAGTGTTGGTCGGGCCCAATAGAGTGGCTGAACCAAGTGTCATTGGACAACGTTAAGATAACATCGGCATTCTTACTGTATTCACGGACCAGTTCAGGGTAGGCAATTTCATAACAAATAGCGGTGCTGTATTGGTAATTACCCACTTGTAGTAGCGGTTGTTGAGGGTTTTTAGGCAGGCTAAAGGTCATGTCAGGAATGTTTAAAAAGTTGAACAAATCTCTGAACTGATCCTGCCAGGGCACGTATTCACCAAAGGGAACTAAGCGTTGTTTATGGTAACTAGTGTTTTCGGTTAAATTCAATATCGAGTTGTGTATACGTCTGCCCAAAGGGTGTTCTGGATCGTTAACTTTCATCGGTATGCCGCTGATTAATGAGCCCCCTAGGCGTTGCTGCTGTGCAACTAATGGGGCGAAATAGGGCTCGACTTTCGGGTATAAACTGGGAATGGCTGTCTCCGGCCATATGATTACTTTTTTGCCAAGCAGCTTTTCAGTACTGCTGTAGTAGCGATTTAGAATACTTTCCAGATGAAGAGGGTTCCACTTAATTAGCTGGTCTATGTCTGGCTGCACTATAGCGACATCTATTGGCTCACCGGATTTTGTAGTCCAGTGTTGGGGCAGCGAGAAGCTGACTAGCAGAGGCAGAGCGATAGCTGAAAAAGCCACTAGCCATTGTTTGCGCCCTCTGTTGTGGATCAAACTTGCCAGTGCCAGGCTAACGCTGATCACGACCGCGGATAACAGCCATACCCCGCCAATAGCAGCCAGTGGGGAGAGGGGGGTGTCTAGAGTACTGTAACCCAGGTATAGCCAGGGGAAACCGGTAAATAGCCAGCTGCGTAGCCATTCAAATAAGAGCCAAATAACAGCGAACGCTATGGCTGGGAAATCTTTGCTAAAATATTTTTGATAGAGCCATATTTGCAGTAAAAACAGCACTGCTAGGGCAGCACAAAAGCTAGCCGTTAACAGTGCTGCGGGAATAGCGGGAGTATCGCCATAAGTATTGATACTGACGTAAACCCAAGAGACGCCGGTACCAAAGAAGCCTAGCCCGAAAAGCCAGCCGATCCAGCATGCGCGTTTCAAGCTCTGTCGTTTGAGAAGTAGAAACAGTGCAGCCGGGGTGATGAGTGCCAGTACTGAAAAATTGAAGGGAGCAAATGCCAGGGTAGTACTTGCCCCGGCTATTAGGGCTAGGATTGCCGGGAGGAGCATTGTTTAAAGTGTCACTCGCTGTACTTGTAATAATCTGATGCGTCGGTGTTCAGAGGAGAGCACTCTGAAACTGAAACCGTCAATTAAAATTTCTTCGTCTTTGTGTGGTAAGTGGCCGAAACGTTGCGTGACAAGACCGCCAATGGTGTCGAAGTCAGATTCATCGAAGTTAGTATTAAAGTACTCATCGAAGTCTTCCAATTCGGTTAAAGCTTTCACCAGAAAAGCGTTGTTTTCGAAGGGGCGAATGTTACCTTCATCTTCATTTTGGTCGTGCTCGTCTTCGATCTCACCTACTATCTGCTCTAACACATCTTCGATAGTGATCAAGCCGGCAATACCGCCGTATTCATCAACCACAATTGCTAAGTGACTGCGAGTCTCACGAAACTCCCTCAGTAGCTTGTTGAGTCGCTTGCTCTCGGGGATAAATGCTACCGGGCGCAACTTGTCCTGCACGGTAAAGTCTTCATTATCTTTGTTTAGCAGTGATGGAAGAAGGTCTTTGGCAAGTAATACGCCAATGATTTCGTCGGGGTTCTTGCCGACTACTGGGAATCGTGAATGAGCGCTAGAAATAATGGTAGGCAAGAACTCTTTTAAAGTCTGGTCTGCTTCTACAATAATCATCTTGGAGCGCGGTACCATGATGTCGCGAACTTTGAGGTCTGCGACTAGCATGGCTCCTTCAATAATGGTTAGTGCCTCTTGGTCAAGCAGGTTGTCATCAGCAGCTTCCTTGATAACTTCCATTACATCTTGCCGAGTTTTTGGTTCAAACGATAATAACTGGGCGACGCGCCCGAGGATACTTCGTGGTTGTTCCGATCGATCTGCGCTCATTTTTTCCTCTTGCTCCGAAACTGGAAAGTCGTACTTAGCATTTAATTAGTTAATAGGGGTCAGCGATTGAAAGGACAGCCAGGATATCTCGCTCTAACTGTTCCATTTCTAACGCTTCACTGTCCTTTATATGGTCAAAGCCTAAGAGATGCAAGACCCCGTGCACAATCATATGTGCCCAGTGATCAAATAGCGCTTTATTCTGCTCTTTTGCCTCATCCGCTACGATTGATGCGCATACCACTAAGTCGCCTAATATTTCAGTTTCTGCGTCGACACATTCCGGCATATCAAAACTGAACGAAAGCACATTTGTAGGCTTGTCTTTACCGCGGTACTGATTATTTAGATTTTGACTCTCATCACTGTCGACGATGCGGATACAGAGTGAAAACCGCTGCGAATAACGCTGCAACGAGGTCTCTACCCAGTTTTTTATCTGTGCTTCACTGGGTAGTTGCGGTTCTTCTGACGCGTACTGCACTTCAATATCTGTGCTCATTGGTTGATGGCCAGTTTTTGTTTTACACTGTTTTGCAAGGTGTCGTGGCGATCATAAGCTTCAACAATATGTTGTACCAGATGGTGGCGAACGACATCCTTAGGTGAAAAATAGCTAAAACCAATACCTTCAACACCGTCCAGTACCTGGGCGGCGTGGCGCAATCCAGAGGGAGTGCTTTTAGGTAGATCCACCTGGGTAATATCACCGGTAATAACCGCTGTCGAGCCAAAACCGATCCGGGTCAAGAACATTTTCATTTGCTCTCTGGTGGTGTTTTGGCTCTCATCGAGAATGACGAAGGATCCGTTTAAGGTGCGACCGCGCATGTAAGCCAGTGGCGCTATCTCAATGACATGCCGCTCTATGAGTTTAGCGACGCGTTCAAAACCGAGCATTTCAAACAGAGCGTCGTAGAGCGGGCGCAGGTAAGGATCAACTTTTTGCGCTAGATCACCGGGCAGAAACCCGAGCTTTTCACCTGCTTCTACTGCCGGTCTGACCAATAAGATACGTTCTACCTCCTCGCGTTCCAGGGCTTCTACCGCACAGGCGACTGCCAGGTAGGTCTTGCCGGTACCTGCGGGGCCAATGCCGAAGTTGATGTCGTGAGTAAAGATAGAGCGGACATACTTTTGCTGATTAGGGCCGCGGGGTTTAACCAGAACTTTGGGAGTTTTGATGATCAGCTTGCTATCGGCAGATCCTTCAGAAAAACTACGGTCTTGCTCAATACCTGATTGTTGTAAACAGAGGTGGACTTGCTCGAGATCTAATGCTTTACCGTCGCACACTTCGCGGTATAGTTGTTTGAGAAGGGATACAACTTTTTGGACTAAGCTCGGATCGCCAGTCACTTGGAAGTCTGTCGCGCGATTGCTAATGATCACGTTGAGGCGTTTTTCGATAAGCTTTAGATGTTCATTGTACTGCCCACAGAGATTGGCTAGTGCCGCTGTATCGCTGTGTGACAAAGTGAAATGTAACGATTCACTATTGTTCAATAGGTTATCTCCTTTATCAATCACTGTATTTTCTAGTATAGCATAACAGGGGAGCATGCAATCAAGTCAAAACGCCATTGGCGAATAGGCTATATCTGAGGGAGTTATTGCTAAAGCAGATGCAGCAACTGCTTTAGCATATTGACCTGTATTTAGTGAGTATCGTCCAACTCTGAATTTATCAGCTGGCCTATCAGCGAGTTAGTGTATGCCTGCAGTATTTCTACATTGGCAAACTTGCCGATTAAATCCGCCTGGTCACAGCGAAAATTAACCACGCGGTTATTTTCAGTGCGCCCAGATAACATGCCCGGATCTTTCTTCGAGTAGCTGTTTACTAGAATGCGTTGCACGGTACCGACCATTTGCCTGCTGATTAGCTGAGCGTTTTGAGTGATGCGATCCTGCAATATTTTTAAGCGCTGTTTTTTAGTTTCTTCAGTGACCGTATCTGGGATGTCCGAGGCGGGAGTACCAGGTCTGCGGCTGTAAATAAAGCTGTAGGAAATGTCAAAACCAATCTGCTCGATCAGCTTCATGGTCTGCTCAAAATCAAACTGAGTCTCCCCAGGGAAACCGATGATGAAATCCGAAGAGAAGCAAATGTCCGGGCGTATTTTTTTGATTTTCCGCAATTTTGATTTGTATTCAAGTACCGTATGACCACGCTTCATTGCCATTAAGATACTGTCTGATCCCGATTGCACTGGCAAGTGTAAATGGCTGACCAGTTCCGGGACTTCAGCGTATACGTCGATTAATGACTGAGTGAACTCCACCGGATGCGAGGTGGTAAAACGTACCCTATCAAGTCCCTCAATTGAGGCGACTAAGCGGATTAATTCGGCGAGATCTGCAAATTCACCGTCGTCTGTCGCGCCCTGATAAGCGTTGACGTTTTGTCCCAGTAAATTAACTTCCCTGACTCCCTGTTCGGCCAGCTCAACACATTCAGCCAGTACGTCATCCAGCGGACGGCTGACTTCCTCGCCTCGGGTGTAGGGAACGACACAGAAAGTACAGTATTTGCTGCAACCTTCCATCACCGAGACAAAAGCTTCTGCGCCAGTGGCTTTAGGTGCAGGTAATACGTCAAATTTCTCAATTTCCGGAAAGCTGACATCAACTACGCCGATTTTACCCTGTTCAGTTAAGTCAATCATCTCCGGGAGACGGTGCAAAGTTTGTGGACCAAAGACCATATCGACAAAAGGGGCACGCTTGAGGATCTTGTCACCTTCCTGACTGGCGACGCAGCCGCCGACACCAATTTTCAAGTCGGGATTTTTCTCTTTTAGCTTGCGCCAGCGACCGAGCTGGTGGAAAACTTTTTCCTGGGCTCTCTCCCTGATAGAACAAGTATTGAGTAGCAGAACATCCGCTTCCTCCTGGTTGTCTGTCAATTCCAGCTCGTGGCTCTCGCCTAATAAATCAGCCATACGTGACGAGTCATACTCGTTCATTTGACAACCGTGAGTTTTAATAAATAGCTTCTTCGCCATCGTGCACCTTGTTCTATAGTTCTGTCATTGTGATTAAAGTATTAGAAAATACTTCCCCAGATAAACACAGTGGCAAGCATTTGCAGCGGCCGTGCTATTTGGGTTGCGTTTTTATAAGTCCTGGCACTAAAAAATATATAACAATTTAGTGTTGTCGCAGCGCTGGCTGGGAAACAGCTAAGGTTGAAAATAGGGAAGTTTGAGCTCGCCTAGGAGGTTTTGCGCGCTATTATACTGCGGCTAATCACTTATAGCTATTTTGCTGCACAAATAGCCAAAAATATCTTTGCTGCCTGCCTGGAAGTATCGAGATAGCGATGACTAAGCGCGTAGTTTGATTGCCTGTGTCGGCCAACAGGGCGTAAGTGTGTTACACAGCAGAGCCCTGTAATTTTATAAGAGGAGGTGACGGAATTATTTACCTGTTAGCGGGTCGCTGCTCTTGTAAAAATAGCGGCTGCCCCAATTTAATATGCTCAACAATAGGCAATAGCGATTGTTCGATTCAGATTATCAGTAATAGTGAATAGGTTGAGAGTAAATCATGGCAGCAGATGAGGCGGTATATCGTGTCTCCTTTATCAATCAAGATAAAGTAGTCGAAGTGTTTGTAAAACATGTTTATCAAAGTGATATCTGGGGTTTTATCCAGTTAGAGGGCTTTATTTTCGGGCAGCGTTCTGAGTTGCTGGTTGACCCTGGAGAGGAAAAAGTTAAGCAGCTGTTTAATGAAGTAAAAAGCTCTTTGATTCCGACTCAGGCTATATTGCGGATAGATGAAGTTGAACGTTCGGGTGTAGCGAAGCTAACAGAAGTAAAAGGCAGTGTCGCTCAGTTTCCGATCAATGTACCCCCTAGAAAACCGTAATAGAGTAGGGTTTAGATAAAGTACCTAAACCCTTACTGTCATTTAGATGCAGATACTGCCAGCTTTTTCGCTGAGCAGTCTTCCCTCTTTAGCGACTTCCACACTGCCGTCCATAAAGATGATTTCTACTTCGTCTAAACTGACACATTGCACATCTTTGTTGGCCCAAGTATTGGTCCAGGTGGTCGTCTTTGATTGCCCTGGGCCGATCGGGCCCGCTAGGCGAACATAGGCGCTCTCCCTAAGCCCTTTTTTTGGTTTCACGCTCTCACCGGCGCTGTTGTACGCAGTCAGCTTAAAACGCGCATAGTTATAGTCATTGCTGGTGATGTTCTTAAAATTAACTTGTACCCCGATAGAGCGCTTTGTCGACGAAATAACGGGGGTGGCATCGGCAATTATGAGTGGAGGATAAACGACTGCCACAGGCTCAACGCCTTTTTTGACACAGCCCGCCAACAGTGTAGCTAGGGTCGCAAGAGCTAAGTATTTCCACATATTCATGTTGTTATCCTTGGTGTTATTTATTCGATAGCGAAGACTGAAGTCGTTCGTTTACAGTTTGTTTTTATAATTTTTACAATCCAAGCTCGATTTACAACAATGCTGAGATTAAGAAATGAACTGATTCTAACCGATTGAGAGATTTTTTACCGCGCTTTTTTGCCATTGCCAGTTACAATTGTTAACCCGTCTAAAATTTGTTGGTTTTTGCATACTTTTTTATCTTATTGTGCCGGCAATAACTAGATGGCCAATAAGGTTTTGTGAGGCTTGCCTGGAATTTCTCTGGCTAACCTAGGCAGTAAATAACCCGGTAGTTCTCGCTGTAGCTCTGCAACCAACTGCTGCGCTTGGCTATCGCTGATATCAAAATGAGCGGCGCCTTGCACTGGGTCTAAAACAAACAAATAGTAGGGTAAGGCACCTGCGGCAAAAGAGGCTGTGTGCAATTTTTTCTGGCTCGCTACTGTATCGTTAATGCCCTTTAATAGTACCGCCTGATTAAGTACAGTGACGTTTGCAGCCTTTAATTTGTCCAGAGCTTCAGTCACCTGAAGATCAAATTCATTGGCGTGATTGGCGTGGATAACCAGTAGCGTCTGTAGATGTGTTTTCTGTAATGTCTGGCACAGTTGATCTGTGATGCGCTGGGGAATCACTACAGGTAACCTGCTGTGAATACGCAGTCGTTGTAAGTGCTTAATTTGCCCCAGTTGAGTGATGAGTTTGTCTAATCGCTGGTCTGAGGTTGCCAATGGGTCACCCCCGGAGAAAATTACTTCTTCGATGCTGCTATCGTTTTCGATGTAGCGCAGAATTTTTTGCCACTGCTGCGAGCCGATTTTGTTGTCATCGTAGGGGAAGTGGCGACGAAAGCAGTAGCGGCAATTGATAGCGCAGGCGCCGCTGAGCATCAGTAGTACCCGGTTTTTATATTTGTGAATCAGACCGCTTAAATGATTTGCGTCTGCTTCTGCTAATGGATCTGTGACAAAGCCAGGGAAATGTTCTAGCTCTCTCGGGTCGGGCAATACTTGTAGTAGCAGCGGATCACGACTGTCACCTTTTTGCATGCGCATAGCATAGGGCAACGGGACTTTTAACGAAAATTCTCCGCTGGCCTGCGCTGAGAAATTTAGCTGCTCAGGCTCTAGTTGCAGGAACTTTGCCAAGCTTACAGGATCGGTAAAACAGTGGCTTAGCAGGTATTGCCAACTGGTTTGCGGTTGCTGAGCAGCGCTGATGTTAGCAGTGTTTATAGCCTTCACAGAAAGAACCTAATATTGAAAGTGGTAATTTGCTAAATGAAGGTGATGAGATTATTTGATCATTATCCATCATCACCCTAGCGTTAAATTTCCCGCATTGTGCGTTCAACTAGATCTGCTGTCAAATATACTCCAGCTCACTGGTCTTAAGCTCGATAGTTTCGTCTCATCTGCATGACAGCAAGCCTACTAGCAGGCCCTTGAGCCAAGAAGTTGCGTTTGTTAGCAAAATTCCTACAGATAGCCGCTATTTTTTGTGCTTTGTAGTAGAATGCTCAGCAAAGTTATTCCACATCTTATTGAAGTAGAGAAATATCATGTCTTATTCAGCGAATCAGCTTAAAAACGGTTTAAAAGTTATGATCGACGGCGATCCTTGTTCTATGCAGCAGGTCGAATTTGTCAAGCCTGGTAAAGGTCAGGCTTTTACCCGAGTAAAAATGCGCAACTTGTTAACCGGGCGTGTTTGGGAGCGTACTTTTAAATCCAATGAATCTCTTGAAGCTGCCGACGTTATGGAAAGAGACATGGAGTATCTGTACACAGACGGCGATATGTTCCATTTTATGGTGCCAGTAACGTTTGAGCAGTATGCTGTTGAAGAAAAAGCAGTCGGTGATGCGATTAAATGGCTGAAAGACAATACGGTTTGCATTATCACTTTATGGAATGACAGAGCGATTGTCGTGACGCCGCCAAATTTTGTTGAACTTGAAGTCACGGAGACTGATCCGGGTCTTAAAGGTGATACAGCACAAGGCGGCTCCAAGCCAGCGACGATGAGTACGGGTGCAGTAGTGCGTGTACCGCTATTTATCGAGCAAGGTGAACTTCTAAGGATTGATACTCGTACAGGCGAGTATGTCAGCCGTGCCGCTAAAGCTTAAAAGCTGAGTTAGTCTGCGAGACCTTTGGCTAGCAAAGGTCTTTTATCTCCCTGCGATAATTAATCAGGTCTTGCCTTGAACAATGATCATTGGCAGCCCAGTGCCACACTCGAAACCCTTAAAAAACGTGCTGCTATGCTGGCACAAATTCGCAATTTTTTCTCATTACGTAATGTTTTAGAGGTCGATGTGCCAGTGCTGTCACAGGCGGCGGTGTGTGATCCCTTTATCGACAGTTTAACCGTTGAGTATCGTAGCTTTCCAGAAGATACAGTACAGCATTACTATTTGCAGAGTTCACCTGAATATGCGATGAAACGCCTACTAGCCGCGGGCAGTGGCTGTATTTATCAAATGTCCAAGGTATTTCGCAACGGTGAGGTCGGCAGTCGGCACAACCCGGAATTCACTATGCTCGAATGGTACAGATTGGGCTTGGATGATCAGGCGCTAATGGATGAAGTTGCCGCTTTAGTAAGGTGTATCACGGGGATTGAGCAGTTTCAGCGTTTCTCTTATCGACAGCTTTTCCTGCATTATTTAGAAATAGATATCAACACTGCCAGTGATGAACAGCTTGCGGCAAAAATGCGCGAGGAAGTTGAAGTTAGCGGTGATTATGACAGGGATGGCTGGCTTAATCTGTTGATGTCGCACTGTATTGAGCCACAGCTGTCAGGTGCAGTGTTTGTCTATCACTACCCCGCCAGCCAGTCGGCGCTGGCAAGACTGACTACTGATGAAGATGGCATTAGTGTGGCGGCTAGGTTTGAACTCTTTATTGATGGTGTAGAGCTGGCGAACGGTTATCACGAACTGACCGATGCTGTAGAACAGGGCAAACGCTTTGCTGCTGACCAGCAGCTGCGAGCTGGGTTGGGTTTACCACAGAGGCCATTGGAACTAAGGCTGGTTAAAGCATTAGAGCAAGGGTTGCCAGATTGTGCAGGGGTAGCGTTGGGAGTTGATCGGCTGTTGATGCTGGCATTGGCTAAAACACAGATCGCTGAGGTACTGCCTTTCGATTTCAGCAGGGCTTAAGATAGTCGGAAGTAGGAAGTCGGTAGTGTTGAGCTCAATAATGTTCCAACTTCCAACTTCCAACTTCCAACTTCCAACTTCCAACTTCCAACTTCCAACTTCCAACTTCCAACTTCCAACTTTCAATTTGTTAGTTTATGCGGGTAGATGGTTTAGCATCGCGCTTTTCATGCGCTTAACTGCCTCTTCAAGTAATCCTCGGGTGCAGCCAAAATTCATCCTCACATAATTATTATCACCAAAATCTCTGCCCGGAGATAAACCGACGCCGGCCTGTTCAAAAAACAGCGCAGGATTTTCCAGTTTTGCCGCTGATACGTCTATCCATGCGAGGTATGTAGCTTGGTTGGGCAGCATTTTTAAGCCGGGGATAGCGTTGATCTCATTAACTAAGTAGTCGTGGTTATCACGGAAGTAATCCAGTTGTTGCTCCAGCCACTGCTCGCCGTGTGTGTATGCTGCAAGGGTGGCGGTATAGCCCAACAAATTGGCATCCGGGACTATGCCTTTTCGCGCCCTATTGAACTTGTTACGCAGTTCCGGGTTAGCGATTATGGCGAAAGCGCAACCTAAACCTGCGATGTTAAATGTTTTACTGGGGGCCATCAGAGTAATACACTGCTCAGCGATTTGTGGGTTAATTGAGGCCACCGGGATATGACGGGCCTCTTTGTCTAGCAGTAAGTCGCAGTGGATTTCATCTGAGCAGAGCACTAAATCATGCTTAGTCACTATCTGTGCTAACTGGGCTAATTCTTCTGCGGTGTAAATGGTGCCACCGGGGTTGTGCGGGTTACAGAACAATAAAATTTTAGATTCGCTAGTGATCGACTGCTCCAGAGCAGTAAAGTCCATTACCCAGCGCAATCCCTGTAGCTTGTGGGGGATTTGGCACACTTGCATTGCATTTAAATGCGGGGCGCTTATAAAAGGAGGGTAGATAGGTTTAGGAGCCAGTGCTACCCCGCCCTCTGGTGCAGCGGCACGACAGGCAATGTTTAAGGCGCAAACCAAGCCTGGAAGCCAGACAATCCACTCGGCCTCAATCTGCCAATCGTACAAGCGCTGCATGCGCTCTATGATAGTTTGGTTTAACTGCGGGGGAACCATAGTGTAGCCGAACACCCCGTGATCGATGCGCTCTTGCAGGGCTTGGGTGATAGCTTTTGGGGCTTTGAAATCTGTATCTGCTACCCACATAGGGAGTGTTTCAGTGTCCGCGTAGCGCTCCCATTTAGTGCTGAAAGTATTCGTTCTGTCTATTTGTTGATCAAAATCAATCGCTGCCATAACTTTAGCATCCCCTATACACAAATTTGAAAAGATTTGGTTGCCTGATTCTACTCCGATCAGCGCGGTCATTGCTATCAACAATACTGCTTAAACTCTCCATCTAGGATATAATTTGCAGATCTAGCGCCCTGGCATTTCGGCAGTGTTCTAAAAGTTTGCTGCCGCACAGAGCTATCCCCTAAAGACGGATCAGAGGTGCAGCATGAGTAACTCCAGAGTTATAATTTTTGATACTACACTGCGTGATGGCGAGCAGAGTCCCGGCGCCTCGATGAGCAAACATGAAAAATTGCGTATCGCCAAAGTGTTAGAGAAAATGCAAGTTGATATAATAGAAGCGGGCTTTGCTGTCGCCAGCCCCGGAGATTATGAAGCGGTAAAATTGGTTGCCGATAACATTAGAAATACTAAGGTTTGCTCTCTGGCCAGGGCACTGGAGTTAGACTTGGACCGAGCGGCCGGAGCCTTAAAAAATGCCGCTGCCGGCCGGATTCATACCTTTATCGCCACATCCCCCATCCACATGAAGTTTAAACTCAAAATGCGCCCTGAAGAAGTCGTAGAACAGGCGGTCAGCTCAGTGCGGTACGCGCGCAATTTAATCGACGATGTAGAGTTCTCGCTGGAAGACGCCAGTCGCTCCGAGCTGGATTTTATGTGTCTCATTATAGAGAAAGTCATTGAGGCTGGGGCTAGCACTATCAATATTCCCGATACAGTTGGTTATGCCTTGCCTCAAGAGTTTGCGTTGAGCATAGAGAATATATTGCAGCGGGTGCCGAATGCGGATAAGGCGGTATTTTCGGTGCATTGTCACAACGACTTGGGGTTGGCCGTTGCTAACTCACTGGCTGCGATCAATGCGGGGGCACGTCAGGTTGAGTGCACTATTAACGGATTGGGAGAGCGAGCTGGCAATGCTTCTCTGGAAGAAGTGGCAATGGCACTGCATACACGCAGGGAATATTTACAGTTATATACAAGTTTAGACCACAGCCAGATTGTGCCCGCCTCTAAGCTGGTCTCAAGTATCACCGGATTTGTGGTGCAGCCTAATAAGGCGATAGTAGGGGCCAATGCATTTGCTCACGAGTCGGGTATTCATCAGGACGGTATTTTAAAGCATCGTGAGACTTATGAAATTATGCGCGCAGAGGATGTCGGCTGGAGTACCAATAGGCTAGTGATGGGTAAGCACTCTGGTCGCGCCGCGTTCAAAGCCAGACTGGAGGAGTTGGGCAGCAGTTTTAATTCTGACGCACAACTGAATGCCGCCTTTGCCAGGTTTAAGGAGTTAGCAGATAAGAAACACGAGATAGTCGATGCTGATCTGATTTCTCTGGTGTCAGTTACGCAGAGCAGCGAAAGCTATGAAAAGTACCATTTGTCTTCCCTGGCGGTGAACTCGCAAACTGGCGAGGTTCCAATGGCTAAAGTTTCTCTGGTGTGTGACGGCTTAGAGCAGCGAGCAGAATCTATCGGTGACGGGCCTGTAGATGCAGCATTGCGCGCGATAGAAAATATCGTGAAATCAGGAACCACTCAGCAGTTGTATTCTGTCAACGCTATAACAAGCGGTACCGACTCTCAGGGAGAAGTGACGGTAAGGCTGGAAAAAAATGGAAGAATTGTTAATGGCATAGGAGCAGATACTGATATTATAATAGCGTCGGCTAAAGCCTATATCCACGCTTTAAATTTGTTGGATGCGCATATCGAAAAGCCCCATCCACAAGTGTAGCGTATAGAATTAATCATATTAAATTAGAGAATGGCAAGGGTAGTTAATTAATGCATCAGCAGCTCAGGCATCAATATTTAGAAACACTAGGTATCAGCAGTTGGCTCTCAAGAGCAACTTTGCCAGGTGCACCTCGTTCTGAACAATGGGTTTCTGAGTTTATTTATGACCCTGACTTTACCCTGGCTGATTCGGTTGCTGAAATTACTGACAACACTGAACAAGTCGCTTCGTCGCCAGCCGAGGTACAGCCAAACGATATCGGGCACGCTAAGTCGCTGGCTGCATCCCTGAGCGTAACTAATACAGTAGTCGAAACTGATTTGGCAGTCAGCAGCCATGGGCAAAACACCGTTGCAGTGGCGCCTGTAATCGAAGCGAGCGTACAAAAGAAAACTGAGCCACAGGCAAGGGGTAGTGTCGAAGACGCTCATTTACCCGCTGCCCAAAGCCCCGCGGCAATTCCCAGACACAGTGCCCTTATTACAGCCAGTAAGAAACAACCTCCGACCATGCGTTTGATGTTTTTACAGTATAGAGATGTATTGGTCGTTGATACTCTGCCAACGCAAAACCGCGGTGCAATCGCTTCTGATCAATACGAGCAACTAGTGGCTAACATCCTTCGGGCCATGGGCTTGGATAACAAGCGCCTAGATGGGGGGGCGGCGCCCTATATTTTAAACTGGCCGACCTTAGCGGGAGACAATATAGATCAGGGCTGGGATCAAGCGGTTTCTGCGGTACAGCATAAACTGGCGAAAATATTCCAGCAACAGACTCCCGCACTGGTCTTGATGTTAGGTGAGGAGGCGGCGCAAATGGTAATGGGTCGCGAAGAAGAATTTGAGGCAATGCGCGGCATAGTATTTTCACTGCGTACGCAAACAAAAGCCATCACTAGCTACAGCTTAACCCAGATGTTAAACGTACCAGGCTGTAAACGTGATGTTTGGCAAGATTTACAAAAAGTACTAGTAGTTAAAGCGCAGTAGCTTTGATGCCAGAGTTGATCGTTTTAGATGAGAAAATTCACCCTGTACTCTGGCAGCAGTTGTGCCAATTGCAGCGAGATTGTTTTATTCCGCCCTGGTCCATCGGGCTACTCAAACAGCAGTTAAACGATCCTAAGGCGCTGAACTTTGGACTGGTCTCAAAAGGACAGCTGCTTGGCTTTGTGTTTTATCAGTTGCTGTTTGAACAGGCGGAAATCCTACAGATAGCCACCGACCCAGCACAGCGCCGCCGCGGCTATGCAGCCAAGCTATTGACGCAATCAAGTGCTTGTTTGTTAGATCGCGATATAGAAAAACTGCTACTGGAAGTTAGAGCCTCCAACCACAGCGCCATTAATCTGTATCAGCAGTTGGGTTTTAGCCTGGATGGAAGGCGTAAAAATTATTACCCCAGCTCCCCTATTGCCCAGCAGTCAACCGCTCATTCAGAGGCTGCTAGTAGCAGGGAAGACGCGCTCCTCTTTACCCTCAATTTACCCGCTGCTAGCCAGACGTAGTAGTGGTTAGTCTGAATACTGATTTACTCTCAGATCTGAGTTGTTACTTGTTTAATGCGCTTTTTTTATCGGTGTTTTTATGTGCTTGCTACAAGTCGCCCTGGCGCTTAATAAAATCAAATAGCCGATTACAGCATTTGTGTTTTGGGGCGAGCGTCGCGCTTATTCTGCTCTGGAGCATTAAGGCAGATATCTCGTCAGGCATTAGTATTCATTTAATCGGCATGACTGCTATGAGTTTAGTGTTGGGTTGGGACCTGGCGATTGTCTGCGCCAGTATTTCCCTGGCACTGGTCACTTTAGCCAGCGGTAGCAGTTGGAGCAGTTTCGCCGCCAACGGTGTGATTACTATATTACTACCGGTGACTGTCACTTATATTACTGCGGCTATAGTTGATAGAAAGTTACCAAAAAATTTCTTTATCTACCTTTTTGTATGCGGATTTTTTTGCGCTGGGTTATGCGCAATGTTGATCGGTCTGTCGGTGTCGTTGACACTTTGGGTCAATGATATTCACCCTTGGGTGACAATTCAACGCGAGATAATGACTATTATTGTGCTGACAATATTTCCAGAGGGACTGTTAAACGGCGTCTTTCTTAGCGCTATCATGGCTTTTTATCCGGATTGGATCCGCAGT
>MABF01000208.1 GCA_002163025.1 'Osedax' symbiont bacterium Rs2_46_30_T18
TGCTGGCTGCTACTGAGAATCCCGATGCCATTATTGTGTTGGCAGAAGGGAAGTTTTTGCACCCATTGCACTGCTGGCTGCTACTGAGAATCCCGATGCCATTATTGTGTTGGCAGAAGGGAAGTTTTTGCACCCATTGCACGCGGTGATTCCGCTAGCTCTAAAGCAGAGTTTGGAAGACTATTTAATCGATGGTGGCAGGGCGGTCAGAAAATGGTATGAGCAGCATGTTGTCGTAGAATTGCAGATAACAGAACAAGAAAGTGCGGCGTTAAAGAACATTAATACGGCAGAACAACTTCAGTCGTAAGTTGGAAGTTGGAAGTTGGAAGTTGGAAGTTGGAAGTTGGAAGTAGCGGGTCAAATGAGTGTCGTTATTTGCACATTATCGGGATCAGGAGTAGAGTGCGCTGCTGAAAATCCTGGATTCCAACAAGGAAGCAAATTAGTACTATGTCTTCAGCTCTCGCTCCACTAGCTCGCTACCAGCAAGATTTAAAACGTGATGATTTTTCCTACGATACCTCTCAAGAGAGTGCTGTGAAACACTTGCAGCGATTGTACGATGAGTTGGTTCTCTCTCAGGCTGATGCGCCTAAAGTCAGTTTCTTTGGCAAGATGACTGCTGTTTTTAATAAACCCGAAAAGAAAGTGCCGGTTAAGGGCTTGTATTTTTGGGGGGGAGTCGGGCGCGGTAAAACCTACCTGATGGATACCTTTTACGACAGTCTGCCGTTTGAGCGAAAAGAGCGAACCCATTTTCATCGGTTTATGCAGCGGGTACATGCCGATTTAAAAGTGCTTGAAGGGCAAAAAAACCCACTGGATATCATTGCTAAAAACTATGCAGAAGAAGCATGCATTATTTGCTTTGATGAGTTTTTTGTCTCGGATATTACCGATGCAATGATCTTAGGAGGCTTATTTGAGCGTTTGTTTGCCGAAGGTGTCGCACTGGTAGCTACTTCGAATATTGTCCCTGATGGGCTCTATCTCAATGGCTTACAGCGAGCCCGTTTTTTGCCGGCTATTGCCTTGCTTAAGCTGCATACCGAGATAGTTAATGTCGATGGTGGTGTTGATTATCGCCTGCGCGTACTGGAACAGGCAGAGCTCTATCACTGTCCACTTGATGCAGCTGCTGATACCAGCTTAAACAAAAGTTTCGAAAATCTTGCGCCGGATCTTGATGAAGTGGTCGAATGTGAGCAAGTTGAAATCAATGGCCGGGAGATCCTATCCCGACGCTGTTGCGAAGATGTGGTTTGGTTTGATTTTGCCGATATCTGCCTGGGCCCAAGATCGCAAAATGATTATATTGAAATAGCCAAAATCTTCCATGCTGTACTCGTTTCGAATATACCGCAACTCGGTCGTGAAAATGACGATGCAGCCAGGCGTTTTATCAATATGGTCGATGAGTTCTATGACAGCGGCGTCAAGCTGATTGTGTCTGCTGCAGTGCCTATCTTTGAGATTTATACCGAAGGTAAGTTGGAGTTCGAAATCGAGCGCACCAAGAGCCGTCTGTTAGAGATGCAATCCCACGAATATTTGGCACGAGAGCATAAGGCTTAAAAACAGTTGGAAGTCGTAAGTAGGAAGTAGGAAGTTTTAAAAGACACGGCGTGAGGGAAGGGCAGGCGTGAGGTGTGAGGAAGTTCAAGCCAAGGCATGGGTGAGCTAGTATCGAGTCGTAAGTAGCGAGTTGATTCAAGACAAGAGCGCCATTTAATAGCTGGCTTTGCGGGTGTTTGTCTTTTTCCCTTTGTTGTTGCTACCCACTTCCAACTTCCAACTTCCAACTTCCAACTGTCGCCCCCGGCGACTCGTGTTTTTGAGTTTTTTACTTACTACTTCCGACTAATTACTTGCGACTGTCGCCTCCGGCGTGTACTATACGCGCTCCTCGAAATGAGGTTCGATGTTAAGTGTCCGGTATATTGGACGGTTAACGAATAATTATAAGCTAAACCGGTAGCAGGCGAGATGTTTACATTGGATCTGTGAGCTAGGTTTAAGATTAAGTAAGGCGAACAAAGATGAAAACTTTTGTTGCTAAGCCGGCCGAAATAAAACGCGACTGGTATGTAATAGATGCAGAGGGTAAAACTCTGGGTCGTATGGCTACTGAAATTGCACGTCGTTTACGCGGCAAGCATAAAGCAGAATACACTCCGCACGCAGACACAGGTGACTACATTGTTGTCATTAACGCTAAGAAGGTTCATGTAACTGGTAATAAGCGTCAAGGCAAAATTTACTACCGTCACACTGGCTATCCTGGTGGTTTGAAGCAAGCTAACTTTGAAATCATGATCAACAGCTTTCCGGAGCGTGTTATCGAGCTTGCAGTTAAAGGTATGCTACCAAAAGGTCCACTAGGACGTGCTATGTACACTAAATTAAAAGTGTACGCAGGCGCTGAACATCCACATGCGGCTCAGCAGCCACAAGAATTGAAAGTATAAGGGGAAGTAGATTATGTCAGCTACTCAGTATTACGGTACAGGTCGTCGTAAAACGTCTACTGCTCGCGTATTTTTGCGTCCAGGTACGGGCACTATCACTATTAATGATCGCACTATCGAAGTTTACTTCGGTCGCGAAACAGCACGTATGATTGTACGTCAGCCATTAGAGTTAACTTCAACGTTAGAAAAGTTCGACGTTTTTGTTACTGTTAAAGGCGGTGGTGGTTTCGGTCAAGCTGGAGCTATCCGTCACGGTATCACTCGTGCACTTATGGAATATGACGAAACTCTACGCCCAGAATTGCGTAAAGCTGGTTTCGTTACACGTGACGCTCGTGAAGTTGAACGTAAGAAGGTTGGTCTACGCAAAGCGCGTAAACGTCCTCAGTTCTCTAAGCGTTAATCGACTGCTGCCACTACGGCAGCTGTCAATCAGAAAACGTTCGCTGCCTTCGGGTTGCGAGCGTTTTTTTTTGCCTGGTCAATGGCGGGCTAAGCCAGCGATTATCAGTTTTTTGAATTCTAGGTCTATGGACTATTTGGTCTCAGCTTATAAATGTCTCTGGGTTAGTTGCCTGTGGATTCGAGGTACTGTTCTCTTAATTGCGTGTTTTCATTTGCCTGGTACAAGTAATTGCTAAAGCACAGTGTTAGCAACCAGGATTGCTCACCAAAGCCACAAAATTGCCGCTAAAACAATCATCTGCTTATTGGTTGGGTTGTCAAAGAATTGCTGAGGCCAAATTTTTTAGTGCGCTAGTGGTTGCGTAATAGCATTGGCTACAGATACTCTGCTTATTAGCGTCTTCCCTGGGCTATACTGTGAATTAACCTTGATTGTGAAGTGGATATTCTTTACCATTCCCACAATCTAAAATACTGTTTTCTATTTGGTTATATACTGTGCAGCTACACAATACTTACAAAGAATAAGTATTGTAGTTGAAAGAGGGAGAAATCTTGATGAGCGAAACCACGATGTCCGATAACGGCGTGAACGTTAAGCGGCGGCGTCTATTGCTTGGTGCTACATCCGCTATGGGTGCAGTGGGGGCGGCCGGTGTGGCTGTGCCTTTTCTGGGTTCATGGAATCCAAGTGCTAAGGCTAGGGCTGCCGGGGCTCCGGCAAAAGCTGATATCAGCAAGCTAGAAGAAGGTCAGCAAATGATTGTTGAGTGGCGTGGCAAACCGGTATGGGTTGTCAAACGCAGTGCTGACTCACTGGCGACATTAGAAACTATCGGCGATCGTCTTTCGGATCCTGATTCGGCGTTCCCGCAACAGCCTGCATACGTTCCGGGAACGGCTGCGCGAGCTGTGCGCGAAGACGTCGCTGTTATTGTTGGAATTTGTACCCATCTTGGCTGTTCACCTGTTTATAAGCCTGAAGTACAACCACAAGACTTTGATGCTAACTGGGTCGGCGGTTTCTTCTGTCCGTGTCACGGATCGCGCTTTGATTTATCTGGCCGTGTATTCTCCGGTTCTCCCGCGCCAAAAAATTTGGTGATACCGCCACATTACTACGAGAGTGATAATATCTTAGTCGTGGGCTTGAATCCTGAGGGGAACTCATAATGGCTGGCAATAGAAATAAAGGTAATCCAGGCTTTCTGGGTTGGATTGATGATCGCTTTCCGGCAACGGCACTGTGGGAAGATCATCTTTCAAAATATTACGCACCAAAAAACTTTAACTTCTGGTACTTTTTTGGCTCATTGGCACTGTTGATGTTAGTCAATCAGATACTGACAGGTATTTGGCTGACCATGAGTTATACCCCGACTAACGAGGGGGCTTTTGCATCAGTTGAATACATCATGCGAGATGTCGATTACGGTTGGTTAATCCGCTATATGCACTCAACCGGTGCCTCGGCATTTTTCTTTGTTGTCTACATGCATATGTTTCGTGGCATGCTGTACGGCTCATACCGCAATCCGCGCGAGCTAGTGTGGATCTTCGGCATGGTGATCTACGTTGCATTGATGGCTGAAGCTTTTATGGGTTACCTGCTTCCCTGGGGACAAATGTCTTACTGGGGTGCTGCGGTAATCGTTTCTCTGTTTGAAGCGGTACCTTTTATCGGTCCCGATTTAGCACAGTGGATTCGCGGAGACTATTTAATCTCCGGAGCTACCTTAACGCGCTTCTTTGCGCTGCACGTCATCGCATTACCGATCGTATTGTTAGCGCTGGTTGTATTGCATATTATTGCCTTGCATGAAGTAGGGTCGAACAATCCTGATGGTGTTGAGATAAACGACAAAAAAGATGAAAACGGTATTCCTTTAGACGGTATTCCATTTCATCCTTATTACAGTGTCAAAGATATCGTCGGTGTAGTTGTATTCTTGTTTGTGTTCTGTGCCATTGTGTTCTTCTTCCCGGAAGGTGGTGGTTACTTTATAGAAGCGCCTAACTTCGAACCAGCTAACCCGCTGAAGACGCCACCGCACATAGCACCGGTTTGGTATTTCACACCTTTCTATGCGATGTTGCGTGCAATACCACCTATTGCTGCCTCTCAGTTCCCAGGCGTAGTAGTTATGGGTGCTGCAATAGCGATACTGTTTGTCTTGCCATGGTTGGATCGCAGCCCGGTTAAGTCAATTCGCTATAAAGGTTGGTACTCTAAAATCGGTATCGTGATCTTCGCTGTCTGCTTTGTTATTTTAGGGTATCTCGGTGTGGTAGGTTCTACACCTGGGCGTACTTTGGTTGCCCAGATCTGTACAGTGTTGTATTTTGCTTACTTCATTGGTATGCCGTTCTATACCCGGATGGAAAAGACCAAACCGGTACCAGAGAGGGTGACAGGCTAATGAAAAAGTTACTAATTTTACTGACTATGTTAGTGCTTCCAGTAGCTGCTATGGCAGAGTCTGGAGGCGTTCATCTGGATAAGATGGATGTAGATTTACACAATAAAGCATCCTTGCAACGCGGAATGACAACCTATGTGAACAACTGTCTGGGCTGTCACTCAATGGAATATCAGCGTTACTTACGTACCGCCGAAGACTTAGAAATACCCGCTGATTTAGTGAAAGATAATTTAATCTTCAGTGATCAGAAAGTCGGCGATTTGATGACCAACACCATGCCTAAGGGTGATGCTGCAAACTGGTTCGGTACCGCGCCGCCGGATCTTACGCTCGAGTCTAGATTGCGTGGCCCGGATTGGATCTACACCTATATGCGTAGCTTCTATCAGGATGAGTCGCGCCCTTGGGGTGTCAACAACGCCGTATTTAAAGATGTCGGTATGCCCAATGTATTGGGCTATCTGCAAGGTGTGCAGTTGAATCATTGTAGTGCCCAGGAGATGGCAGAGCATGAAACCGAAATTGACCCTTTAACCGGTGTTGAAATTGGTGGTTGTTACTCTTTAGTTGAAGGAAGTGGCGAACAGAACGCCAAAGAATTTGATAAGACTGTCTATGATCTGGTTAACTTTATGGCATATATCGGTGAGCCTTCGAAGTTACAGTCGCAGGCCATGGGTACCAATGTACTTATCTTCTTGTTTATTTTCTTTTTCTTTACCTATGCATTGAAAAAGGAATACTGGAGAGATATCCATTAAAAAGTATTAGCGAGAAAGCCTGCTGGCTTTCTGGTATACTACTTTGCTTTTGATTGGCGCGGCTTGTAATTAAGTCGCGCTTTATTTGTTTTTAGTGAATTTTTTAACGAGGGGACTTTGATGGGAGTTGTGACTAAACGTTCTTCCATGACCTTTTATTCAGATGGGTCAGATCACTACAGCCACCGTGTACGTATAGTACTTGCGGAGAAGAGTGTTACAGTAGAAATAAATGATTGTGATGCGGACAATGTTCCTGAAGATTTAGCTTCGTTGAACCCATACAATTCACTACCTACGCTAGTGGATCGCGAGCTAGTTCTATATGAACCAAACGTAATGATGGAGTATTTAGATGAGCGTTTTCCTCATCCTCCACTGTTGCCTGTCTACCCGGTAGCCAGAGCCGAAAGCCGTCTATACATGCATCGTATCCAAAAAGATTGGTGTGTGTTGGTAGATCAAATCTTAAGCGGCAAATTGTCGGCAGATGAGTTAGAAGCTACCCGTAAGCAGTTACGTGATAGCCTGGTAACTATTTCGCCGATCTTCGGTGAAAAGGACTTCTTCATGAGTGAAGAATTTACCTTAGTAGACTGTTGTATTGCCCCGATCTTGTGGCGTTTGCCCTCTCTGGGGGTTGAGCTTCCAGAAGATCAGTGTGAGGATTTAATTGCCTACATGGAAAGACTTTTCGAAAGAGAAGCATTTCAGGAAGCGCTTTCAGAATATGAGCGTGAATTACGCTACTAATATTTTGTTAGATAATACGCTATAGTTAAAAAGTTAAAGGGATGGATAACATCCCTTTTTTGTCGCTGACGAATCAGCGCAGTTGCTCTTGCGAGTAACTTAATGCAACAAGGTGAAGGTTGTGAATCCTAGTCGATCCTATTTATTACGTGGCCTCTACGATTGGTTGCTAGACAATAATTGCACCCCGCACATAGTGGTAGATACTACTTTAGCTGGAGTAGTTGTGCCGGAGCAGTTTGTTTCCGATGGACAGATCGTGCTCAATATCAACAGTTCAGCCGTGCAAAATTTACAGTTAGCTGAGGCCGCGGTGAGTTTTAGTGCGCGCTTTGGTGGGGTGCCAATGAATGTATACGTGCCTATGGTAGCCGTTGTTGCTATTTATGCCAAAGAGACAGGTATGGGTATGGGTTTTGGAATGGAGCCTGGAGTGGAATTCTTTGAGCAACCAGATCCGCCAACAACCCCTGCGCCGACCAAGCCTACAAGACCAAAGTTACAAGTGGTTAAATAGATACTGATTTGCAGCAATAAAAAAGGTCGCCATAGGCGACCTTTTTTATTGGCGGGTGATAGCTTAGCTTAATTAATGTACTCAAATACTTTTACTATTCTTCTAACACCTGAAATAGTTACTATTTCATCCACAGCAGCCTGTCCTTCTTCTCTGGTCACTAAGCCCATTAAGAATACAGTACCGTTTTCGGTGATTACTTTGACCCTGATACCATTGGCGTTTTGTGAGGCCAACAAACTAACTTTTGCTCTACTGGTTAAATAAGTATCATTGCTGCGTATGATTAAAGATGTAGGGCCTGCAACTAATAGTTCATTGTGCACGCTGTTTACTTTACGGGTTGATTGGGCAATCGCTGCCGCTTCTGTTTTAGCTTGTTCTGTAGGCACTTGGCCAACCAGTAATACATTTTCGTTAAAGCTGACCACGTTGATGTGGGCGTTTTTAACCATATCAGAGCCTTTGCCTAAATTGACTAAGATTTTATTTTCTATGATTTCATCTTCAATGACGGTGCCGGCGCTGCGTAGTCCTGGAGTGGTTGTGATCGGCTCTTGAGTGGTTTCTCCGATGAGAGACGCACATCCAGTAACTAAGGTTGCAAAACATAGGACACTGAGAATTTTCAGATTAAGCATTATTGGGCTCCGAATAATTGATAATCGATTAGATCACAAAGACAATGCAATACTAATAAATGGGTGTTGTGAATTAATATATTGTCACTTGAAGGGACGCAAATTTCGACTTCATCAGGGCGTAAAAGTGCCGTTACATCACCGCCGTCATTACCGTTGAGCAAAATAACTAACATCTCTCGGTCGTGCGCCGCCTGGATAGCTTGTACTAATGAGCTGGCCTTGCCGTGAGTCGTGGTCATTAGTAGAACATCACCGGGTTGACCAAAAGCGCTAATTTGCTTTGAGTAGACGTCGCTGAAGTTGATATCTTCGATTATTGCAGTGAGTGTACTGCCATCGGCTGCCAGGCACATTGCCGGTAAGCCGGGTCTTTCGGTACGAAAGCGACTGAGTAGTAGCGCACAAAAATGTTGCACCAGTGCAGCGGAACCGCCATTGCCAACACAGAGGATCTTTTTTTCTGAGGTGAGGCAGTGCAATAGTATTTCACTGGCGTGTGCAATCAATGGCGTATACTGCTCAATGGTATGTGCGTTGACATCCATTGCGCTATGAAATTGATTTACAATGCGATCTTCGAGTTCCATCGATTGTTTCCTAAAGTCTGAAGGCGTCTTTATACCATACTGGGGCACTCTCTGCAGAGCTAGTTTCCAGAGCCACTACATCAAAGCGACAAGTGGCGAGTTTGTATTTGCTGTTGCAGAGTAAAAAGTGCCTTGCAGTGGTTATTATTTTTTGTTGTTTTTTTCTATCAACCGAGGCAGCAGCACCACCAAACTCTAGGCTGCTACGTGCTCTGACTTCGATAAATACCAATGTTGACTGATCTAACATGATCAGGTCAATCTCACCAAAGCGACAGCTGTAATTAGCTGTCAGCAGTTTTAGCTGGCTTTTTTGCAGTAGCTGCAGTGCCATTGCTTCAGCCTGGCGGCCCTTGGTATTCATAGTTAGCAGCTCCTGACAATTCTACATTGTTGTACGCTGCTACTCTATGTGTTACTAAGCCGTTATAGGCTGGCTAGTAACGTGTTTCAATGCGCTTACTGAGCGGGCAGCAGTTGTGGTGTTCCATCGATAAATCTGGCCCAGTTTAGCTTCTTTTGTACGACGTTATCAGCTGAAATAGTCAGCTCTCCTGTTTCGCCTGTGTAACTTGTCTCTGGCTGCGTGGCTAGGTTATACAAGTCGGGTGCAATGTTAAGGGCATCAATACCGAAAGCAAACAAGCGGCCGAAACGCGTTTGGGTTTTATTTGAAAGTGCAGCCATCTGCTGCTTGTTGTTAGTTTCGGTTAATACCCAAGGTAAGTCACCAAACATCATGCCGTTTAGGTCTTCGTCTCGCACTGGGTTCTCGCGGCCTCCATATATCCTGGAGGTCGCGTATAAAGGTAAATTGTCTGCATAGAAATACCCAATACTCGGACCTATTTGGTAGGCATCAGCGGCGCTTGCTAACAAAAATATACCGTCGGCATCCTTGCGAATCAAATCGCGTATTGCGTTGCGTAGCTCTAGAGTTTTAAGTTTTTTCTGCAGGCCGCGAATTTTAAATTGATCTAGTTGCAGCATCCCTGCAATAGAGTCCGTTAAATTGCCTTTGTCTGTATCGTAGTAAGTGTTTGCTACTACCTGTCCGCCGAGGGAGTTGAATTGATTGGCGAAAACACTGGCGGCTAAAATTCCCTTGTCACTATCAGGGACTAATACCAGCATGTTTCTACGACCATCTTCATAAGCTCTGACTGCAGCACCTCTCACTTCATCTTCAGTGGTCAGGCCGAACTGGTATAAGTTGCTGTTGCCTATGGCGGTGTTGTTTAAGGCGAGTACCGGTAGTGGTAGTGTGCTCATCTGAGCAAGTTGTGACACTAGGGATTTATCCAGTGGGCCAATGACAGCATCGGCGCCAAGTAATTTAGCTTCATTTAAAATTGCATCAGCACTGTTATGCACCGCTGTATCTATATGACTGATCTGAATATTGCTATTAGCGGCGTTACTTTGTGCCGCTAAGTTGATTCCTTTTAATACAGCTGCTGCTGCATTCGCATATTTTCCTTGAGTGGGTAAGGCGATAGCTACATGATTGTAAGAGTAGCTGCTATTACGCAGTGGGTCTTTGGATAAATAACCTGCGAGCTGTTGTGGTGGGAATTTAACCGCGCTATGTGAGCCCCAGCTTTTAAGCCAGCTGTTAGCAATCAATTTTTCGCTGAAGGGTGTTTCTTTGAAGCCGATAAACAAATTGAGCCAGCCGCGTAAAGTGTAGCTGTTGTCTTCTTGCTCTTTAAGCTCAGCTAATTCGTCAAGTTCCAAAGTTTTGAAAATCAGCCATATTTTTTCATTCAGAGGATTTATTTGTTGTTGATCATTGATGTATTGGCTAGCTGTAACCAGTGCAACGGCCTCTTGGCTCAACTGATTAGATAGCCCATAAGCTGAAGCCAGTAATGTATACTTAACTTTAAGTTGCGCATCACTGACATCCTCGTCGAGAATGTCGCTGTTTAAGTGTTTTAATGCCGCTGGTCCATTACTGAGACCTATAGCAGCCTCTGCTTTCGCTAATGCGAAGGAAAATTGCAAGTCATTAGGTAGCTCAGTGGTTGCGATCGGGTTAAGCAAGCTTAATAAATCGATGTATTTATTTTGCAGTAACATCAGTTTTGCCGCATCTAACTTTAGTTCGGCAGCTTCAATAGCCGGTGCCGTTTGGGCTCTTTGTAACAGGCTTTCTATCTTGGCGCTGGCGTCCTTGGGTACAACTGGAGTAGAGGCTTTACCAGATATTGGCTTTTGCGTACCACAAGCAGTTGCTAAAATGGCAAATAGCGCTATTATCGCCAAGCGTTTTAAATTCGTCATATGTATATATAAACCCTAGTAGGATTGAGAATAATGTCAGATGCTTTGTTATATGTGGTTGCTACACCCATTGGAAATCTCGAGGATATAACCCACCGAGCCATAGAGGTATTGCAGTCCGTTGCCTTGATTGCTGCAGAAGATACTCGTCACAGCTCTCGTTTAATGGCGCATTTTAACATTAAAACTCCGATGATATCAGTACATGATCACAATGAAAGACAAAGAGTTAG
>MABF01000195.1 GCA_002163025.1 'Osedax' symbiont bacterium Rs2_46_30_T18
TCATCGAACCACCCAGCGCCGCCACCAGAGATATAGCCAGCAGAATGTCGGGAAAAGCCATCATCGCGTCGATTACCCGCGATAATACCGAGTCCAGCTTGCTAAAATAGCCGGCCAGAAGACCTATCACTATGCCACATAGCGAAGAAATCAAAGCCACCACTAAACCTATAGTTAAAGATACCTGCCCCGCATATAGCAGCCGGGTATAAACGTCGCGACCCAGCGAATCCGAACCCAACCACCAAGTTACCCCGGGGGGCGTCAGGCGATCGCGAATTGACATTTTTGCCAACTCGTAGGGCGTTAGCCAGTCGGCGAACAAGGCCATAAAAATGATTGTACCAATAGCCCCAAGGGCGATAACCACTGAACGTCTGGCAAACAGTGTGGTAAGAAAATTCGGCTCATCCATCATTGCTGTAGCAGCCATCGCAGCCTCCTAATATTTCACGCGTCGATCGATTGCCAGATACAGCAAATCGACTAACAAATTGATTACTATGTACAACACCGCCACTACAATCAAGGTTCCCTGAATCACCGGATAATCGCGGCGCAGCACGGCGCTGACCACTAAATTTCCCATACCGGGAATATTAAATACCCGCTCGGTGACTACCGCTCCGGATACCAGTAAGGCAAAAGTCAGCCCGATGATTGTGACTATCGGGATCAGGGCATTTTTCAGCGCATGACGCATCACTACCCGCCACTCGGTCATGCCTTTAGCGCGGGCGGTACGGACAAAGTCCTCCGACAAGACATCCAGCATTGAGGCCCGGCTGAATCTGAGAATCAGAGCTGAGTTAACTATCCCCAAAACAATTGCTGGCAGTACTAAGTGGTGCATTCTGGTCAGAAAATCTGCATCTGGAGCACCGTATCCGGAGGCGGGAAACCAGCCTAAATCAGTGGCAAAAAAACGCTGAAATAGCAGTCCGGTTAAAAAGCTGGGCACGGAAGCGGCCAACATTGCCGTGGAAATCGCCCCCTGATCGACCCATCCCGCCCGCCGATAAGCCGAGTAAATACCAATCGGCAGGGCGATACTAATGGCAATAATCAGTGAGAACAGCGCCAGGAAAATAGTCGGTTCTGCCCGTGATGCTAAGATTGTGGTGACTTTCTGGTTAAAAAATATTGAGCTACCTAAGTCCCCCTGCAGCGCATTACCCATAAAAGTCAGGTACTGAATAGAAATTGATTGATTCAGCCCCAAGCGCTCGCGCAACTGTGCTGCATCTTCGGCGGTGGCGTCGGGACCCACTAATAACGCAGCGGGATCGCCGGGTGCCAATCGTACGATAATGAAGGCAATGGTCAGCACCATAAATACGACAACTAACATACCAATCATTCTATTGAACAAATATCTGGTCATAAATCTCCAGTTATTGATAGAGCGGGTTCCCTCCCGCTCCGTGAACAGCCAACAGCTATCTGCTGGCTTTTTACTTCCTACTTCCTACTTTATAGCGTCTTGGCATTCCAAAAATACGGCCACGGCGTTTTTGATATCCCGGTTAATCCTTTGCGTTTACCCATCAGCGCGTTAAAGCCGCCTATTTTAATAAAGCCACCTTGTTCAAAGACCAAACGCTGTAAGTCTTTAAAAAGCTCTACCCTTTTGGCAGGATCTGAAGTGCTGTTAAAGGATGCTAATACTGCATCTTTTTGCGGATTGCTCCAGCCCAAACGCGATGAGGCGTGATACATGCTGGTTAGCGATGGTTCCGGCAGGAACGGTGAGTGAGTGATGTAAATATCCCAGAGCTCTGGATTGTTGCGACGCTGTCCTAAAGTAGCCCAGTCAACAACATCTAATTTCACTTTAAAACCTGCCGCTTCTAGGTATACCTTGGCCACTTCCGCCATTTTGAAGTGAAATTCGTACTGATGAGAAGTTAATATGCGCAGTTCAGTGCCGTCGTATTTAGCGCTCTTCAGGTAATTAGCAGCTTTGCTGGCATCGGCTTCACCATAGGCTTTAGTCCCCGCCTCACTGTTCCATACCCAACCTTTAGGATAGAGTGCACCATCTGCTACGAAGAAACGCTCGTCACCAAATGCTGCGTATAACATATCCTGGGGAGAAATAGCCGCTTGGACCGCCAGACGCACATCTTGATTTACCAATAATCCGTCCTTGTGGTTGAAAGCCAGAATCGGCCAACCGAAAGGCCGCAGTAATACTGGTTCTGCCTTATCGCTTTGCTCGATCCTGTCGATTGCCTCTGTCGGCAGACCATCGGCAAAATCAAACTGACCTGAGAGCAGCCCCTCAACCCGGGTACTGGCATCCGCGACCGGCACAAAACGAATTTCATCCGCTACTTGGTTGCGCGCACCGGATCCACCATCACTGGCTTCAGTACGGGATTGATAGCCATCGAAACGTGTCAGTTGGATGTATTGATCGGGTTTGTGACTGGCGAGTTTATAGGGGCCAGTACCAATGGTGGCCTTGAGGGTATCACCGAGAATTTCCTCTGGGAAAATAGCCGCCGCCGAGTTGCTGAAGGCCAGCAACGATAGCAGTGGTGCATAGGCCTGATTTAAATTAATCACTAGGGTATTAGCGTCTTCTGCGACGACTGAATCAATTCGATCGGCGACGCCTTTACCCCGTGATGCCACTTTTAACCAGCGCTGTAAAGACGCTGCCACATCGGCCGAATCCATGTCTGACCCATCGTGAAAAGTCACCCCCTGACGCAGAGCTATGCGGTAAGTCTTACCGTCTTCACTAATCTCTGGCATCGTTTTGGCCAACAGCGGCACTACTTCCCAGCTGCTGTTAAAGGTATACAAGGTTTCATAAAAATGCTGAGTGACGATGCTCACTAAATCTTTAGTGGACACCATAGGATCTAAAGTATTGGGTTCGCCTACGATAGCGACAGTCAATGTCTGTTGCGCAAGCACTGGCGTAGAAACACCAGCGGCGACGATTGCGGAAAATATCAGGTTACGAAGTCTCATCAATTTGCTCCATTATTGTGGAATGTAGTCCCTATTTATGATATAACTTTATTTTTTTCCTTGTCAACAGTAGCCGTTAAAAATCGCCTGATTTTTGAGCACTACTTTTATATGGACAATCTGAACAATCAGGCAACTATTTGATTTTAAATGGATTACAATTTTTATCCGTTAAAAATATAAAAAACAAAAAATATTTAACCGACTGAGCGCTTTATAGATAATTGCTCGCTAGGCAGCATCTAAATAGATCCGCGGCCCGCACTTACAGAACAAGATTTACTATTCACTGAATTGGCCATTTTGGCTGCTACTACCATCCAATTTCATTTCTGCTAGCTGTATGAAATTTCATGCCTTTTAACCAGTTATGGAATAGTTCATAGAAAACACCTAGTATTCCCTTATCAAAAAAAGATTAGCTAAAGGGATGAACTATGCTCAAAGCCACGAAACTCACAGCACGTATTGAAGCGCTTTACATCAACCCCTGTAGAGACGAGGGCTTGCTCAGTACGGCTATTGATTGTGTGCAAGCCAGTTATGCAGGCATAGAGGGAGAATCCCACGGCGGTTTTACCCGCCCTTCCTGTAGCAGAGTGTTGGGGCAATATCCGCGCGGCACGCAAATTAGAAATGTCCGTCAAGTCACGATAGTGTCAGTGGAAGAGCTGGAAATTATCAGGGTGAAGATGGGCATCCCCAAGTTAAAAGCGCAATGGCTTGGAGCCAACATTCTGGTTTCAGGCATTGCGGATTTTTCACTGATCCCGCCATCATCCAGGCTTATCAGCAAAAATGGCCTGTCGATGGTCGCAGACATGACCAATGGCCCCTGCAGGTTTGTCGGTGATGTCATAGACCAGCACTACCCCGGTAAAGGCAAACAATTTCCTAAAGCCGCCTTTAACTTGCGTGGCGTCACTGGCTGGATTGAGCGCGAGGGCATACTGCAGCTCGGGGATGAGCTAAGTTTGCATATACCGCATCAACCGGCGTTCCTCCACAGTGGCTTATAATGGCTTGAAAATACAAACTTGATTGGTCGTTTCCCCGGCGAAATACAGCCTATAAAACTGTGCTATGCTGCACTCAATATTGCCCCACAGCGACAGCACTTACCCCGCTGTGGATGTATTGAGTTAGACTCAGATTCTGTCCCTTCTACACCTATGGTTACCACTATGTCGAATCCAGCAATGCCCAATTCCATCGCCTCTAATCTGTTCACTAAATTGCTCAGTGAGCGCAGTTACTTGCTCACCGACGGGGCGCTGGGCACTAACCTATTTATGATGGGACTGCAAACCGGTGACTCACCGGAACTCTGGAATATAGATCACCCGGAGCGAATTGCGGATTTAGCACAGCGCTTTATTGAAGCGGGGAGCGACATATTACTGACCAATAGTTTTGGCGGAACCCGCTACCGCCTGAAACTGCATCAGGCACAGGAACGAGTGCAAGAGCTGAATGTCGCTGCGGCGCAAATTCTTAAACAGTTGGCCGACAACAGCCAGCGCGAAGTGGTAGTTGCGGGCTCAATGGGCCCTACCGGAGAAATTATGCAGCCCGCGGGAAGCTTAAGTTACCAGAGCGCCTACGATGCTTTCTTTGAGCAGGCCCAGGCGCTGCAACAAGGCGGTGTGGACGTGCTGTGGATAGAGACTATGTCCGACCTGAATGAGGCTAAAGCCGCCTACGAAGCCGCCGCCGCCACAGGTTTGCCGGTGGTTTATACCATGAGCATAGATACTAACGGTCGCACTATGATGGGGGTCACCCCGGCACAGCTGATCGAGTTAAACCAGCAGTTGAGCTCCCCTGCCAGCGCCTGCGGCACTAACTGTGGTGTCGGTGCCGCCGAAGTAGTGGCGGCAATTATGAACATGAAAATGGCTGCCGATTTGCAGCGTACTGAACCGGTATTAGTCGCCAAAGCCAACTGCGGGCTACCGGAATATCAGGAGGGGAAAATCGTCTACTCAGGCACACCCGAGCTTATGGCTGAATACGCGCGTATGGTCTACGGGGCCGGTGCCCGCATTATCGGCGGCTGCTGCGGTACTACTCCCGAGCACATTGCCAGTATGCGTGATGCACTAGAGCAATGCACAACACTGGCCTCCCCTGAAATAGCCAGTTTGGAGTCTCAGCTCGGCCCGATTAGCACAGGTGCCAAAGCCCAACTGGCTGGCGATTTATCGATCGCCGGAGGTTCGGCAACTGGAACAACCAGAGAGCGTCGCTCCAGGCGTGGTAGCAGGAAACCTTCCTGACACCCGTTCAAAGTGCATTCACAAATAGCTGAGGGGGATTCCCCCTGTAAGTTGCCCTTTATTAAATCAGAACTCGTTATCAACAGAACTTCTTTACTGCCCTGCTGTTGATAACCTTCTTGCCGATCGATCAAGGATGCTGTCTCACTCTGTCACATAGTTGTACTTGCAACCTCTGCCACTGCATAGGATTATAGCTGCAGCAACCCTACTTAGAGGACAGCAGCTTTTGATCAACGCCTACCATCATATTTTATTAGTCGAAGACGACCAGCCTCTGGCACAGTTAGTAAGTGATTACTTGTGCAATAGCGGATTCCAGGTTCATATCGAAACAAACGGTTTGGCAGCTGTGCAATATATTCGCCAGCACAACCCGGAACTGGTGGTGCTGGATATTATGTTACCGGGGATTTCCGGTATGGATGTCTGTCGTCAGGTACGGCATTTTTACAGCGGTCCCATTCTTATGTTGACGGCGCTGGATGAAGACATGGATCAAATGCTTGGACTCGAATTAGGCGCCGACGATTATGTGATCAAACCGGTTAAACCCAGGCTACTGCTTACCCGAATTCGTGCGCTGTTGCGCAGAGTCACTGCTCAGACGACCGCTGAACAACCTGGCACCCACAGTCAATTACTGATTGAGCCAAGCAGTCGCCAAGTCAGCTTTGCCGATGAAGCACTGAAGTTAACGACCGCCGAGTTCGATCTGCTGTTATTGCTGGCACAACACCAAGGTGAGATCGTCAGCCGCGATAGCATAGTGCAAAATCTGCGCGGTTTTGACTATGACGGTTTAGATCGCTCTATTGACCGGCGCATCTCCAGACTGCGCAGAAAACTAATGGATGATAGCCAGAATCCTCAGCTGATTAAGACTATTCGTGGCAAAGGTTACATGCTCTGTGCAAACCAACAATGCCTGGTAGACACTTAACCGATGTTCCTTAAAGCCTTTATCCGGATCTTTTTGCTGGTCACTGTTCCTGTGGTGGCTCTCACTATGCCTATCACCGAAGATGAGACTGTACTGGATAACATTGCCCAATGGCTGATAAAAGATAAGATTGAAGAAACTTTTGAGGGGACCTTTTCCCTGTTACAGCAACGACTACAACAACACCCTGAGCAACAGTGGCCAGCTGAATTTACCAAAATCAGCCAACATTTCATCTACCCGATTACACTGCGGCGCCTGACTTCTTATGCCGAGCACCCCGATCAACTGCAGCTGTTGACAGAGTATAAATACATAGTTTCAAATGAAGATGATGTCGGCATTATCACTAAAAGACTGGAGGGCACTTCCTGGGTCATTGAGATGTATATCGATGAAACTGTACAGGAGGATGTTCGTAAAACAACCGCCGGCACCACCGCACTGATTGCCGATTACCTAGCCCAAAGGCCTAGTGAACAGTGGACAACCGCCCTCGATGAAATACAGCAAATGTTTGCTTTCCCTATTCGCCAAGTTGAGATGCAGAGCTTACAGTTGGAGCTTTGGGAGCTTCAGCAGTTGCAACATATAGGTACGGTGACTGTTGCGGATGATGAAGGTTTAATCTGGATTTACCAACAGCTACCGAACGGCCAACCGTTGCTAAAACTTGGCCCTATTCCTATCTCAGTGTCTATCGGCTCGTTATTTTACATGCTGGTAGCCATATTGCTGGGCACCATATCTATAGGCATCTTAGTTTTTGTCTATTTATTATGGCGCGATATTAACAAACTCACTAAAGTTGCGGCACGCTTTGGCGATGGCCATTTATCACAGCGGTCCCTGGTACGCGCGAGCTCAGTGCTCTCGCCACTGGCAAACTCCTTCGATCAGATGGCTGAGCGTATTCAGAGCACCATCACCAGCCAGAGGGATTTGACCAATGCCATAGCCCACGATCTGCGCACACCACTGTCCAGGCTCAGTTTTGCCTTGGAAATGCTTGATTCTCCCGCACTACAAGAACTTGATCGGCAACGCTATATGCAGGCGATGGTCGGCGCGATAGATACGTTAGATCACTTAATTCAACAGATGTTAGTATTAGCACGCTACACCCGCGCTACCGACATCAATCATTTTAGCGACTGCCAACTGGCCACTGTGCTAGCACGCGAATTGGAGCTCCTGCGTCGCGACCATCCGCAGTTAAGTTTCGACTTATACATTGGCCCGGCACTAATCGATAGCGAAATTTTTATCGACAGCAGGGCAATACAGCGTGCGCTAAACAATTTAGTTGCCAACGCAGTTTGCTACGCCCAACGACGAGTCAAGATCAGCTTGATAAGCGAGCGGCAGTTTTATTGTCTTAGCATCTGCGATGATGGCCCCGGGATCCCCGTCGCCGATCGCCAGCAAGTATTTGATGCCTTCGCACAACTGAACAACAAACAGCGAGAATCAGACACAGGTCACGGCCTGGGACTGGCCATAGTCAAGCAGATCGCTCAATGGCATGGCGGCGAAGTCACTATAAGCGATAGCTCTCTGGGTGGAGCAAAAGTGACTTTGAGCTGGCCGGCAAAAACATCTGTGTCCAAGCATTAAGTTTGCTTGGACAATGTCACAAACTGTCCAATAAAGACCACATACCTTATACACAGCTGTTGTCATACTGACTGAGTTCACATTTGCCAATGGAGATACTCATGTCAGAGCAAGACTGTCCAATCAGTGTTAATACAACCAGGGTGCAAAAAAAAGCCTTGTACCAGTCTAAGACACTGTGGCGCACGGGTACTGGGTTGTTGTGCTGTTATCTGTTTTCACTCTTTATGCTCTCCTGTTTTGACTCGGTAGAAATCGCTAACAGCAATAAAAGTACAGTCGGTCAAGGTACTAACAAGCAGACATACAGTGATCAGCTAACCAGCATATCCGCTCAGCAACGAAGTTTATGGGGGGATGATCCGCTACTTATTGCCCGAGGCACTGCACAGATGGGACCTTTTACCTTGCCTGAAGACACCCTAACAGCTAACTTTTTCGGCATAATCAGTTACCGCAGTCTATTTAGCGCCATGCACTGCATGACCCGTGGTTTTTCTAAAATACTCTTGGGTTTCAAATATATATTTTATAAAAGCGGGGCTTTTATGCGCTGAATTTGCGGTTAATAGGCGAAGGCTTGCCAAGTGTTAAAGCTATGCCTTAAGATATCCAACCATTTTCTGTTGCCATAACCTCATGTCCATTGCTCATGCCATCAATTTTTTCTGCCTATTAGGTGTCGACCGAGACTGCGTTGTCGAACATTCAGAGCTGTTCAAAGCCGTTAGCTATAGCGCTACCGAACCACTGCTGGCTCAGGGAGAGCGACAAGAGTTCGCTTTTTTAATCAGCTCTGGGATAGTGCAAGCCTGCCATTATTCAGCAGCAGGTGCGATCCGCGCCAAGGAATACTACTTTAGCAATGAGTTATGCCTGTTGTATTCTCACTGGCTCTGCAACACAGCCTCCCAGTATCAACTTGAAGCGCTAGAGACAGTGCAGGCCATTCGTATTCCTTTACAGTTGCTGTCCCTTGATCCATGGCAGCCGGCATTGTTACAGCTGCTCAAACAACAGTTATTGTACAAAGAGGCGAAAGAACAGCTGCTACTGTTAAACACTCCACAGCAGCGCTATCTGCATTTAATTGAGCACTCGCCACTGTGGATAGAACAGCTTAACAATTTGCAAATTGCTCATTACATCGGCATCAGTCCGATCAGCTTATCGAGAATAAAATCCCGAATGAAGCGACAGCAAGATAAAACATCAACACCGAAGTAAATTCACTGACTCTTAACTTAAGTTAATTCTGCAGGTACCTGTGTTGCGCATAATAGCCGGCACCGAAACTATCAGGATAATAATCCACAGTGTCTGCTTTTATTCTCTCGCAACTATTAATAATCATTGCCATTGGCTCTGATCTGGCCTCGTTTCAATTTAAAAACAAAGCTAAAATCGTCTGCTGCCTGTGTATTTCAGGGGTGCTAATAACGCTGCATTTCGTTCTGCTGCAACAACACACTGCAGCCGCACTGATGGGAGTCGCTACACTGCGCTTTTTTACCAGTTTATTCACTAGTGCCAAAGTGATGATGCTGCTTTTTGCCACTTTGTCAGTATTGATCACTGCTTTCACTTATGTTGACGCCGTTGCCATTATCAGCTGTTGTGGCTCACTGCTGCACACTGTTGCGGCATTTTGTAAGAACGATCAGCGGTTGCGACAATGGATGTTGCTCGGCAGTATTTTTTGGCTGCTACACAACTATTTGGTGGGCTCGCCGGCTGCTGTACTAATGGAAATGCTATTTCTCGCCAGTAACTTAGTTGGTTACTACCGATATTATCTGCGACCGCAGGGGCTAAAATGAAAACAAACTTTCTATTGAGACAGTTGTGCTTGTGAATTAAGCCAGCACTATTTTGGCGTAGCTGGCCTTTTCTATTTCTAGCACTTCTACGGTAAGGGATACTGCCGATAATTGCAGTTGTTGCAACTGAGTCAGAATTGCCTGCGACAACACCGAGCGCTGTTCCAAACTGCGACCGTCTAATAATTTACTGGTGACATGTACAAATGATTGCCTGCTACGGGCGCTTTGGTAATTACTAAAAGCTTGAGTTCTAGTTTTAATGTCCTGCTCCTCAAACAGACCTGAAGCTAATGTGCCCTCAAATACCGCGTTAATTAGCTGCTGCTCATCTAAGTCATCTGAGTGTTCGATAATGCAATGTGGCACTGGCGGCTCCCATAAAAATATAATGTCATTAAAAGTAGTGTTCATAAACCGAGATCATCATAGCATTGCAACATCGAGGTAAGCTATGTATCTCATTAACAGCGCATCAATCCGTCCGAATTGTGCTTAATTCTTTGACCCTGGCAGCCAATTAGACCTGCCCAGTGCCTGTTGCCTAAACCTCTGCGGATCTCTGCGCACCTCCCCGGCGCTGAGTTTGAAGTGTTTATTAAAGATACGCGAGAAAGCCGCTTGCGACTCATATCCCACTCGTTCAGCGACATTGGCGACTGTTTGCCCCTGCAACAGATAATCCCAGGCCAACTGCATCCGCCACCAGCTCAAATACTGCATCACAGTCCAGCCGCTGACTTTGCGAAAACTATTACTGAAGGTTGTTCGAGACTGACTGGCGGTGGCCGCCAGCTCGGCCAGCGACCAATTTCTTTGCGGATTCTCATGCATAGCTGCTAGAGCTTTAACTAGGCGTGGGTGATTATACAACGCCATAAAGCTGCTTTTTAAGCGCGGCTCTTGCCAGTTAAAATGCTGTTGCAGCGCATAGATAAATAGTAATTCGCAAAGCCGGTCCAAAACTACTGTGCAAGCTGAATGCTGTTGATAACTCGCCGATAATATCAAACTCATCAGCTCATCCAGCCAGTGAGCACTTTGCTCTGAGCGAATAACAAGCACTGATGGTAATGCATCCAATATCTGCTGCGCCGCTGGATGGGCAAAGCTGACTTTTGCGCACAGCATACCTGTACCCGACAGCAGACGGCCCTCTTTATAACTCAAGTGTACCTGGGGACCATCACTGGGCTCTAAAGCCTCCATACTATGGGCCAATTCCCTGGGAAAGATCAGCAGATCACCACTGTATAATTGACAACGCAGTTGCCCTGGCACATCCAGTGAACAACTCCCATGGGTGACAATGTGAAAACAAGTCGACCCCAATTCATGTTCATTAATCAGCCACTGACCGCAAACTTTGGCAT
>MABF01000096.1 GCA_002163025.1 'Osedax' symbiont bacterium Rs2_46_30_T18
GAGAGGTAATAGGCGCTCTCTGCGCTTTGGTTGCCCTCAATATCGGTGACAAATGGAGGCCCCCAGGCGCGAGTATCATCACCGGGCCCGGGCCGCTCGACTTTTATCACATCCGCACCCATGTCCCCGAGTAGTTGGGTGCAAGTGGGGCCGGCTAAAATGCGGCTTAAATCTAATACTCGCAGGCCTGCCAGCGGACCGCTTAAGTTGCTGCTGAGCTTGTTGTTCTGAGTCACGACTATATCCTAGAGTAATAGTTGGCGATGATGGGTTCAAGAGATCAGCTAACATGGCTGCGGCTTAAAAAATTGCTCTGACTTGCAAGCATATTGCTTAGACTAGCGTTAAAGTTATCTGAACTAAAGCGCTAAATATTCGATACTAGTGTTAGTTTTTATAACACAAAAAACAGATCCTAGTGCTCTGTTTTTGTGTTTAAACGGCTGTATGCATGCGGATTTTAGATTTTAAATTCTTTCACCAGGCTCCTAAGTTCAGCAGCCAAAGAAGCTAGTTCTCCAGAGGCTTGTGCGGTCCTGTTGGAGCCAGAGGCGTTTTCGTTGGTGATTTCAGAGATGGCATTGATGTTTCTATCTATCTCATTAGATATCACTTGCTGTTGTTCTACGTCAGTAGTGATTTGTTTATTCATTTCTGCAATAGAGGCAACAGAATTGGATACTTCGGCAAAAGCTTGCTCGGCGTTACCTGCCTGGGTGACCACTTCTGTAGCTAGGCTCTGGCTTTGCGACATAGCGTTAATCGCCTGATCAGAGTTGATTTTAAGTTTATCAATTACGTCGTTAATTTCACTGGTGGATCGCTGAGTGCGCCCGGCCAGTGCTCTTACTTCATCGGCAACTACGGCAAAACCACGGCCCTGATCTCCAGCTCTGGCGGCTTCAATAGAGGCATTTAAGGCCAATAGGTTGGTCTGATCGGCAATGCCTTTTATCACATCTAAAACGCTGGTGATCTCATTGCTGTGCGTTTCAAAGTCTCTGATTACCTGCGAGGCACTGTCTATTTGTTGAGCGAGACGCTCAACCAGTACTATGCTCTCCTCCATGGTGTGATGGCCCTGACTGCTTTTCTGATCGGCCTGCTGGATTGCGGACACAGTGTCTTGTAAATTACTGGAGATAGATTCAAGCGAGGCAGTCATCTGATGCATAGAGACAACCACATCGTTGGTCTGTCTCTGTTGAGTATCTAACAGTTGACTACTCTGCTTGGTAATATCGGAAGTCTGTTCAGCAGATTCAGAAATCTTGGCCGAGTTTTCAGCAACCTGATTAATGCCTTGATGAAATTTTTCCAACATAGAATTGAGTGCAGATGAGGCGCTGCCGATTTCATCATTGCCACTGTGGGTCAATCGAAAAGTCAAATCTGATTCTTTTTCGACGGCTCTGATATTGCGCGACAACTGGATGATAGGTTGGCTGATACTTCTGGCGAACAGACCGCCACAAGCAGTGCCAAGTACAATAAAAATCACACCGAAAATCAAAGCGTACAACTGAATTTTATCACTCAGGGCAAAGGCCGCTGCGTAGGCCTCGGCTTCATCGACCTCGGCTAATAGCGCCCAGTTCAGTCCCGGGTAGCTGATTTTGTCGTAGGCAGATAATACCGCGATGTTACGGTAGTCATCGACTATCTTGATACCGGATTGACCTTTTAGCGCTAAATTCGCGGTTTCGCTGTTGACCGGTTGCAAACTGATGGCTGTGTTTTTGGAGCTAATGGCCTTGACGATACTTTGATCCATACCAGCGGCAGTAATTGCCTTTAAATAGTCCGCTTTGTCCTCGATTAAGAAACGACTCTGTGATCTTAAGGTATTATTTTCACCAACCAGGTAAGTTTCACCGGATTCTCCTAAGCCCGCCTCTTTCCATTTTTGGCCGTGAGTCATAATTTCATTGAGTTGGCCGATGGGCATCTGAAAAATTAAGACACCGATAGTCTTGCCGTTTTCGCTAATTGGGGAGGAAATAAAAGCAGCGGGGTCTTGATAGGAGGGAGGATAGCTATCGAAATCGTCGATACCGGTATAGTGCTGATCAGCTTGTTGGTTGGCGGTATTAAAGACCCTGGCAATCCCGGTGTTGGCAAAGGTGCCACGCTTTAATGAAGTGGCATAATCCAACTCTTTAAACACTGAGTAAACGATATTGCCAGATTTCGCATCGACTAAAAAAATATCGTAGTAGGAAAACTGTTCTAAGTAATACCTGATCGAGGGATGGTATAACTGGTGGACTTTGTCGTAATCACTGCTATCTCCCAAACTGTCTAGCAAATGCTTTTCCCCGAGTGGGTTGGGGTTAGTCTGAATTAGCTTGTGCTGTAATAGCGCGGCAGTGTCTGAAAGATTGGCCAGCCAATCGCTAATATCGGCGGAGCGGTTATCATTGTGTTCCTTAAATACCTGGTTAAATTCAGCTTTGTAGTATTGAAACAGTTCCTTCCTGGCGGTAGTCGGTGCCACTGAACTCTGGCTTGGGTAAGCCTTATAAGCGGCTGAAAACTCTTGCATCGCATCTATGATCATTCGATCATTGGAAAAAGTTTTAACTTGCTTATCAATGCTATGCAGATAATCTTCAATTCGGCCTTTAGTGATATTCCTGACTGACAGCAATTGCGCCTCACTGGATTTCTCCAGCGCCAGAAGTGAATCTGTAGAGGAGTTATAGCCGAGAATAGCTGAAGAGATGATGATGGGTATAGCAACTAACAACGCTGAGCCAATAAGGATTTTAGTTCTCAATCTCATCTTTAGCGCTCCTGATTTAAACTTGTCAATCTGCAAGTAATTGAATAAATACTGGCGATTGGCAATATCTTAACCAAAAAGTGTCGATTAAAAAATCAGATATAGGCGTATATTTCAGCTTCTGTTAACAAAAGTTTGGCTGTGTTAGCTTTCAAACAAAATAATAGTGGTTTGTTTAAGTTAAATAGTGTTAGATTAATTTAAGTTGTTTTAAATATAATCTTGTTAGTGTTCGATTTAATAAACTTAGGTGTGCTATGAATCTCCGGTTTTTAAGAACTGCTATCGCCATTTCCGAATACCCTACTTTTGTCGCAGCCGGGAAGGCACTGGGTCTGTCTCACTCGGCGGTCAGTGTGCACATCAAAGCGCTGGAGGACGAGCTGGGGATATTAATAGTCGATCGGCGCAAGCGGCCACCGATATTAACTGATCGCGGTATAGCGTTAGTTGAGAACGCCAGGGAGATTTTTGAAATCATCGATAATATTAAGTCACTGGCGGATGAAGAGGCCCTGATAGGCTCAATGACTATGGGTGTAGTGCCCTCTGCGCTGGTGAATTTGGTCCCCCCGGCGCTGGCGGCACTGCGGGTGTGCCATCCAAAACTGCAAATAAAAATTAAAGCAGAGCTATCGGCAGAGCTGGCTCAGCAAGTGCGCAATCGAGACATAGACGTCGCCATATTAACTGAACCGGAAACTCCGACACAGGGGTTGCGCAGTCAATTTATATGTGACGAGCCCTTCAATATTATTGCCCCGGCAACAGCGTCAGGGAATAGTCAGGCAGAGTTGTTGAGCCAGCATCCGTTCATCTGGTTTAATCGCCGCACTTGGGCGGGGCAGTTGATAGAGAGGCAATTAAATAAAAGTAAGATCCACGTGCGCTCAGTGATGGAAGTCAACTCCCTCGAGGCCATAGAATCACTGGTGCGCAACGGTATAGGCGTCTCAATAGTGCCACAGCGTGTCTGTGCCCCGGCCTATGATGAGTCGATAAAAGTGCTGCCGTTTGGAAATCCTCAAACAGCCAGGCGCTTAGTGCTAGTGGATAGAGTAAACAACCCCAGAGCCAGGCTCGCTAACGCGCTGCTCCAGGAATTACTGCTGCTGTCGGCAACAGCTGGCGCTGCGTAGCGGCTTAAGCCGCTACAGGGTCATAGATCTCAACAGTAGATTCCTTTTTCGCCGCTAAATATTGCTCTAATGCTAAGTTCTGTCGTTGTTCGGACGCTGTTATAGAGCGGCGTTTTATAGCGCCAAAACCGCGAATAGATGCCGCAATTTCAGCGACTGCCACCGCTTGGGGGATATTATCTGCGCTTAAGTTTTCCAGTAGTTGCTCAATCAGTTTTTGATATCGTCCTGCTAATAACTGCTCCTGACGTCTGTCAGCAGTATAGGAAAACAGGTCGAATGGGGTATTACGCAAAAACTTAAGCTTAGCCAGAGCTTTAAAACCTAAATTCATCCAGGGACCATAAACGCGTTTCTTCGGCGGGGCATCGCCTTTATGGAACAGGCTAAAAATTTCCGGTGCCAAGTGGAAATTGACTTTATATCCTGCGGCAAAGTTAGCGGCGAGCTGACTGGCGAAGTCCCCATTAGTGTACAGACGGGCGACTTCGTACTCATCTTTATATGCCAGTAGTTTAAAGTAGACTTTAGCAACGACCTGGCTCAATAGCTCAGAGTCGGGGGCAATCTGCTGCTCCCGGCTGGCCAGCTGCAATATGTAGCGTTTGTATCTGTCCGCAGTCGCAGCATCCTGGTATTGAGTGAGATAGTCGACTCGCAACGCGAGTATTGAGGTTAAGTCTTCAACAGCAGACGGCGCTTTTTGCAGGCCTAAGATTGATTTAAGTTGCGCTGCATCATCTGCCGCTAGCCTGCCGGCGTTAAATGCCTGTAAGTTATCAGCGACTGCTACAGCATTGATTTCAATCGCCTGATAAAGTGAGCTTAGCTGCAGTGGAATACCACCTTGCTGGTAGGCGTAGCCAAGCATGAAAATATTCGCAGTAGTGGCTGTACCCAATGCAGCAGTGGTTAATTCAGTGGCATTGATTTTACAGAAATTAGCGCAGTGTCTTTGAATCTCATCGACTATTTGTTGCTGGTTATTGGCGATAGGGCGTCCCAGCACAAAATCTGCAGTGGGGATCAGATCGGTATTAACGATAGCGATGCTCTTCGCTGGATTTAGTTTGCTCAGACAAGTAACGCTATTGCCTGCGCCGACTAAATCACAGGCGATTAACATGTCAGTATTGGCGTCACCTATCCTCACCGCGTGCAGTTGAGCATTGTTATTGGCCAGTCTGATATGTGAATACACGGCACCGCCTTTTTGTGCCAGGCCGGTTTGGTCCAGTACAGTAACGGCTTTTCCTTCAATGTATGCAGCCATTGACAGCAGGGCACCGACGGTAACTACCCCGGTACCTCCGACCCCGGTAACAAGAATGTTCCAGGGATCATCTAAGCCTTTTTCTGCAATTGCGGGCAGGGCATTGGCCCGCTCCATGAAATCTATGTCGGCACCACTGGGGCGTTTCAATTGCGCACCTTGTAGGGTGACAAAAGAAGGACAAAACCCTTTTACGCAAGACAGATCAATATTACAGCTACTTTGATTAATCTGTCGCTTAACGCCCAGCGTAGTTTCCAGTGGCTCCACTGAAGTGCAATTGGATTGCACCGAACAGTCGCCACATGCTTCGCAGACCGCCGCATTGATGACCACACGACTGCTAGCGGGGGCCGCAAAACCGCGTTTGCGCTGTCTGCGAAGTTGTGTGGCGCACACTTGATCATAGAGAATCACAGTGACACCCTCTGTCTCTCTCATTTGGCGCTGGATAGTATCGAGCTGATCGCGATGATGGATACTGGCATTACTGGGAAAGTGCATTTTTTCCGCATATTTATCTACATCGTCCATTACTATCACTAGCTTACTGATACCTTCAGCCAGTACCTGTCGGGCAATCATATCCGGGCGCAGTTCGCCATCGTGAGCTTGGCCACCGGTCATGGCAACGGCATCATTAAACAATATTTTATAAGTGATATTGACCTTGCCGGCCACCGCTGCGCGAATGGCTAAAATACCTGAATGAAAGTAAGTGCCATCACCTAAATTAACAAACACATGTTTAGTCTCAGTAAAAGCAGACTGGCCTATCCAGCTGACTCCCTCTGCACCCATCTGGGTGAAGGTATGGGTATTTCGATCCATATTCTGCACTAAATAATGACAGCCAATACCGGCCAGAGCGCGTGACCCCTGTGGGATTTTAGTAGAAGTGTTGTGCGGGCAGCCGGAACAATAAAACGGGCTGCGGGCTGTGCTTAATGGGTATTGCTCTGCTCGCTCGGCGCAGCTACGCAGTGCCTGTAAGTGCTGTTGCACGCTGTCAAGTTTACCGGCTTCAGGCAGGGCGCGGACCAGAATGTCGGCTAGTATTGCAGGTGATAACTCACCGTAGACCGGTAGTAGCGGGTTGTCCTGAGAATCGAGTTTACCGATTATTTTAGGAAAATTTGGATCGACTATTTCGACGTTGTACAGCTCTTCTTTGAGTTGCACTTCCATTAAGCTGCGTTTTTCTTCGACGACTAGCAAATAATCTAAGCCCCGGGCAAAGTCGCGGATTTCAGCGACATCCAGAGGGTAGGTCATAG
The DNA here is from genome assembly GCA_002163025.1 of 'Osedax' symbiont bacterium Rs2_46_30_T18. GTDB lineage: Bacteria > Pseudomonadota > Gammaproteobacteria > Pseudomonadales > Balneatricaceae > Rs1. The sequence continues at coordinate 6,475 of MABF01000096.1, forward strand.
CGACTTTGAGAATGCGTATTCCCAACTGCTGAGCGCTGTGGTTATCCAGACCTAAATCGTCCATGGCCTGCAGTAAATCCAAGTGTGCCTTACCGGCACTGACGATGCCCAAGCGCGCGTCTGGATTGTCTAAGATCACTTTGTTTAATTGGTTGGCGCGACAAAAAGCGATGGCTGCGGGACGCTTGTAGCGCCAGAGTCGTTCCTCTTGCGCAAGGGGGCTATCAGCCAGGCGTATATTGACTCCGCCCTCGGGCATGACAAAGTCAGTGGGTTCGACGGTTTGCACCCGCTGCGAATCTATATCGACCGTGGCTGAGCTGTCCATGTTTTCAGTCAGGGTGATCATTGCCACCCAGCATCCACTGTACCTGGAAAGTTCAATACCATAGATACCGAAGTCTAGCACTTCTTGAACATTAGCGGGGTTCAGGACTGGCATATGCATATCGACAAAGGCGAATTCACTCTGCCCGGGATAGGAGGAGGATTTACAGCCGTGGTCATCTCCGGCGATCACTAATACGCCGCCGAGTTTGGCGGAACCCGCTGCATTGGCATGCCTGAAGGCATCTGTGGAGCGGTCTACCCCGGGTGTTTTGCCGTACCAAATACCACAGACACCTTCCACCTTAGCGCCATCAAAGAGGTTGACTTGCTGCGAGCCCCAAACCGCCGTCGCCCCCAACTCTTCGTTGACCCCGGGCTGAAATTTAATATTGTATTGCTGTAACAGTTGTTGTTGGCGACCCAGCTCTAAATCGTATCCGCCGAGCGGCGAGCCGCGATAACCTGAGATAAAAGTACCAGTATTGAGCTGTCGCTGACGATCGCGACGCATTAAATCTAAAGGCAGGCGCACTAGTGCCTGAATTCCGGACATCAAAACGCGGCCGTGCTCAATGTTGTAGCGGTCCGTCAGGGAAACAGAAGTTTTTTTCATGTAGTGGACTCGGTTTGTCAGCTAGATTCCTCAGCAAGAGAGGGGCTAGCAATATTATTATTTTTTATATGACAATAATTTTACTCCTCAAGCAGTGAGAATATTTTGTTTAATTTAACAACTATGCGATAGTAATTAGGATAATAAATACAAATAACATGGAGTATTAGGATGGATGTTTCAGGTGGGCTCGATGACTTTGACTTTAAAATACTGCGCGCACTGCAGCAAAACGCCGAATATTCTATGACCGAATTAGGTGAAAAGGTGGGTTTGTCTCACACTCCTTGCTGGCGACGGGTGAAGAAATTAGAAGCACAGGGGATCATTCAAGGCAAAGTAATAGTGTTAGACCCGAAACAATTGGGGTTGAATGTGACTGTGTATGCTTACATCAGAATAAAGGATCACTTAGAAGAGTCGCTGATCGCCTTCGAATCGGCGGTGCAACAAGTCGCCGAAATCGTAGAATGTTATTCTACCAGCGGTGAAAAAGACTATGTATTACGAGTGGTAGTGAGTAGCGTTGAACACTATGAGCGCCTGCTAAAACAAACCTTGGCGCACTTGCCCAATGTCGCTTCGGTAAACTCCAATTTTGCCCTGAAAAGAGTTAAATATACTTCAAATTTGCCGATTTAAAGGCAGGGTAGTAGGTTGGACAGAGGGTGCCTGCAGCCTGTCAAAGTAAGCAGCTCTGTGTCTCTTGACTCCAAAGTTCATGCTTTTTCATCATTCTTGCATACAGGTGGCTCTGTAATTGAGTGCTTAGCCAAGCTTTTACTTTAGGGTAGGGTGCAGTGGCGAACCATTTTCGATCAACACGTCCAAACTGACGCATAAAAGGAATAAAAGCATAGTCGGCCAAACTGACACTATTTCCAATAAAAAAGCCATTATCGGTTAAGCGTTGTTCAAGTTCTTGAATGAATACTTCGCACTGCTGACGCCATTTTAACTCGGTGTCACGATGATAGCGTTTAGCGGCGCGATATTGCTCAAGGGGATGTTTAAACTGATCATCACCGCGTTGAATTAGCGCAATAATCGCCTGGTGGGTGTCGGGTTGCGCTTGAGATAATAAATTATTGGGATCGTTTTGTCTTAGTGCCCAATGCATTATATCGATGCTTTCTTCAATGACAGTGCCATCGGCCAAAATCAAAACAGGCACGGTGCCTTTAGGCGATGCTTCAAGCATTGCCAGCGGTTTGTTTTTCAAGCTGATGGCGCGGATGATAATGGTTTGTTCTGAAAGCAGCAGTGCAATACGTGCCCGCATGGCATACGGGCAGTTTTGCAGTGAGTACAATATTGGAAAGTTATTGGACCCACTCGGCTCGATCATAATCCCTGACTGTACTGGGCATTGGTTTTAATGGTGACCATATGGTTGAGATGAGCCTGTGCAAGCGTATTAATCTGCTCATCATGACTGAGTACATTTTCAAAATGCTTGAGTAGTTGCAGTTTATCTAATTTTTCTTTAGAGCCACTGCCAATATCAGTCAGGTCAATAAAGAACTCATCAAAGACTTCTTCTAGATCGTTAATGATATCCAGGTTTAAAAATTGCTCGTGATTATAAATGCTCGGGTAACCACCTCTTTGTTTATCCACTGCAAACGACACGCCTTTCACATTGGTAATGGTCGTGGCTTTGGTGCACTTAAGCATACAACCGTCTTCGATAGTGGGTTTCTTACAGCCAACCGTTTGCTGGAAGAAACACTGACGGCTGACCATCATCAAAATAGGATGATAGATGCTGTAAACCATTTTGAAGTTTGCAGGGCGTGCAATGTTTTTGATTTGGTTACGATTTATTTCATTAGAAATAAATGCACCCGCACAATTTAACTCTTCTTTTAAAGTCATTAACGCATAAGAGTTGGTGGTGTTCAAAAACGGCCCGGCAATCCACTCAATACCCATTTGATTGGCCACATAGGCTATGCCGGTATTATTACTGACAATTTTCTTCGGCCTTACCTGCTCAAGAATCTTAACCGCTTCTATGTAATCTTTGCCGATTAATACAGCGGGAAACCAGGGAATAAGTTTGGGGTTGGCGTTAAGTATATCGCTGTATTTCGGCGATTCTTTTTTGTAACTTTCAGGCAGTTTAAAGTAAACATCCGCATCTGTTGCATCGGCCAGATAAAAATCTTTTTCATCACTGATCAAAATTGACAGTAGCGGTTTATTGCCCACTCGGCCATTTTCAAGCTTAGGTTGCGACACTAATTTAGGTAGATCAACAGGGGCGATCACTGCAGTATCATTGTTTAGGTGATAGGCGATTTGATTTCTTAAGACGGTTAATTCTTTAAAGGGTACACTCAGCCCCTCGGCCATTTCGCTGCAGTCAAAACGCTCAATAATATAGTCTGAATTATTAAAAATTTTAAAACGCTTTTCTAGTGTTGCTTGATCTAATGGTGAGTTGTCAGCGGGGGTTAATCGCGAAGTCGATGTTGCAATAATCGGTGCATGCGCGTTTTTTGTGTGCTCTTCAATGATCACTGTGACAGTTAAAGGCTGGGCTAGCGCGCCTGAAAACTTAATGGTTATATTTTGTTTAGCAATACTAAGGTACTTTATTTTGTCTTCGAGTGTCGCTCCAAGTGCTTGTTTATCTTCGTAAAGCTCTTGTGTTACATCATGGATCTGCACCGCGGAAATAGCATTGCTGCTTTGCACTGCATGTATCACGCTGTGGTCGCGAGGGTTATCAATAAACATATCCTTGCTTAAGTCACCGGTTAAGAAGGAGTTGGTGAAATCACGATTAAACACTTTATGTAAATTAGAATCATCTTCACGCAGTTTACCTGTTTCAATAAACTGATTAATATTTTGGCGCCAACTATCAATCACGGTATAGACGTAGTGAGCGCCTTTAATACGGCCTTCTATTTTTAAGGAGTCGACACCTGCTTCGACCAGTTGCGGGAGGTCAAAATAAGCCGAGTTATCTTTTAAATTCAGCGGAAATCTATTGCCGGTTTTACCCGGTTCATATTCATCGCGACAAGCCTGGCTACAGCGACCACGGTTGCCTGAGTTACCAACACTGACCGAACTTGAATAACACTGGCCCGAAAAGGCAATACATAAAGAGCCGTGCACAAACACTTCTGTTAAAACTTGGTTGTCATGGGCCAGAGCGGTTAATGATTTGATCTCAGGGAGATTTAGTTCGCGGGACAAATTAACACGAGACGCACCCGCTTGTTTTAAGAATAAAATCTGCCCGGGGTTATGCGTGGTCATCTGAGTAGAGGCGTGGATATCTAGCGTTGGGAAATGTTTTTTAACTAGCTTAAATAGTCCCAAATCCTGCACAATAATGCCGTCGATACGCGTGTTTACCAACTTGTTCAACAGCTTAAATAAGCCGGCCATTTCCTGTTCAAGAATAACCACGTTAAGGGTAAGAAAAACTTCACAGTTGTACTTATGCGCAAGTTTCAATATACCAGTAAGTTCATCAAAAGAGATATTGGTGGCTCGATTACGTGCATTAAAGATATCGAGGCCGCAATATACCGCATTGGCGCCAGCGACAATAGCCGCCTTAATTGCTTCAACATCACCACCAGGGGCTAATAATTCGATCTTTTGCGTTGCTGTGCTCATATAACGGGTGACACCTAATTCTTGAAATAAACAGTAGGACATAATTGGCTAGGCATTTTAGCTGGAAGTGAAGGCTAATGCCATTTATCTAGACGGATGTTGCACATGGGTGTCACAAATAGGTTAAAGGGATTAAAGGACTGAGTAAATGATAGCTCTAGGAGG
>MABF01000289.1 GCA_002163025.1 'Osedax' symbiont bacterium Rs2_46_30_T18
CAGAGACCGGGCCGCTCAAAGATATCATTGTTGAAGAGATGCGCCCGGGTCTGGACTGCCAAAGCGACCAGCAGCTTATCGATGATATCCGCGGCTACGCATGGACCTGTTTTCATCCTAGCAGCACCTGCAAAATGGGCCCAGACCCACTGGGTAGTGTGGTCGACTCTCATCTGAAGGTTCACGGAGTGGAGTCTTTGCGTGTAATTGATGCGTCTGTCTTCCCGGAATTAGTCTCCGGAAATACTAACGCGGCGGCAATAATGGTCGCAGAAAAAGGCGCTGACTTAATCCTGGCAGATGTACAGGTTTAATTGCCATTGCCATGGGGCAGATCACTCTGCCTCAAGTTTTGCCTGGGCCACTAACCAGTTGCGAAACAGTAAGCTTTCGGGCTTGGCACGGCCCTCATGGTCGGGAATCAGTACATAGTGTGATTCGTCATAGATAAACTCTCCGTCTAATACTTTTGCCAGTCGTCCATCGTCTATGTAAGGCTGTGCATAGCTTTTTTGCACGAGCGCCAAAGATGATCCAGAGCAAGCTAGTTGCAATGCAATTAGCGATGTATCCACCGTCACTGAGACCTTTAACCCACAGTCGTTGAAATGCTGTTTGAGGATTTTTTCCCAGCGTCCCTCACAACCGACGATCTGGGTACAGCGAACAGTAGACAACAAATGCTTTTTTTCAAGTATAGGACTATTCAGCAGTTTTGCCGTTTCTGGGGTTGCAACAATCACTGAGGGCAAATGTAATAGTTTCTGGGCGTTAAAGCCACTCCAGTGACCACTGCCAAAACGTATATCGACATCGATGTCAGCCTGCTCTAACGCTTCTGTCCAGATTGCCGTATCCATACGCACATCAATGTTCGGGAATTGATCCAGAAAATCGCTTAGCCTGGGTGCCAGCCAAAGTACAGAAAACGCAGCTGTACAGCGGATGTTGATGGTTTGCTTGCCTTTGGCACCAAACAAGCCGATGGTTGACGCGGAAAGGTCTTCAAAGGCATGGCGCACTGACGGTAAGTAGGCACGACCTTTGTCGGTCAGCCGCAAACTGCGCGCTAACCTTTCAAACAGCGCAATACCCAGATGGTCCTCGAGCGAGCGTACTTGATGGCTCACCGCTGCAGGGGTTAAATTAAGTTCTTTAGCGGCGGTAGTGAAATTATTGTAACGTGCAGCTGCTTCGAACGCGCGCAGCCAATTTAATGGTGGAAGCTGGTAGTTCATAATGACTCCAATTTTACCCTGCTGATGCTGTTAGAAATTGATCTCAGTGCAGCCTAAGGCTGTAAGGGTAGTCTTTATATATCAGTATATCTACAAATAAATACATGCCTTAGGGTGAGAATGCTTCGTTTGGTTTGGTCTTAATTCCAGTTCATAATGCTCAGATCAATTTACTAATCTGGGAATTAACTATGAAAATAGCCAGTATAGAAACCTTCAGCAACGAATATGTAGGTTTTGTTCGGGTCCGTACCGCAGATGGCCATGAGGGTTGGGGTCAAGTATCCCCTTATAACGCGGATATTACTTCGCAAGTTGTACACCGTCACATAGCGCCGCATGCCTTGGGACAAGACGCAACTGATCTGGCGGCACTGAGCCAACATATACTGGAGCGCGAACATAAGTTTCCGGGTACTTATCTGTATAGAGCACTGTGCGGATTAGATACTGCACTTTGGGATATTCATGGTAAAGCGGCAGGAAAAAGTGTCGCTGCGCTAATGGGCAGTGATAAAACAGAATTCCCAGTGTATGCCTCTAGCATGCGCCGCGACATCACTCCAGAGCAAGAAGCGGAACGTTTCATTCGCCTTCGGGAAGAGTTTGGCTACAAATCCTTCAAGTTTAGAATCGGTCGAGAATGCGGTCACGATATCGATGAATGGCCGGGCCGTACTGAGGCGATTGTTAAACATATCCGCAAAAGTCTCGGTGATGATGTGACTTTACTGGTTGACGCCAACAGCGCCTACAGTGCGGATAAAGCCATTGAAGTGGGGAAAATGCTTCAGGATTACGGCGTTTCACACTTCGAAGAACCTTGCCCATACTGGGAGTTGGAGGCGACTAAAAAAGTTAGTGCCGCGCTGGATATCGATGTGTCAGGGGGCGAACAAGACAATAATATCAATGTATGGCAGCAGATCATCGGTCAAAAGGTGGTTGATATTATTCAGCCGGACGTCTGTTATATGGGCGGCATTACCCGTACCTTGCAGGTGGCGAAAATGGCTGAACAGGCGGGTGTCCCCTGTACCGTACATTGTGCAAATCTCTCTTTGGTAACACTTTTTTCGGCCCATTTAATGGCTGCCATCCCCAACGCCGGTAAATATATCGAGTATTCCATTGAAGGCCTGGATTACTATCCGTGGCAGGCGGGCATATTTAGTCCTGGCTATGAGATAAAAGCGGGGCAATTAATCTTGCCGCAAGCTCCTGGTTGGGGGGTTGAAATAGATTCCCAGTGGTTGGCCAGTGCCGACTATCAAGTGAGTTTTAATGGATCAAGGTTTTAATCCACTGACCCTATAAATATGATGAATTTTAAGGAAATTGCATGTCACAGCAAATTGACCAGTTAGTCGCTGAATATAAAAATACCGGTAGCCTTAAAGGGCTGCCGAGCAAGTTATATATTGATGGTAACTGGAGTGATGCACACAACGGTCAGACAATGGACACATTGGATCCATCCAGTGGTAAAGTTTTTGCCAGTTTCAGTGCTGCGCAAAAAAAGGATGTGGATCTGGCGGTAGAGGCTGCAAGCAGTGCCTTTCACAATGTCTGGAAACTCACTAAAGCGAGCCGCCGCGGGGAAATATTGTCCAGGGCAGCTGACTTGTTAGAGCAGCAAGCGGATAGGTTTTGTGTTGTAGAAGCGTTAGATAGCGGTAAACCTCTGGCTGAAGCCCAAGGCGATATTGCCAGCTCAGTATCGGCTCTGCGTTACTACGCTGGCTGCGCTGATAAAATTCAAGGCGATAGCTTCCCCTTGGGAGAGGGAAATTATTCATTTTCTACTCTGGAAGCTGTGGGTGTAACTGCACATATTATTCCCTGGAACTATCCTTTAGCGACAACCATAAGAGGCGTTGCACCGGCACTGGCAGCAGGTTGTACTGCAGTCGTTAAGCCTGCAGAGCAGACTCCATTAACGGCACTGATGTTAGCTGAAGTGTTGCGCTCTGCCGGCTTACCCGACGGAGTCTACAATGTGGTCAATGGCACCGGCGCAGAGGCGGGCTCGGCACTCGTCAACCACCCCAAAGTCCAGCATGTAACTTTTACCGGTTCCGTCGATACCGGTGTTTTAGTGATGCAGGCTGCGGCGCGCAATATCACTAGTGTCACTTTAGAGCTAGGCGGAAAGTCTCCAATAGTGGCGCTGGCAGATTGCGACATTGAAAAAACTGCCGAGGGGGTACTCTGGGCTATTTTCTACAATGCGGGACAAATCTGTTCAGCGGGGTCGCGCCTAGTGGTGAGCCGGGAAATTCACCGCCAGTTGGTCGACAAGATAGTCGAAAAAGCCGCGGCATTAAAGCCTGGTCACTCTCTGGATAATCCAAATTTCGGAGCGATAAATTCTAAGGCTCAACTCGATAAAATCGCCGGATTTATCGATCGTGCCAGAGCCAGAGGTATAAAAGTAGCCTGCGGTGGTAATAAAATGCACAGCGCAGAAACTGCTGATGGATGGTTCTTTGAACCTACGATCATGGATGACGTTCCCATGGATGATGAGCTGGTTCAAGAGGAGATCTTTGGTCCGGTACTCAGCGTTCAGGTAGTCGATTCTCTGGAGCAGGCAATCGAAGCGGCTAACTGTACCCAATTTGCCTTAGCTGCAGGTATCTATACGCAAAATATCAGCTCGGCGATGCAGCTCAGCCGCGCTATCGATGCCGGTCAGATTACCGTTAACGACTACTGGGCAGGTGGCATTGAGGTGCCTTTCGGTGGCAATCGGCGTTCAGGTATCGGTCGGGAAAAAGGCTTGCAAGCACTGCGCAGTTACTGTGCCACTAAATCTATCACTTTGGCTTTTTAACGCAATTGCGATTTTAAGCACAAATTTAGCCGAATATGCCTCCTTTTGGGGGCTCAAAGCTCAATCGGCGGCTTGCTAACGATTGTTAAGCTGCATTTTCGTCGCTAACCTCACAAGAGATTTTTAACATTGCCTCAGATCAAACAACTAGCAGCTGAGCTTACCACTGCTTGTAACCTTAGAGCTGTGATTAACACAGATCTAAGCTTAAGCGTAGATCAAGCTTATGCTGTACAGCAGCAAAAAATGCAATATTTAGACCCCAATCCAAAACATTGGAAGATCGGTTTGATGAATGATGGCGAGGTGTTTATTGCGCCTATTGCCAGTCAAGACAGTCAGCAGAGTCCGGCGGATTACAGCGACCGGCAGTTTAATGCCCTGCATGTAGAAGCGGAGCTGGCCTATCGATTAAACACAGATTTTTTGCCTGGACAATCCTACAGCGAACAGCAAGTTTTTGCCGGCATTGACGCGATCGCTGTGTCTATCGAAATTCTCGACTCCCGGTTACAGAATTGGCTTACAGCCTCAGAAACACTGCACTTGGCAGATAATCAAATGAACGGTGCGTTAGCCATAGGCGATGCCATCAAAGATTGGCAGAGCATCGACTATGCCAGGCAAAAGGTACAGCTGTTTATCAATCGGCAGTTGATTGTAGAAGACTCTGGCAGTCACCCACAGCAAGACCCAACCAGTTTGTTATGTGCTGGTGTTAATCAGGGCACTAATCGCGGTTATACGTTAACTGCGGGCAGTTGGATCACATCGGGCACTTGGAGTGGCTATCCGCGGGCAAAGGCGGGTGATTATATCAGCGTTAGTTTTTCGGGGCTCGGCGAGGCGTCGCTGCAACTCTGATAACAGAGCTATTACTCCACGTTTTCTGCCAGTGACGGGGTAGTCTTACCTCGTCATTATAGATATTAAAATCAAGACATGCATTCAGTTGCTTACAATTTTCTAACAGGCCTAACACGCACTAGAGATATCATTGCAACAATTCTATTTTACTTAAACCCTTCGATCTAATAGCATCTTGCTCAAACCTTAAGCCGTAGGAAAAGCAGATGTACTCAGAGAAATATACTCCAGGATTACTCAACTCTATTGCCGATGTGCCGGGCATCAGTGTCGGTCATTACACCTTGAATAATGCAGATATACAGACAGGGGTAACCGCCATACTGCCGCATCAGGGCAATACCTTCGAAAACAAGTGCGTCGCCGCTGTCGAAGTCATTAATGGTTTTGGCAAGTCGGTTGGATTAATGCAAGTAGCGGAGTTAGGGCAATTAGAGACACCAATACTGTTAACCAACACTCTTTCAGTGGGCACTGCCAGCGATACACTGATTAAGTATATGCTCAAAGATAATTTACAGATAGGTGCAGCGGGAACGGTGAACCCACTGGTGTTGGAATGTAACGATGGATATTTAAATGATATTCGCGGCCAACATGTGAAAACTGAAGATGTGTTTGCAGCCATTGAGAATGCCTCGGTCGATTTTTCCCAGGGTAGTGTCGGAGCGGGCAGGGGAATGTCAGCGTATAAACTTAAGGGTGGAATAGGCTCCGCTTCACGTATGATGCAAAAAGATGGGGTCGAATACTGTATTGGTGCGCTGGTGCTTTCAAACATGGGCAGACTGCAAGATTTTAGTCATTACTCCAAGGAGCTGGAGCATAAACTGCAGCAGCAGTTAGCGAAGCGCCTCAGCGAATTGGAGGGCGCAGATAATGGCTCTATTATTATGATCATTGCCACAGACTTACCTTTAGATGCCAGGCAGTTAAAGCGTTTAGCTAAGCGCTCAGTGGTGGCGCTGGCAAAAACCGGAAGTCAGTTAGGCACCGGCAGTGGCGATATTTGCCTGGCATTTAGCACCGCTAATCAGGTATGCCATACAGAGGAGGCCATGGGCACTGTTACGCGCTACCCGGAAAATCAAATCGATCGGGTGTTTGATTCGGCGATAGAGTCACTGCAACAGGCGATTATTAATAGCATGCTGAATGCAGAGACAGTACAAGGACATAAACAGCATTGTCGAATCAGTCTAAAAGAGCTCATTTAACCCATTTTTCCAAATCTTATTTCTAAATGGCTTGTAATCAGAGGTATCAATTTGCAACGTCCTAATGATGGGGCATTCCCGATTGACTACCTCTGCTGTGGATTGCCGCTATCCTCTGACAGCGGCGTTAGTTTAAGTTGAGATCGTGGCTGTGAGCGATAGTGGCAAAGTGCTGTATCTGCTCTGCCAGAGACCGGCTTAACTCGGTGCTAATACCCCATTGCTGCCAATAGAGAGGCACTGCAATGCTGTGTTGAGGGGTAATAAGCACTAAGTCGCCACTATCCAATAGGTGCTGCATTTGCAGTTTTGGTGCCATGCCAAAGCCCATTCCCAATCTGATCCATTCCAGGTAGCCATCTGAAGAGGGCACTAAATGTTGCAGTTGTCGATTGGCATCCAGTGAAAAGAACTGCTTTAAATACTGATGTTGCAACAAATCATGGCGGCCAAAAATTACAGTGGGCGCTTTTTGCAAGCTGCGTTTATTGACGCCCTTGGCAAAATACTTTCTTTGGAAGTCAGCACTGGCGATGCCGTGATAATTAATACTGCCCAGGGCGGTACTAGTACAGCCTTGAGTGGGTTGTTCAACTGAGCTGATGCAGCCTAGCACCTCGCCGCTACGCAATAGTTGATGAGTTTGATCTTGATCATCTACCCGCAGATCTAACAGTACTTTATGTTGCTGACACCAGGGGGCCAGAGCGCTTAGTAGCCAGGTAGACAGTGAATCTGCGTTAGTGGCAATAGAGACCTTTAACCACTGTAATTGTTTTTTTGGGGCTAACTCTTGAGCTAATGAGCGCTCAATTTGGCTTAAATTATGTGCGTATTTTAGTAGCGCTTGTCCTGCGGGAGTCGGTTTTATAGCCGGAGACCTAATTAACAGAGTCTGTCCTAAAGTCTGCTCTAATAGCTTGAGTCTTTGTGAAACTGCCGATTGAGTAATAAAAAGAGTGTCGGCTGCCTGCTCAAAGCTAGTTTGAGAAACTATAGCGATAAATGCACTTAGTCCTTTAGGATCAATCATTTTGTGATTCTCTATTAGAAATATTAATCAGTTTGAAAAATATTTAATTTTACTTATGATAACCCCTTAAGCATAGTGATGCCATCTTGTACAATAACAACAGAGGTAATATTTATGTGGTTTTTCCCTTTCCTTAAAGGCATGGGTATTGGCGCTAGTCTGATTATGGCCATTGGTACACAAAATGCATTTGTGTTGAGTAGCGCTTTGCGTAAACAACATGCTTTTGTCGTAGGCTCTGTCTGCGTAGTGATTGATGTGATCCTTATTTTTTCTGGGGTATTGGGACTGGGGGCACTGATCACAGCAGTTCCAGTGCTGATCGTTCTAGCCAGTTACTTCGGTGCGGCGTTTTTGTTTGTCTATGGAGCCATTGCTTTTCGCCGTGCGCTCTCGCCTAAGGGATTGGCGACGAACTCGGTAAAAGCGATGACAGTGGCTGCGGCGATAGCGACTACCACGGGGTTGAGCTTATTAAATCCGCATGTATATTTAGATACGGTGATATTACTGGGAAGCATAGGTGGGCAACTGCCTGACAATCAACCAATCTGGTTTGCTCTGGGGGCAAGCGTCTCCTCTGCACTCTGGTTTCTAATCCTGGTCGTGGGGGGCAAAGCGCTAGCGCCTTGGTTTAACAGTGAGAAGAGCTGGCAAAAGTTGGACATACTGGTCGGTAGTACGATGTGGGTTATCGCACTGCTGTTAATACTCTCTACCTTTTAAATAGCAAGCCTGCTAATGCAGGCTTTGCTACTAGTCTACTTGTCAGTCGATTTGCTTAAATGTAGCAATACGGATCCTATAAAGATCAGGGCGTATCCAAACAATTCTAATCCTTCCTGCACGACTGTTTTGATAAAACCGCTGTCAGTACTGCCGGAGAGTTCTATCCATAAACTGCCGGTGCCAAACAGCCTGCTAAAGACGACAGTGATTAGAAAACCGATAAAGATATACGTGAAGGTCTTAGTGTTTTTATACTGATTTAGCGGCCCAATAATAGTCGCTCTGTATTTATAGCTATAAAACAGCGTGCTGATCAGCACTAGCAGCACTGGGACTTTCCAAAAGCCGTGATAGACAAAATCTAAATAGTAATCACCTTCGCGGATAAACATCATACTGAATAAGCCGCAGATCAGAACTAATAACCCCCGGGATTGCGGCTCTGATTTGAGTTTCAAAAAGAAGACTAACGCGGCGATAAAAATAAAACTCTCCTGAGTAAACTCAGTGATGGATATTTCAGAGAGGCCATTTTTTAAAACAGTGATATCGACAGAAATAATATAAGGGATCAATGCCATCATCAGGACTAAAAGGATCAATTCTACCAGCAGGGATTTGATTGGGTTATTTTTCATGGTGTCATATCTATTAGTAGGGGAACATAATATTACCAGTGTCTATTAAATTGTTATAAACCTTTGTGAAATATAATTGCTAATTGCAACGCTTACCTCGGCCCCAGGGCCCAGGAGCATGCGAACAAGTCCGGTGCAGCTGAGGAATTTTGAGTATTCAGAGATCTAGGCAGTGCAGCCAAAGGCATCCCATTCCCCTTAACTTTACTAAATGTTGCGAACAGGTTTTTACCCTCAGCTTCAAGGCAGCCTACAGCACTTGTGCTGTCAGTAGCACAAGATTCAGAATTTACCGCATAGAATTTTAATGGATTGCTATTGATAATGGGTTTCGACAGCCTGAGTTAGGTCTGAGCATATTAACTAATGAAAGAAATCGATACGGTCCCGTTTGAAGTTAACCAGCTGTTAGAAGCCGTATATTTTCGCTATGGCTACGATTTTCGCCACTATGCCAGGGGGTCGATTGAACGGCGTATACGCTACCGTGTAGAGCACTCTGAGTTGGAAAATGTTTCGCAAATGATCGCAAAGGTGATGCACGACCCCGATTATTTTAATCTCTTTCTCAATGATATGTCAGTCACAGTGACTGAGATGTTCCGCGATCCACTAGTGTTTAAAAGTATTCGTAACCAGTTGTTTTTAAGGCTAAAAACTTACTCGCGAATTAACATCTGGCACGCGGGTTGCGCAACCGGGGAAGAAGTCTACGCGATGGCGATTATGTTAGAGGAAGAGGGCTTACTGGAGCGCTCTCAGTTGTATGCGACTGATTTTAACAACCATTCTCTGGCGGTGGCTAAGGAGGGAATATATTCGCAGCAACATATGTCGAAATATCAAAAGAGTTATAAAAAATCTGGAGGCAAAAAAAAACTGACTGATTATTATCATACTAAACATGAGCATATAAAGTTTGATCAGGGACTACGGCAACATATTACCTTTGCCAACCACAATTTAGTTAAAGATAAAGAGTTTGCCCAGATGCACTTAATTATGTGTCGAAACGTGCTGATATATTTTGATCATCAGTTACAGCAATTGGCTCTAAACCTGTTCAAATGTAGTTTAATTGATAGGGGATATCTTATATTGGGTAGAGAGGAGGCACTGGGATCCGCCGCAATGCATGCAGTGTTTGAGAGCATCGATGCCAAATACAGAATTTATAGGTGCTCTGCCTGTGCTTAAATTTACAATAACACCTATCCAATACACGCTAATCACTGTTTCTGACAAAAAGCAGCCCATTAAAATGTTGTATTCGCAGCGGCTTATAAAGGCACATTGTTGTTGGGGGATCTGTGAAAGAGTTTAACCCAAAAATTTTAATAGTCGACGATGAACCCAATAATCATCGGGTTTATGAACGCACTTTAGAGTCGTTAAACTTAACATTTGTCAGAGCTCTCTCTGGACAACAGGCTCTTGCAATTGCTCATCGACATGACTTCTTCTTGATCTTAATGGACGTACAAATGCCTGGCATGGATGGTTTTGAAGCGGCAAGCCTGTTGCTGGATCACCCCAAAACTTGTCACATCCCGGTAATCTTTATTACCGCTTTCGCCCGGGATGAGACATTTGAGTTTAAAGGCTATTCAAGCGGAGCCGTAGATTATTTAGTAAAACCGATCAACGAAGAGATCGTGCGCAGTAAAGTCAGTGTTTTTCTAGAGTTATACAAAGAGAAAATGCGCCTTAATCACGCCTACAGTGTTAGAAAAATAGCTGAAGAAGAATTGCGGTTACATAAAGACAAGTTAGAAATTATAGTCAGAGAACGTACTGAAGAGCTGCAGTCGACTTTAAATAACTTGCTGGGAACCCAAGATCAGCTGGTGGAATCTGAAAAAATGGCTTCTCTGGGACGATTGGTTGCCGGAGTGGCCCATGAGTTAAATACTCCTATTGGGATTTGTATAACCGCCAGTTCCTTTTTAAAAGACGAAAATGAAGAAGTTAACGAGGCGATTAACTCAGAGCAATTAACCAAAAAGAAACTGAATAAATATTTAGCAAGTACAGGGCAGTCACTGGAAATTATACTGGCAAATTTAGATCGTGCCTCCGAGCTTATCAGTAATTTCAAACTGGTTGCTGTGGATGTGTCCAGTGAAGAAATGCGCGAGTTTAACTTATTGGATTACATCAAGAGAACTATCCTCAGCCTGAGACCAGAAATCCGTCGAACTTGTGTAGAGGTCATAGTCAGCGGCGATGAATCTATTGTTGTCTACTCTAACCCCGGCGCCTGGTCACAGATTATCACTAACTTGACCTTAAATTCTTTGAATCATGGATATAAGAATGACCAACCAGGCAAGATACTTATAGA
>MABF01000355.1 GCA_002163025.1 'Osedax' symbiont bacterium Rs2_46_30_T18
TTGTTGGATAAAACCTTGCACGGGGTTGAAAAAGACCTGCAAAAACTCGGTGCTGTGATTGGCGATATTGAGGCTATCATCAAAGCCATGCTGTCTATCTATGAGCAATTGTTCGGTCCAACCGCCTATTCTTTACAAAGCGTCAGGCAGTTACTGCTAGCGGGTAGTTTTGCTCTGCATGTGATCAAGAGCATGTGTGCCGACCATGTTTTTCTGCTGGGTTGGAACTGTATCGATAAATACGATTTCCGGCAGTGGCTAAGAAAAAATAACACACCGGAGAACGTCGTCTGCTCAGCAATTGTTCGCTCGTTCTACGATCTGTATCTGGCTTTCCCGAAAGGAGACACTGGCGATTCCCTCTGTGGCGGCAATATTTCAGCCGGTACATTACTACACGCCTACTTCTTGAGCTGTGGTCAATACAAAGGCGCTATCTTCTGGAAAATGCAGGCAGGTATGGGAGAGACTGTCATAGTACCTCTGTATCAGGCGCTGTTAAAGCGCGGTGTGAAATTCGAATTTTTCAGTAGAGTCAGTAACTTGGGGCTATGCAAGGATAATAACAGCATAGATAATATTAGCATTGAGGTACAAGCGACACTGCATGACCCGACAACAGACTATCAACCTTTGATTGCTGTTAAAGGTCTGGACTGTTGGCCTAAAGACCCCAGATACTCACAGCTAGTACAAGGGGCAGACCTGAAAGCCCAGCAAATTAATTTGGAATCCCCCTGGAGTCCATGGCAGCCAGTGGCAGCTAAGACTCTGAAGTGCGGGGTTGATTTTGATCAGGTGATTTTGGGAATTTCTATCGGTGCACTACCTTATATAACGCCAGAACTAGCTGCAGTCAGCCCAAGCTGGAGCGACATGTTGAAATATGTTCAGAGCTCTCAGACTCAGGCAATGCAGCTGTGGTTGAAGCCTAACCTGGAAGAGACCGGTTGGAAACTAGCCAGTCCAGTTATGGATGCCTACGAAGATCCCTTTAATACTTGGGCGGATATGAGCCAGACCTTGCCCAGAGAGAGCTGGCCAGAGAATCATTTACCGGGATCAGTCGCCTATTTTTGTAACAACTTGGATGAACCCAGGCAGATTCCTCCCTTTAGCGATCACGATTTCCCGGCTCGGGAGCACTTGCGTGTTAAAGAAAATGCGATCAACTGGTTAAGCAAACATACGGGGCATCTGTGGCCTTATATCAGCAACAGCGATGGCGGTTTACAATGGCAACAATTGGTGGATTTGAATGACAACAGTGCCAGTGAAATCATAGGGGTCAAGCGCTTTGACAGTCAGTATTGGCACGCGGCTATCAACCCTAGTGAGCGCTACGTTCTCTCTGTAGCAACCACTAATGATTACAGAATCGCAGCAGATAAAACTGACTTTTCCAATCTGATCATTACCGGTGACTGGACTGACAACGGATTTTTGAACATTGGCTGTGTTGAGTCAACAGTCGTAGCAGGTTTTAGGGCATCCAGGGCAATTTGCGGCTACCCGGAAAAGATTTTTTACCTGAAAGATTAAACAGTGCTAAATCAGTCTACGACCTTCTGGGTTGACTTATTTAGCGCTTCTTTGGCACAGGGAGGTGCCGCAGCAATTTTGCATTTTTAAAAGAGCTTCAAGGTAAGGTAGATATGATCGCCGATTTTACAGTAACAAAAATTCTTACCAGCAGTGAATCTATCCACTACGCTGAAGCTGTAGATAACCAACAGCAACCTTGCCTGGTAAAATACGTCCATTGTGCAGTGCACATGAATTACGCGAGCGCCGAACTTAAACTTGAATACGCCCTCAGTCGCTCTTTAAACTCCACCTGGTTACTACCCACCAGAGAACTGGTTGAACACCC
The DNA here is from genome assembly GCA_002163025.1 of 'Osedax' symbiont bacterium Rs2_46_30_T18. GTDB lineage: Bacteria > Pseudomonadota > Gammaproteobacteria > Pseudomonadales > Balneatricaceae > Rs1. Next base: position 1,874 of record MABF01000355.1, read on the forward strand.
CCAGCATACAACGATTATATATCCGGCGATTCCCGGACAATTACTGGGTACTTATATTCAGGATAATCAGCTAACCTTTGCCTCTAAGCTGCGCATCGCTATTTTATTAGTTGAAGCCGTCCATTACCTGCATACCAATAACTTATTGCACCGCAATATCTGTCCCGATTCTTTTTGGCTGACCAAAAACGAGCAGCGCTTATACATAACAGATCTGTCTTTAGTGACGAAGCTGGAAAACGATGACTCCTCTAATAGGAGTAACCAGTTAATTGGTAACGTCGCCTATGCCCCGCCAGAGCAAACCGGGAGATCCAATCTGGCCATAGACAACCGCAGTGATTTATATTCGCTCGGCGCATCTTTATATGAACTGTTCAGCGGTCGTCAAATTTTTGCCGATGGTGATCAGGATTCACTGTCTGTAATGTACAAGCAGCTTACCCAAAAAGTCACCCCCCTGATAGAGATTGACCAGCAGATACCTGAGGTCATTTCTAACATAGTGGTATGCCTGCTAGAGAAGTCCCCGGACAAACGCTACCAAAGCAGCTTTGGCCTGCTCAGCGACTTAAAGATCATCGCCGACCAATGGCGCAGTCAACAGCGAGTCAGTCAATTTTCTATTGGCACTGCCGACTCCCCGGAAAAATTTAATATCTCTAAAAAGCTCTACGGCCGGGAGAGCGAAATTGCACGCCTGATGGATGAATTTAAAAGTGTTTCGGCCGGTGGCAGTGAGCTAGTACTGATCGGCGGTTACTCTGGTGTTGGTAAGACAGCGCTGGTCAAAGAGTTGCACAAACCTATCACCGCCAATCGCGGGATGTTCTCTCTGGGTAAGTGCGATCAATTTAATGCCGACCAGCCCTACTTTGTATTTATCCAGGCACTGCGCTTATTAATGCGCCAACTGCTAAGTCTAGATACACTCGCTCGCGAGCAGTGGCAAGAGCATTTACACGCTCAGTTGGGATCAAATATCAGCGTTTTAATCGAACTAATTCCCGAGCTTCAATCCCTGTTCACCCAGCCAATTGAGTCCCCTGAAACACTCTCGGCCATAGAGAACGAAAACCGTTTTCTGTTAACTTTATGTATATTTGTCGCGGCATTTAGTAAGACTGGCGAACCTTTAGTGATTTTTTTAGACGACTTGCAGTGGGCCGATTCTGCGTCTTTGAAACTGATTGAAAAATTGCTGCTTCAACCAAATTGCCTGATGATAATCGGTGCCTACCGAGACAATGAAGTTGATTCTACGCATTTGCTAATGGCCACCAGACAACGCATTAAAGATTCACAGATAAAACTTTGTGAACTTAGCTTAAAGCCGCTATCACGGGTCGACATTCAACATTTAATTGCCGATAGCTTGTGGCTGGAGCCGAACACAGTCAAACCTCTGGCCTCTATATGTAGTCAAAAAACTCAGGGAAACCCTTTTTTCGTCAACCAATTCTTATTGATGCTCAACGATGAAGGGCATATTTTTTACGACTATCAACTGGGCCAGTGGGGCTGGAACACAGAGCAGATAGAGAATATGTCGGCAACCTCAAATGTGGTGGAGTTAATGCTCAGTAAGCTGATCAAGCTTCCCGCTGACACTATTGAAATCATGAAGTTCGCCGCCAACTTGGGTAACAAATTCTCAATGCAAAAACTGCAGATTGTCAGTCAACTGGACCTGCAACAAGCGTATCAACATTTGTGGCCGATGATTAAACAAGGTTTTATTTTACCCCTGGATGAACATTACCGCTTTGAGAGTGATGAGAATCTACTGGCGCAGGCCAAATTCGCTTTTTTGCATGATAAAGTGCAACAGGCGGCCTACCAAATGATTAACCCGTCACAACTTGCCGCCTTTAAATGGCAGTGTGGAACTCGGCTGTTAAACGCCACTGGCAGCGAGGAATTAGACGCTGGAATTTTTGAAATTGTCGAGCAGCTAAATGCCGGTATAAGCTCGGCCAGCAGCGCCCAACTGAGACAATTAATTCAACTAAATATCCAAGCTGCGGATAAAGCAAAACGCTCCTCTGCTTTTAGCTCGGCCCGCCAACTACTACACAATGCCTACCAGCTCGAAGACAGTGCCACTGAGGCACAGCGCTTGACAATCTACTTGTCGCTGGCGGAAATGAGCTATATGACTGGTGACTTTGATTTCGCTCAGAGCCTTTATCCCAAGGCCTTGCAGGTTACTGATGGCGCATTGCAAAAAGTTTCTGTGTACGCCACACAAACCGCCCAGTACCAAATTCAGGGTCGCTTTATTGAGGCTATTGAAATACAGAAAATGGGTTTATCAGAACTGGGGATTACAATCCCTAACGAGCAGTCACTGGTGTTCGAACGCTTCATGCAAGGCTTTGAAAATATTGATCAGCTGATCTGTGATCAACCTATCAATACTTTGTTAAATCGAGCTCAAATGACTGACCCCCAACAAGACGCGGCGATGCATTTACTTAAGGGCATGTGGTACGCCAGCTACCTTAGCGGCCAGACCTCACTAAATTTGCTGTCGAGCATTTTGATGACTGAGATGTCACTAAATCATGGCCATAACGACATTTCACCTTTTGCCTATGTGAACTATGCGCTGGCTGTTATCGCGGTCTACCAACGCTATGAGCAGGGAGACGAGTTTGGTCAGTTGGCGATAACTCTGGCAGATAAAAGGGACAACAAATTAATCAGGGCCAGTACCTATTTCCTGTATGCCACATTCACCCACCACTGGAATAAACCACTGCAGCAATCAGTGCCTTTCTTTGAGCGCAGTTACGATCTGGCACTGCAATCCGGTGACCTGGCAACTCTGGGCTATATTTGTGCTGTCCGCGCCAGTGATTCACTAGCCCTGGGAACTGATTTATCTATTGCCCACAAGCATTTATCACGAGAGATCGTGCTGTTGCAAAAACACCGCCAGCAGGATATGAGCGATTGTGTGCGGGTTGGAGCCCTGCAGTCAATCAAAGGCTTGTTAGGTCTGACAAATAACTTACAAACATTCGATGATTCACAATTCAACGAGCAAGATTTTCTGCGCAACTACGCACAAGCACCGCTGCATTTAGCTTATTATTACAGTGCAAAAATCCGTCACGCCTATCTGACCCACGACACACGCGAGCAACAGCTGGCACTGCTAAACCACAGTGAAACTGTTTTTGCCTATGTTCCAGGACAAAACAAAATTCCCGAATGCGCTTTTTACAGCGCGCTGATTATGCTGCGTTTTGCCTCTGACGAAGCAGACATCTTGTATATTCAGGCGCAACAATATCTACAGCAATTAACAGGCTGGTCTAATTATTGCCGGGCTAACTATCAACATAAACACTTATTACTGAAAGCCGAATCGGCGCGGGTCAGGGGCGAATACGCCAACGCTGTGGACTTTTATACCCAGGCTATTGAGCAGGCAAAAGAATACCATTACGAAAACATTCTCGGTGTTGCCAACGAATGTTTTGCTGAATTCTGGCGAGTACAAAACAAACAGGAAATCGCCAAGAGCTTTATCATCAGCGCCTATAATGCCTTTGCCCAATGGGGCGCAGTGGCTAAATTAGAGCAGTTGCAAAGTCAGTGGTTTACTGTCAATTTTGACTTTCAAGGAGGCGGCAGTACGCAGCGTAAACCCGATCCGATCAACCTGCAGACAGTGCAGGATTTAAACCAATTAATCTCCAGGCAATTAGACCTGGAGCATTTATTGGAAAAGTTAATGCTTATCTTACTGAAGAATGCCGGTGCCGACTGGGGTTGTTTAGTACATGTAAACCAGGGGAGCCTTCTGTTGGAGGCCGCCGGGGACAAAGACAACATCCAGGTATTACTCAATCAGCACTTATCCACAGCTCAGGCAAAAATATTACTGCCTGAAAGCATTATCCAATACGTATTAGAGAACCCGCAACTGCAAGTACTAAACCGTCCATTTGAGCTGACAGAGTACCGTCAGGATAGATACTTTGAGACTAAACAACCACTGTCAGTGGCTTGTATGCCAGTGATTCACCAGGCTAAAACCATTGCCATTGTCTATCTTGAAAACCAACTGATCGAGAACGCCTTCGGCCAACGGCATATTTCACTACTCAATGTAATCGCCTCCCAAGCGGCGGTTTCGCTATCCCACGCCTTTCTCTATCAGAGTTTAGAAAAAAGAGTAGTACAACGCACGACCCAGCTGGCACAGGCAAAACTTAAAGCGGAGCAGGCAACGTTCGCTAAATCAAACTTCCTGGCCAATATGAGTCACGAAATTCGCACCCCCATGAATGCAGTGATAGGCTTGAGCCGCCTGGTTCAACGCACTGATTTGAGCATTGAACAAGATGACTACGTCACTAAGATCATCGATGCATCAGAGTCTCTATTGAGCCTGATCAACAACATTCTGGACTTTTCAAAAATCGAGGCACGTAAACTGGCCATCGAAGAGATCAGCTTCAATTTGACGGAATCTTTTCAGCGCGTCATTAATATTTGCGGCCATAAAGTACACCAAAAATCTCTCGAATTCGTCATCGATATTGCTGCAGATGTTCCCACTGCACTGATTGGAGACCAACTTAGACTACAGCAAATATTGATTAACCTGATTAATAATGCGATTAAGTTTACCGACAGCGGCAGTATCCTGGTAAAAGTTATCATCAGTGAAAAACAGCAATCTCAGTGTGAACTGCAGTTCTCTATAACCGACACAGGCATAGGTATCTCAGAGCGAGAGCAGCGGCAACTGTTCGATTCTTTTTATCAGGGGGATGCCTCCAGTACCCGAAAATACGGGGGCACTGGATTGGGACTGGCTATCAGTAAAGAATTAGCCGAATTAATGGGCGGAAATATCCAAGTCAACAGCAAGCTCGGTGAGGGAAGTACTTTCACCTTTAGTGCTAAATTCATGCTCAGTGAACAACAACAGCAGCAACTAATAGCGGATGCTGATATAGATGCAATTAGTGGTTTAAAAGTACTAGTGGCAGACGACAGTGCTCTGGCCAGGAACGTTCTGGTTAATCAATTAGCTACAGTGGGTATCACTGCAGACACTGTAGAAGACGGGCAGCGGGCATTGCAGCGAGTAATCGCTGCAGATAAATCGGCACAACCCTACGATTTAGTTATATTGGATTGGAAGATGCCACAGCTGGACGGCATAACCACTTCGCAGCGCATCAGAGACAAAGTACACAATCAGCCGAGTTATTTTTTACTGGTCTCGGCCTATCACAAGGACGAGGCTAAAGCCCAGGGCTGTGATGCAGGTATTACACACTTTATTGAAAAGCCGCTGAGCACCGCGACTTTAATCGACGCACTCAGCGATTTAGTCTCCAGCACTAGCTCCCCTATTGCCTCGCAGGAAATAGACCAGCTGAGTATTCCAGACCTCAGCCAGTACCGGATCTTACTGGTGGAAGACAATGAAATTAATCAGCAAGTAGCGCAGGGCTTTCTGGCAGACACATTAGTAACAGTGGAAATTGCTGAAAACGGTGAGATTGCCCTGGAAAAAGTTCATAGCCAACATTTTGATTTACTGTTAATGGATATCCAAATGCCGGTCATGAATGGTGTTACTGCCGCGCGGGAAATCAGACACTCATTCAATGCCCGGCAGTTACCTATAATAGCCATGACCGCACATGCTTTTCAAAGTGATGCCCGATCCAGTTTCGATGCGGGCATGAATGCTCACATCACTAAGCCTATTGAACCGCAAATACTCTACAGCACCCTTGGTAAATTCTTGAAAACTAAGAAAACTATCAACCCTAGTGTCAATATGCATTCTTTCAAGGCCACTGAAGTAGAACTGAATATGCTGACCCGGTTGAGTGAAATTAAACAATTAGACATTGAGCAATCCGTCGACAGACTGCAGGGGAAAGTCAGTTTATATTTGTCTCTGGTAGAAGACTTTTGCTATAAACATCGCTCTACCAGTAAACTGATCAATCAGCTATACGCAAAACAGCAGTGGAAACAATTATTTCTGATTATTCATTCACTAAAATCTACCGCTCTCTATATAGGTGCTAAGGCTCTGGCGAAATATGCGCTGCAATTGGAAGAGCAAATTGAGCAACAGCAACAGCATCAGTCGCTGCAGCGGCCTGTCAGTTTACTCACCGGACAATTGGACGATTTATTGGGACAGTTAGACCATCTCTATCCAATAGGTACGCAATCACCGGTAGACAGAGCGATCGACATAGCGCAATCAATGGATCTGATCGACACTTTGCGACAATTACTAGCGAATGCAGATGCAGAGGCTGAAAATATCTCTAAACAACTATATGATTTAGCCAGCGGCAGCGAATTTTCTTCAGCTATTCAAACAATACACTTATTAATCTGCGACTTTGAGTTTGAAACCGCATTAGTAAAAATTGACAAACTTGCACTTAGCATAAGAGAGACAGGCAATGGACACTAATCAGAATCTGATGCAGCGCCGAGCTGCTGAGAAGAAATACAGCATTTTATGTATTGATGATGAAAGCGCTAATTTGAAAGTACTCTCTTCACTGCTTAAAGATGATTACCGATTGATATTGGCTAAGTCTGCCGCTCAGGGAATGACTAAGACCTTAGAGTTGATGCCTGATTTGATTATTTTAGATGTGGTCATGCCGCAGATGTCAGGCTTTGAAATGATCGAAGTGTTAAAAAACAACCCCGCCACTACCCATATACCGGTCATTTTCATCACCGGTTTACAAAGTGTCGAAAATGAAGAGAAAGGCCTGCTACTGGGGGGATGCGATTATATCCACAAACCCTTTCACCACAGTATTATTCGCGCAAGAGTAAAAAACCAAATTGAAATAGTCCGGCAGCGAAATTTATTAGAACATATTGCCAATATAGACAGCCTCACCGAATTGAACAACAGGCGCAAGTGGGTTCAGGACACAGACAATATCTGGCTTTCCTCGCAGTTAAATAATGCCCAGATGGTCTTTGGCATTTTAGATATAGACCACTTTAAGACTTACAACGACTCCTACGGTCACCAGCAGGGTGACATCGCCCTGAGAAAGATATCTCATGCACTAAAGCGTGCCATGTTCGAGCAACAGGGAAAAATATACCGCTGTGGTGGGGAGGAGTTTTATTTCTATCTACCGGCTGCTAATAACAAAACTGAACAGATACTCAATCATTATATCAGCGTGGTCAATGAGCTAAATATCGAACACCTGCACTCTCGTACGGCACCTAGAATAACTGTCAGTATTGGTGCTGTACAGCTTGTTCCCAGTACCGATATTAATCTGTTGATGGTAATGGAGCAGGCGGACAAACTACTCTATCAGGTAAAAAGAGGCAGCAGGAACGCGGCAAAATATACGGCTATTCCCAGTCTGATTAATTGACCTGGGTAGTCAGTGCCCATGTCAAACACAAAGACAGCTGACTAAGGAACATGTGATCAAGTCCTGTATTTTCTCTGCGGACTATAAAGCGGTCAGATGTGCAACAGACAATGCAGCGCAATGACTAGTCCTTTCCAAATTGTCTAACAAAGCTACCGCGTCCTGCTATCGCTACTTACCTACGTCCGTGTAGGCAAAGCAGCTGACCGCTTTATAGCCCGCCCGTAGGGGCATTCAGAGGCGTACCGGACTTGATCATATGTTCCCTAAGTAATTTACTGTTGTAAATTATCGGACTAAGCGCAGCTAAAGCCCACCGAGAAAACACTGGACACACCCGGCTATTCACCAATACTATTGCGCCTCTGGCACTCGCATAACACCATTCTGGCAGCTGTGTTTGCTGTGCAAGTAATGGCCAAACACTACCCCAACTCAGGAGAGACTGTGGAACCTATCATCAGTATAAAAAACCTGTTCAAAACTTATGATTCCGGGTTTAAAGCGTTAAATGACATTAACTTGCAGATATACCCTGGGGAAATATTTGCCTTGTTAGGTCCTAATGGGGCGGGTAAGACCACTCTTATCAGTATTATTTGCGGCATAGTTAACCCCACTAAAGGTACAGTCTGCGCTGATGGCCACAACGTGATTAAAGAATATCGGGCTGCGCGTAGCAAAATAGGTTTAGTCCCGCAAGAACTGACTACCGATGCTTTTGAATCTGTCTGGGCTACCGTCAGTTTCAGCCGCGGCCTGTTCGGCAAAGCACCAGACAATGACTATCTGGAAAAACTGTTAAAGCAACTATCGCTCTGGGATAAAAGAAACTCGAAGATGCGTGAACTCTCCGGCGGTATGAAACGTCGAGTGATGATCGCCAAGGCTCTCTCCCATGAGCCACAAATTCTGTTTTTGGACGAACCCACTGCAGGGGTAGATGTCGAGTTACGACGTGATATGTGGGAGATGGTCCGCGAACTTCGCCAGCGCGGCGTCACCATACTATTAACCACCCACTACATTGAAGAGGCCGAAGAGATGGCCGACCGCATAGGAGTGATCAACAGTGGGGAAATAATTTTAGTCGAGGAAAAAACTGCACTGATGCAAAAACTCGGTAAGAAACATTTGCAAGTGCAGTTGCAGCATCCCATTACCGAGCTTCCCGGTTCCCTGCATGACTTCGATCTGCAGCAATCCAAAGACGGTTACAGTTTAACTTACAGTTTCGATGTGAAGCAGGAAGACAACGGAATAGCTGCACTGCTTGAGCGATTAGCAAGTGCCAACTTGCAGGTAAAAGATCTGCATTCATCTGAGAGTTCGCTAGAAGAGATTTTTGTTAATTTAGTCAAGAGAGAACCTGTGACTGAATAAATTTTAGCGGGACTAGCAATAACATTTACCTTTGAGGAAAAGACATGAATTGGTACGGCATGAAGGCAATCTATTATTTTGAAATGGCCAGAACCTGGCGAACGTTAATGCAGAGTATTGCCTCTCCGGTGTTATCAACTTCCCTGTACTTTGTGGTATTTGGCTCGGCCATCGGCTCGCGTATGGGAGACATTGACGGCATCAGTTACGGCGCTTTCATTATTCCCGGTTTAGTGATGCTTTCGCTGTTGAGCCAGAGTATCTCCAACGCCTCCTTCGGCATCTTTTTTCCGAAGTTTTCCGGTACTATCTACGAGGTTCTCTCGGCCCCAGTATCGCCTTTTGAAATAGTGGTCGGCTACGTCGGCGCCGCAGCGACTAAGTCTATTGTGTTGGGGTTAATTACTTTAGCTACCGCCAGAATCTTTGTCGATTACTCCATAGTCCACCCATTGTGGATGTTAGCGTTTTTAGTGTTGACCTCAGTTACTTTCAGTTTGTTTGGTTTTATGATCGGAATTTGGGCGGATGACTTTCAAAAATTGCAAATCATCCCACTGATGATCATAACCCCGCTGACCTTTTTAGGTGGCGCATTTTACTCAATCAGCATGCTTCCTGAACCCTGGCAATCACTGACCTTGTTTAATCCTGTGGTCTACCTGATCAGCGGTTTTAGATGGTCTTTCTATGGGGTAGCGGATGTAGGCATTGGCGTGAGCTTAGCCATGACAGGGTTGTTTTTAGCGCTGTGTATGGCGGGCACTTATTGGATCTTTAAAACCGGTTATAGAATCAAGTCGTAAACTGATAACCCCTGCGCGGCGGCTCCCGCGCAGTAATTTTTTTGCCAGCAGCGACTGAATCTGACACTGAAAATATTCGCTTGGCACCAGCCTATGCTAAGACCTTACAGTGCTCAACGCTACTCAATGTAATTTTCTCGCTATCTGCAGTAGACATATTTCAGACATAGCAGGTATCTTGTTGAAGCTTCTTTAACAGACCAACAGATACTGATCAGCTGCAGCCTCCAAAGTTAAATAAACAGCTTTTAGCCATCAGCAAAACCAGTTGGCATATTGGTTTCATGACCATTTACGCTTAACTTTTTGATGATCTCTTGATGCTCAGGGTAAAGGGCTATTAGCTCATTGGCCGTACCCGCTAAAAAGTTCTTGCCACAAAAACCTGGTGCCATGGTGCAGCCAAATAAAGCAAAGCGTCCACCCTCTACTAAATAACCTGCTTGCCAGGTATTGGCCGGGACAGTGTATTGCACGCTCTGCCCTTTCTCAGGCTGATTACCCATAAGTATCTTCCTCATTGAGCCATCCTCGACAAGCAACAACAACAGAAAGGGATCCCCAGCATAAACATGCCACACTTCATCGCTTTGCAATTTATGAAAACAAGAAACACTCAAGGGGCTATTCGAATACATACCTATCATTGCTGTTCCTGCCGGGCTCCCATCCGCTAACTTTAAAGACGATCTATAAGTACTTTTATACAAAGTTCCTTCAACGGGAAGCTGATCAAATTTGTAATGATTGATCATCGCCACAACATCCGGATGTATTTTGTTATCTCGTTTATTCACAATCAGTATTCCCC
>MABF01000072.1:0-10783 GCA_002163025.1 'Osedax' symbiont bacterium Rs2_46_30_T18
CCTATCTTAGACGGGGCATTCTGTCCCTGTTCTAGGATAAGATATTGCTAATAGGCTTGGGTAATATGGAGATGTAGAAGTTGGCACCATTACCGCGATAGCGGTTTAGTCCGCTGGCCGTTAACTGCCTCCATCAAAATCTGATAATCTGGTAACTTTTCAAAATTCTAGTATGCAACTTTATTACTTAAAACATACCCTGCAATCAAATTCGACTGAATCCAGTATGAAGCTTTATTTTTTTATTCATGGTTTTGAATGCCTGAAATCAGCACTTGTAGAGGTGTTCAGTATGAGTCCTTATTACTCGCCCACACCAGGCATCTGTGGCTTAAATTCGCCATTTATGAAACGGCCAACCCTAACCTTTCCTGTACCATTTATTTGCTCAATGAATTTATGATTTTCTTCGTGCAATTGATACTTTATTGGGCTACTAGTAATATCGGTCTTTAGCGTGTTATTTTTTCTACCCTTTTCTAGATTTTCGAACACAAGCTCAGCATCTACACTGGAACCCTCTGTTTCCCATTTTTCGACCATGCTATCTATTTCTTCAAATCCTGGTAAATGGCTAATGTCTAGGCTGGCTGGTTTTTCGACTGTGCAGCCAAGATTTATTAGTGTTAAATTTTTTCTGAGCGTAGTTGTTGCTAGTTGAACATTATTTAGCATGATGCTTAGGTTAGTGTAGCGCTCGGCGGCAGTGTCGGGATTGCGGCCAATGTCGTTGGCCAACGCCATCAATGCTGTTTGTAGTGCGCTCAGTAGTTTTGTATCGTCCCTTTTCATTTTACAGCCTCAATTTTAATAACCCACTCATGCATTATACCATCCTTTGTTAACAAACGAGACTCTGCATTTGTAACATGCCTCGATGCCCTAGCGCGCACACGCGCCCAGCTAGTGCATAGGCAGCTTGCTGACTGTGCGCGCTGTCTGGGTTACATGCTTTGGGCGGTTTGTTGCCCAAAGCATGATAACTGGGACCTCTCCTATGCTGGCATCTAAAATACATTTTGTAGGCTAAAACAGGCCTTGAAATTATTGTTTTACAAGCATGGATACCTTCACTATATTGCTGTACATTTATACAGTAGAAGATATTTATATGCTAAGATTAATTAACATACGCGCACAAGCTGGTATTAGTGCTTACATAGCGGCAGCAGCCGAATGTAGTAGTCTCGGGCTTAATTTGGATGAGCTATTAATAGACGACCCGACAAGCACATACATAGGAATCGCGGATGGGCAATCCATGACAGGTCTAGGTATTTACTCTGGTGATATATTGCTGATTACGCGTGCTACAGAAGTTAAACACAATGACATTATAGTCTGTGATCTGAACGGAGAATTTTTGTGTAAACAGGTCGACAGAAAAGGCGGTAGATTGATGTCTGCTGCCAAAGGATATGAACCTTATACACTTCGGCCTGGCGACGATTTTCAGGTTGAAGGTGTGGTTGTCAGATCCATTAGACTACACCGACCAGTTAGTGATCTAGTCTGATAAAGGATTGTTTCAGAAGAATGGATAATCTTTGTAAGTGCCTTATTTATGCAGTGTAAGAATTAGATATATCCCCTCTATAATGACTATATTTTTGAAATGATTCTATAGAACAAGTTATTATACGAGAATATTATTGTATGGGGATGTTATGCGCAGGCAAAGGACTGTTGAATTACCTTTTCAAAAACGATTAAGGCAAATAGAAAATAATATAACTAAAGCTTCGAATGCCCAAGCAACAGGATATATTCATGGTTTTGCTGAATGGCTCAGTGATGCACGCTGTACTAGGTTGTTAAAAGCTTTGGGCCCGTATGCCTTGATTTTGGCAATTTTAGGGCTGGGCTGGGAAATACAATTGGCATCAGAGGAGCGACAAGCTAGAGGCGAAGCTAGAAAAATTGCTGCTTGGCAATTATTAACAGTGAAAGCCTCAGGGAATAGCGGAAAAACTGAAGCAATGGAATACCTTCATGGTATAGGTAAAGATTTATCTGGAATAAACTTATCAGTTGATGATGGAGATGACGGGGTTTCGCTCCACATGGCAGAGCTTTCAGGAGTAGATTTAAGTAGATCCAATATGTCTAAAGTCTACGCATTAGCAGCAGACTTTTCCGGAGCTAGTTTAGTCTTAGCTAATTTATCCAAAGCTTCATTACCAGGTGCAAATTTTTCTGGTGCAAACTTGAATTCTTCCGATTTAACCGGAACTAGATTTTTCCGCACAGATTTGTCTGGAGCTTTATTGTGGCGAGCTAATCTGGAAGATGCCGACCTGATGGAATCTAATTTAACTGGTGCCAGGGGATTGGAGTGTACACAGTTAATGCAAGCACGGAATTGGTTCAGTACTTTCCGTGATAAAGAGCTGGGTTGCGGTTCTCCTATTCCGGATATAAAGGCCTGGAACACCTTCAAGAGCAAAGCGTATTAGTTACACAAAGAAGGCTAAAAGATGGCTTTTATTCGACCCAACGGGCGGGATTATTAGTTTTGTCTTTGAGAAAACATCTACATAATTTACATCTGTATAAGCGATTTTCGCTAATAACATGAGAGCTTTAAAATTATCTACCGTAGATATTTGTTGTGAATGGAATAGCTGTATACATAATAGCTGCAAGTGCTGATTTTACTATCACCCACCCACCCACCCACTCAAAAGTCTACAATTTTCACTGGAGTAATGCCACTCGCATGGCTAAGTCGGCATTAAACGCAGCGGGGATGTCACTGTCGCGAGATCTGGCGGCAGATAATATCTCCGTCGGTCTGTACCACCCAGGCTGGGTGCAAACAGAAATGGTTGGTAATACCGGAGACATTAGCGCGGCACAAGCGGCTGAGCGCCTGGTGAACTTAATTATCAACCAAGATATGTCCCAGAGCGGACTGTTTAAACACTCCAATGGCGAGCTACTACCTTGGTAATCAGCAGCCAAACCACACTCAAACAGCAGCTGAAATATGATGGAGATACCATGAAAAATAACGAGTCCATTTTTTGGCTGCCCAATTTCTCTGGTGATGTTCGCAACTATGTGCAAATGGCCGGCGGTGTATTAGGCGCAATGCGCGCCAATAAAAACAACCCTATGCGCTTAGAGCAGCAGTTTCAGCCGGTTGTAGTGTCTATGCCGTTCGCTGTTGGGGTGATGCCTAAGTTTTAATGGCTAGGGTAAAAGTTGCGATTAAGTAACCGATACTCTATAGCCACAGCAGTTAATGCACAGATAATTTCGTCAAAGAATCATGGAGTTTCAGTATGCAGCCATCAGAATGGGCACCAGAGTTCGCCAACGGTATGAGTAATCATTTGCCTATGGCGCTGCATGCGCTTGCTCAGATGCAGGCCAGTGAGCAACAAATCAGTAAATTTTCTCGACATTACAGCCGACGCTTATTAGCTGTTTCCGTACAGAGCGCTGTTGAAGTTAAAAGCTGGAATGATGCGCAACAACTCAAAGGGAAAGGCACTGCCTATCTGCCACTGCGAGATTTTTTCCTGACGCAATTGCAGTTTTCCATTGGCAAACAAAACTTGCTTCAGTTCATTAACCAGTTAGCGCCTGGTTTGAGTTGCAGCGCCTTCCACCCGCTGATTCAGTTAGCGCACGCTATCGAAAATCAAGATAGCCTGCAAATGGCTAATGCTCTGGCTTACTGGGTAATGCGCTACCAAGAACTGAGCTGGCCTAAAAACCAGCACACAAGCTCGGACTCACTGTCGGCAACTATAGAAAACGTATTACTCGCGCACAGCTGGCCGCAGGGTCGGCTGGGTAAAGCCAGTGTGGCGGACGATATGCTACAAGTGTCTTTGCAAAACAATTTTAGCCAATTGGTTTTTAAGCCTCAGGCGGCAGCTCTGGATTTGGCCGCAATGGAGCAAGCCATCATTGGCTTATACCTGGCAACCGATGACTTTACAATTTTGCACGGCGTCACTGCCACTTACGCAGTGCGGGTAATCGCCGATTTTGCGGCAAAGCCAACACTATTACTCGAATCTCTGTGGCAGGGATTAGTAACAGCCTATCTGTCTAAAACTTTCAGCGTTGAGCAACTAGCAGAGACCAGATCCAAACTGCAAGACACTCCAGTCTACAGCGTCGATGAATTGCGCCAACGAGCCTGCAATTCTCTTGATGACCACAGCATTAAGCTCGTCGCCGTCTGCCTCAAGATGTATCAAATCAGCGCCAATAAGGACTACCTTTTGGCGGCGAGTCGCAAATTGCAAAACGACAAATCGGCAATCCAATAGCAGCAGTGTCTACTATATTGAACTAATTAAAGAGGAACTATGGACAGCGTTATCTCCCTCGATCGTGTAAAGCGATTCCCCACTATTATCTGGGTGATGCAAAGGAACATACAAACAAGTCCGGTACGCCTCTGGCATTCAGAGCATTCTGAGATTTAGGCATCGACTACAGACATGCTGGTTGCCTGTCGAAAGTTATCATGCCCGTGGGTGCGATAACAACGAGATCGGGATGCTCTGAGTGCCCCTACGGGCGGGCTATAAAGCGGTCATCTGCTTTGTTAGTCAACTTGGAAAGGACTAGTCATTCCGCTGTGTTGTCTGCCGCACATCTGACCGCTTTATAGCCCGCAGAGAAGATACTGGACTTATTTGTATGCTCCTCAATCGGCAACTTTTTTGTTCGTGGCACTTATTTTATGGTCTGGCCTTTCCTGGCGGTGATCTTGTATCAGAAGTTCGACCTCAGTGCCACTCAGGTCGGGCTGGTGCTATCTACATCTGCTGTTTTTTCGGTAATACTAGGTATGTACGTCGGCAACTTATCTGACCGTAAAGGTCGCAAACCTTTTATGCTCGCAGCGACAGTGATTGGTGTGATCGCCTTTGCAATGTTAGCTTTCGCCGATAGCTTGCTGATGTTTATCGGCGCAGTGTTTCTAGCCACGTTACCCAGAGGCCTTTGGACCTCACCCAGTAAAGCACTTATTGGCGATTTGCTGAGCGACCCCAAAGACCGGGAATTGGCACTGCAGAGTTTATATTTCATGATCAACGCCGGTGCCGTTGTAGGGCCTGCGCTAGGTGTATGGATGGGGCTCACTGGAGAACAATTCAGCTTTTTGTATACCTCGGTAACCTATTTGGGTTTATGCCTCGCCATATTATTGGTGTTCACTAAAGCCTCCGGAATTGCCGCCAGCCAACAAAAAAACCCGACTGATTTTCGCCAGACGCTAAAGCTGCTGAGCACCGACCATGTTTTTTTGCTGGTAATTTTGGCCAACATTCTGATCATGTTTGTCTATGCCCACATTAATACTAGCTTGTTCCAGTATTTAGCGCGTTCAGATATTCAAGACTTAGTGACGCTTATTTCCACCATAGTCATTATCAACTCCAGCATCATCGTCTGCTTCCAGTTTATACTACTAAAGCTCATGGAAAATATGGCCATTCAGAGTCGAATTAATTTGGGGGTGTTGTTAATGGCAGCCGCTCAGCTAATCTACGCCTTTAACCCAATAGATTTTTATGCCGGATGGATTATTGCCACTGTAGTGCTGAGTTTTGCCGAAGTGATACTGTTTTCCAACATGAGCGTGCATATCGACCGATTGGCACCGGCGCATATGCGCGGTAGCTACTTTGGTGCAGCTAACTTATATTCTCTGGGTTTTTCCTGCGCACCTATTTTAGGAGGCCTGATGCTTGATCACTGGGGCGGAACAGCATTGTATATGGTCTGTTTTGTACTGGCACTACTGGTATTACTGCTCTATTACCTGACAAAATTTTTAAAGCGGCCCAACTTTAGTGAGTATCCCCCAGCTCAGGCAGCCACTCAATAATTGCTACTTCTAAGCCTGAGCCAACACCCGCTGGCAGCAGTTTCAGGCGTCAGTCGCTATATAGCTTAAGTGCATATGTTTTATTTCCTGGCGGGTTTTTCCCTGCACTACATCCGCCAAGGTGTATTGGTTTAACTCACGCATAAACTGAACCAGGGCCCGATCCAATATCGACTTAACCCCGCAGTTCAAGGTAAAAGCGCAAGGGCCAGCGTCGCAATCAATCAGCTGCAGGCTCTCTTCCAGTTCGCGTACTACCAGCCCTATTTTTAACGCTTGAGGGTCTATCGCTAGCTTTACTCCCCCGTAGCGTCCGCGACTGGTTTCCACCCAACCTAACTTAGCTAACTTATTCACTACTTTAATTAAATGGTTGCGCGGAATATTAAATTGCTCGGCCATCTCGATAATTTTTACCGGTTGTTGACGGTTTTCGTAACTGAGGTACATCAGTATTCTCAAACCAAAGTCGGTAAATTGGGTCAGTTTCATTGTAGATCGGCCAGCGGTTGTCGCATTACTAAGGGTATATACCTAAGCTGTGCTTGATTGTTTTGAGTGATTCGCGGACAAAATTGTAACATAGCCGCCATCCATTAAACCGACTCCTTCAGCTCTATTTTAGTGGCTGCAATATAAAACATAATATTGTTGCTTTTAAAATGCAACAATATTATATTGAGCCAATACATGTTGAACGGTCTCTGTCCTCGCTGCAATTTCGAATAGCCATTGATTAAATTGTTGATTTCAATCAGAGTAGTCGATTCTTAACTGACTTTTAATAGACCCAAAAAATTAACTGGAGTATCTAAATGAAGAAGAAATTTCTAGCGGGTGTTTTAGTATCCTGTTTGACCGCAAGCCTTGCAACCACAGCCTTTGCAGCAGAGCACACTGTACAAATGCTCAATGGCAATGCAACCGGTGTAATGGTGTTTGAACCGGCACTGCTCAATGTTGAGGTAGGTGATACTGTAACATTCGTACCTAAAGATATGGGCCACAACGCTGAGACTGTCTCCGGATTAGCCCCGGATGGCTCCGCCAGCTTTAAAGGTGAGTTAAGTAAGCCAGTGACTTTCACTGTCGACAAGGAAGGCGTCTATGTAGTGCAGTGTAACCCACATGCGATCATGGCCATGGTTGGAGTTATTGTGGCAGGGGCACCCACCAACTTAGCAGATATCCAGGCAAAGGCGACGACTTACAGCGAAAAGTTCGTGATGAATAAAGAGCGTTTAACCCAGATACTCGCGCAGATAAAGTAACAAACAGCACATTCCTACCCCACCGCTTGCGTGGGGTTTACCACCTCCAGTTTCTGCCCTTGTAAGCTTCAGCCGAGGCGTTATCCACAAAGCTGTAAAGAATCCCTTATATTAGCGTTGCTTATAGACATTCTTAATACCAATCATTATCATTACGCTTATTCTTAGCTAATAATAATTTTAGTGGTAAAAATGGCGCAAGCTCTTATATTACAGGTAGTGCAAAGCTTTCAACTCAACGAGTTATATCAAAGAGTTATTTTAACCGGAGCAGGTCTTGAGCGACTGCCAGAAAACAGTGCTGCACTGCATATAAAATTATTTTTTAAACGTCCCGGGCAACAGCAATTAAGTTTGCATCTACTCGCCAAAAACCGCCACCAGCGCCAGACTGACCAACAAAACACCCTGACCGAACCACTGTCTGACGAACTTAAGCCAAGCTCGCGTACCTATTCAATACGCCATTACGATAGAGCGAACAACTTACTCACCGTTGACTTTGTCTTACATGCAGATCCGGGTATTGCCTGCACCTGGGCAAAAACGGCGCTTAAAGGGGATCAAGTTGGGTTGGCGGGGCCAGGACCTATGCGTATGTGCAATTTAGAGGCCAGAGCGTTCTTATTAATCGGTGATGCCTCTTCACTGCCGGCGATTATGGCGGTGATAGATCAACTGCCGCTGCAAGCTAAAGTACAAGTAGTTATAGAGCTTCCTAAAGGGCATCTACCGTTTATCGACTGCAAGCGAGTAAGCAATATTAATTGGCACTGGTTAGAGCAGACATTTACCCCGCAAACAGTGCTACTGCCGCTGATAAAAAGCCTCGCTCTGTCACTGCCTGAGACTTCGGTGGCGATAGCAAGCGAGCATAAAACGGTGCTCTGCCTACGTCAGTATTTCCGCTCCCTGTGCATTGATAAAAATTATTTGTACTGCGTTCCCTACTGGCGACACAGACAAAACGAAGAGACTTATCACGACGCAAGACACCGTGTCATGGATAGCTAAACAGGTTATTACCCCTATAATTAAAGGTACAACAATGAAAAAAATTCACCTATTACTGGTTTCTCTGGGCCTGTCCCTGGCAGGTGTGCAAAGTTCGGCAGACGTCACTATCAAACACGCTCAAGGCACTCAAGTGTTTACTCAAACCCCCTCTAAAGTGATCACTTTTGACCTGGCCAGCTTAGATACCTTAGATGCTTTAAATGTTGATGTTTTGGGGCTGCCTCAGGCGTTTGCCTCAGGCCCACTGGCAAAATATAAGAGTGATAAATACATCAATGCCGGTTCACTGTTTGAACCTGACTACGAGGTAGTATCTGCGCAACAGCCAGATTTAGTGATAGTAGCGACCCGCTCCGCCAAGGCTTACAAGAACCTCTCTGCATTGGCCCCCACCATAGATATGACTATTTGGGGGGCAAACTTTTTACAGCAGTTTAAGGCTAGCAGCAATAAAATTGCACAACTTTTTAATAAGCAGGCCGAGCTAAAAATAAAACTGGACCGCATAGACGCCCAAGTGACAGAAATTCAGCAACTAGCCAAAAGTGCCGGTAATGCGCTATTTATCTTGACCAATGGAGGCAAAATTACCGCTTATGGGCCGGGCTCAAGATTTGGCTGGCTACACGATGACTTAGCGATAACACCGGCCATTGCCGATATCAAAGCGGCAACTCACGGCGACCCTATTTCCTTCGAATTCATTTTAAAAACTAACCCAGATTGGATATTTGTGCTGGATCGCGACGCGGCCATTGGCAAAGGTTCTGGGGCGGCCAAAGCATTACTGGATAACGAACTGATCAATAAATCTAAGGCGGCACAAAATCAGCAAATCGTCTATTTAAACGGCTTAAACTGGTACATTTTAGCCGGTGGAGTCAACGCGGTCGGCGCCAGTGTCAGCGAAGTTTTAACTGCCTTAAAAAAATAGTCGCTAATGTATAAGCTTAACCTCTGGGCACTGAGCCTAGTGATAGTACTGTCTGTCACTAGCTTATTGATCGGCAGCAGCTCGCTGAGTCTGGATGCCGCCTCCCTAGACTTATTATTGATCTCCCGTATCCCGAGAACTGCAGCACTGATTTTAGCCGGATCTTCGCTGGCAGTTGCCGGTGTCATAATGCAGCAATTGGCACGCAACAAATTCGTCGAACCTACCACTACAGGTACGGTCGAGTGGGCGACTTTGGGCATGCTGTTGATGTTGATGTTTTTCCCGCAAGCCAGTGTCTTTCACAAGCTGCTAATAGCCTGTCTGATGTCGGTTATCGGCACTGCAATTTTTTTATTGATACTGCGAAAAGTGTCTTTGCGCTCAGATTTTTTAGTGCCGCTAATTGGTATTATGTACGCGGGAGTCATAGGTGCCATTATCACCTTTATCGCCTATCGCGCCGAGTTACTGCAGTCAATCTGGGTCTGGGTACAGGGAGATTTTTCGATGATTTTGCGCGGTCGCTATGAGCTTTTGTGGCTGGCTGCCGGGCTCAGTATTCTCGCCTACTTTACCGCAGACAAGCTCACCTTGGCAGGTCTTGGCAAGCAAGTGAGTATTAACTTAGGCCTCAATTACAATCTGGTGTTTATCTGGGGCCTGATCCTGGTCGCCCTGATCACTGCAGTCTCTGTGGTCAACTCGGGAGTGATTCCCTTTCTAGGCTTAGTGGTCCCCAACATTGTCAGTTTATTGGTTGGGGATAATTTGCGCCGTTCACTGCCTTTAGTCGCCTTGACCGGAGCGACTCTGGTACTGTTTTGCGACATATTGGCACGCATCGTCAACTACCCCTACGAAGTCCCGATAGCGACAGTGATGGGTGTCATAGGCAGCTGTATCTTCCTCTATATCTTACTGGGCAGTAAACGTCATGCACACTAGATTGGAGCTTCCAGAACCTCTCAAAAAACGCCGACTACTGCCAATCGTCAAGCTAACCGCCAACTACAGATTGTGTCTGGCGGCGCTGCTGGCACTAGCCACTTGCCTGCTGTATCTGAGCTACAATGTCACCGCCAGCTGGGAGTTCACGCTGCAGTTTCGCACTAAAAAGCTGCTGACTTTTCTGATAGTGGCCATCGCCATCAGCACTGCGACGCTGCTGTTTCAGACTTTAAGTAACAATCGCATTATTACCCCGGCCATTATCGGTTTTGACTCACTGTATATATTGATTCAAACCGCGCTGGTGTTTTTACTTGGCGCTATGCAGTACACCCAGCTGAATGTCTATCTGAAGTGGAGTATAGAAATCTCCCTGTTAGTGCTGGCGGCGAGTTTTTTATTTCAATGGTTGTTTGTCAAAAAGCGCCACAGTCTGTATTTGTTAATTCTGATTGGGGTGGTGTTCGGGGTGTTGTTTCACAGCTTGTCCTCACTGCTGATGCGGCTGATTAATCCCACCGAGTTCACGGTATTGCAAGACTCACTGTTCGCCAGCTTTAATGCTGTAGATCCGCATTTACTACTGATTTCCTTTTTAGTCATTGGCTGTATTGGGGTCTTTGTCGCCAGCCATCATCATCAATATGATGCACTGGCACTCGGCGAAGCCATGGCTATTAATTTGGGTATTAATCACGCCCGACTGAGTCGAGTAACGCTGATTATTGTTATCACCCTGATCGGCCTCTC
>MABF01000072.1:10868-21220 GCA_002163025.1 'Osedax' symbiont bacterium Rs2_46_30_T18
GGCAGTGACGTGCTGTTACAGCACTTTTTAAACTACAACAGTCAATTAAGCATTATCATCGAATTTGTCGGCGGTATTTTCTTTTTGCTGTTAATTTTCAGAAACAAAATTCGATGAAACACATTAACCTGATTCCCAAGCCACAGAACCCACTCAAATGATTCAAACCCAACAACTGTGCTTAAAGTACGGCAGCATTGAAGTACTCAAAGACATAAACCTGACCTTTAAGTCCGCTGGGATCACCTCGATAATCGGCCCCAACGGTGCAGGCAAGTCGAGTTTGCTATCACTGGTATGCCGCTTGCAGCAACCGACTAGCGGAACCGTCACTTTAAACGGCAAACAGATTAGCCAGATAAAAAGCCCTGAGCTTGCCAGGAAACTGGCAGTACTGCGTCAGGAAAACTATATAGTCGCCAGATTGACCGTAGAAGATCTGATTTGTTTCGGCCGCTTCCCCTACCATCAGGGCAGACCCAACGCAGCTGATATAGCAAAAATAGACAATGTCATCGACTTCTTAGATTTGCAGCCATTTCGGCTTCGCTATATCAATGAGCTATCTGGTGGGCAGCGACAGCGAGCATTTATCGCCATGGTTTTAGCACAAGACACCCAATATCTATTTTTAGATGAACCGCTAAACAATTTAGATATGAAGCACAGTGTCAATATTATGAAACGGCTGCAACAGGCCGCACATGTAATGCACAAGAGTATTATCATGGTTATGCATGACATAAATTTTGCCGCCTGCTACAGCGACGAAATTATCGCCATGAAACAGGGCAGAATAATTTACCAGGACTGTCCAGAGATGATAATGCAGAGCCAGGTACTGGAAAATATCTACGATATGCCGTTAAAGGTGGTTGAGCTAGAGGGGCGACCGCTGTGCTTGTATTATCGCTAGCTAAAACGGGAAGGGCAGACAATTGAGCCGCGAGCTACCAGCTCGCGACTTATCAGATATAGCGCTAAAAACTAGAAATTAGCCTGACGCTTTTCCAGGAACGCCTGCATACCCTCACTCTGTTCATCAGAGGCGAAACTTAGTCCAAACAAGTCACTCTCCATCGCACAGGCATTCTCCAAATCCAGATCCTGGCCGCGCTGCACTAACTCTTTAGTCAGCTTAACCGCTACCGGACCATTTTTGCAGATTTTGGCTGCTAGTTTCAGACCTTGCTCAAGCAACTCTGCCTGTGGGTATACGTGGTTTACCAAGCCCCGTTGCAGTGCTTCGTTGGCATCCACCATTCTTCCAGAGACCAACATCTCCATCGCCATCGCCCGACCGACGATTCTCGGCAGACGCTGCGAGCCACCAAAGCCAGGGGTTACGCCTAAACAGACTTCCGGCTGACCCAATTTGGCATTTTCAGAGGCTAAGATAAAGTCACAGCTCAGTGCCAGCTCACAGCCGCCACCTAAGGCAAACCCATTAACTAAGGCGATCACTGGGACGTCCAAAGTTTCGAAGCGACGAAACACAGCCAGGGCTGTCTCGCCAAACTTCTTAGCCTGCAAGGGGGTTAAATTTTGCATCTGCGAGATATCGGCTCCCGCTACAAAAGCCTTCTCACCACTGCCTGTGACTAATAGTACCCGGGCGCTGCTGTCATCAGCGACTATCTGCAACGCGGCATCCATTTCCAGCAGTGTCTGCTGGTTTAATGCGTTGAGTACTTTAGGTCTGTTGATCGTCAGGCAATAAAGGTTGCCGTCCAGTTTCTCTAATAATATATTCTCAAACTGATCCATTATCTATTCCTCTGAATGTGTACTTCACAGATTACTATCAATCGTAGTCAAAAAATCCACGGCCGCTTTTGCGCCCGTTATAACCGGCATCCACCATCTGCTTTAATAGCGGGCAAGGGCGGTACTTGCTGTCACTAAAGCCTTCGTAGAGTACCTGCATGATACTCAGACAAGTGTCTAAACCTATCAAATCTGCCAACGCCAGAGGCCCCATCGGATGAGCTGCCCCCAATTTCATCGCCTGATCAATTTCTTCGGCGCTGGCCACACCTTCATACACAGTAAAAATAGCTTCGTTAATCATCGGCATTAATATGCGATTGACGATAAAGCCGGGACGATCCTGTGAAGTGACTGCGACTTTATTCAACTTATCTGCCAGCTGCAGCACACTTTGGTAGGTCTCGTCACTGGTTTGCAACCCCCTGATTACTTCTATTAACTTCATCAGCGGCACCGGATTCATAAAATGTAAACCTATGACCTGATCCGGTCGCTCGGTAGCCGCCGCCAGTCGAGTGATAGATATAGAAGAAGTATTAGTCGCCAGAATAGTACTGGGAGGGCAAATTTTGTCTAATTGGGAAAATATCTTGTGTTTCAGCTGTTCATTTTCGGTGGCGGCCTCGACCACTAACTGCGCACTGGTCAGTGCACTGAAGTCAGTGCTGCCTCTAATCCGCCCACTGATCAGCTCCGCCGATTCATTTAACAGCTCTTTTTCAGCCAGCTTTGCCAACGAGCGCTTTAATGTCGCAACTCCACGCTCTATCGCCGCGCTATCTATGTCATTCAAAATGACTTTAAAACCTGCAGTGGCAAAGACTTGCGCTATCCCCTGGCCCATTTGTCCCGCGCCAATCACCGCTATCGTTGTAAAGCTCATGTCGTTTCCTCTATAGCTATTATTTTGAAACTATTTTATACCTAAAGTATTTATAAAAACAATGCTACTTTAGCACTGTATGCACAGGGCATAAAAACTTGCTTGTATATTCCAAGACTCAGGACTTCAGTGTTTTTATTCTAGTAAATATGCGAACATATCGCTTAACAATAAATAAAAAAAATTAACACTCTTTAGCAGTAAACACTGACTATGCCTAATTCTTCAAAAACCAGACAGTTCAGCACCAGTATGCTAGATACTAACAGCGCTTTCTTACCTGCAGGTACAGACCCGTCAAAGACCATCAAAGTCGGTTTTATTTTACTGCAGCACTTCTCTATGATGTCTTTTACCGCCGCTGTCGACGTACTGATAACCGCCAATTTAGTCCAGTCGAAAAGTCTTTTTACGGTGAGCAGTTACGCCTTGCAAGAATCCAGTGTCACAAGTGACCTGGGGATTGATATTGCCGTCAATGGTCCCATTTCAGAGATTGAACTAGGCGGTGAGAATGCCCTGGATATATTAATTGTCTGCGGCGGCCTGCGCTGTACTTACCATGCACAACCTAAGCTGGATAGACTACTCAAAGCAGCCGATAGCAAGCAGCTACTGCTGGGCAGTCTATGGAATGGTGCTATAGCATTAGCGCAGGCAAAGACTTTGCACGACTTGCCCTGTGCCCTGCATTTAGACAATCACGCCCTGATGCAAGAGCAGCACTGTAGCGTCAACTTAACCCAGAGCAGTTTCAGCATTACCCCAAAACACATAAGCTGTGTAGATGCCATCGCCGCTCTGGAGATGATGCTAAAAACCGTTGAACGATTAAAGGGGCCAGAAATTGCGCGCGCCATTAAAGAAATTTTAAGCTGTAACAGATCCCGTGATAGGAACACTGATCAATTAGTGCAAAGTGGTGATAGCGAAGACTTTCCCGAGAAACTGCGCAGCGTCATTGCACTGATGAATAACAACATCGAAGAGCCGATAGCGATCGAGGAGATGGCGAGTTATCTGAAAACCAGTAGGCGGCAAATTGAACGTTTATTCAAACTGCACTTACACACGTCTCCATCCAGACACTACTTAGAGGTACGCCTGACCTATGCCAGGCGTCTGTTGCTACAAAGCGATGACTCTATCACTAACATCGCCATCGCCTGCGGCTTTGTAAGCAGCAATCATTTCAGCAATTGCTTTCGGGACTATTTTAAAGCGGCTCCCAGCACTTGCCGCAAGAGAAAATAGCACAACCATCGACCCGCAATTGCTTTCGCCGCTCATTCAGAGCGGCTCCCAGTACTTGCCGCAAGAGAAAATAGCAGGCTGATTAAGTACTAGCTATATCCACAAAAACAAAGCGCAAGAAGCGGTCAGTGTACCTGTGCCGCGAGTAAATAATTTCCAGCGCAAGTCCGTCGATAAAAAGCGTCGAATTGCCTGTCCCGCCAAGAGCCAGGGGATAATAGAGATAAAACTTAGCGGTGGGATGATCACTATAATCAGCCACAACAGATCAGCATTGGACTCCAGAGCCACTAAAATTAAACTGACCAGCGCCAGGGTCGCCGTAATTGCTTTAGGATTGGCGAATTGGAACAGCGCCGCTGACATGAAACGCATTGGCTTAGAGGCTGCGCGATCTGCCTGAGTATTACTGGCATTGGCCATTTTCCAGCCGATCATCACCAACCACAGCGATCCTGTAATTTTAAGCACTAGCATCAGCTGTGGGTAGGCATCAATCAACGGCTTAAGCCCTAAGACCGCCACACCGTTTAACAGGCAAGTGCCGAAAATAATACCCAGTAGATGTGGCAAGGTCTTTCTGAAACCAAAGTTAGCCCCTGAATATACTAACATCATGTTATTGGGGCCTGGCGTCGACCACATAGTGTAGGCAACTAATACAAATGGGCTGAGCAATTCTATATTCGACATCTGATACCTCTGTGCAATAAGCCAAACTGGCTGATTTTTCTTTACCGGCTGACAGTATAAGCTTAAGCTACCCTTAGACACAGATACAATAAATGGATTATTTGATGGGTACAGAGAATAACAACCTGCCGAGCTACTTGCGCATCGCACAGAAAATTGAGTGGCATATTTTGCAGGGTAAAATTGCCAAAGGGCATAAACTGGGCTCAATCCGACAGATGGCAAAACGAGAGGCCGTCAGCATCAATACTATTCGCTCAGCACTAGAGACCTTAACGCAAAGCGGTATCATCAACAGCGTGCCGCGCATCGGTTTTGTGGTCAGCTATCAGAGACCTGACGCCGATAACTCTCCGTTTGAAAATTTTATCCCGGACAGCCGCTTAGCCGAACCCTCCAAGCGCTGGCTGACCACTATGGTCATGGGCAATCGCGGCAGCAATCCTCACTTTCATATGGCAGTGCCCACAGACAGTAAAATGTTCATGAGTTTTCAGCGTCAGTTTCAACAGGCGATCATGCAAAACCTCAAGCGCGAGACCGACAACTCCTCGGGCTATAGCAAGTTACGTAAAACCCTCAGCGAGCAATTAGCGCAGCGCAATTGTCACGTCAATGCCGCTGATATCCAAATAACTAACGGTTGCCAGAACGCTTTAGAGCATGCACTGCGAGTGCTGTGTAAAGCGGGTGATACTGTGGCTATCCCGGTACCCGCTTTTCCCGGATACTTTGCCTTACTGGGGGTACTGGGACTGAAAGCACTGGAAGTCCCCATGTCACCTCTGGGGCCCGATCCAGAAATCCTAGAGCGAGTGATGCGCGATAGCGCGGTAAAAGCCGTGATAATTAACCCCAATTGCCACAATCCAACAGGCATTACCTTATCTGATGCCTACAAACAACAGATTGCCGACTGGGCGACAAAACACCAGACGCCGGTTATCGAAGATGACATTAACTCTATGCTCAACTTTGTCGGCAACCCTCCCAGCCTGATCTCAAGCTACGATCAGCAGGGTTGGTGTTTAATGGTCAGCTCTATTTCCAAAGTATTAGGTGATACGGAGCGTATTGGCTGGTGCTGCCCGGGGCGTTTTAAAACCGAATATATGACCCAGTTTGCCGTCAGCCAGATCAGCAGTTCCTATTTTCCGCAACAAGCGCTGACTCGCTATTACCTGGGATCGCTGTATCAAAACCAATTGCGCAACTGGCGTCTGGAGATAAAAGTTGCGACCACCGCTGTCACTTTACGATTGCTGGAAAAACTCGCAGATAAGATTCAGATAACCCAGTCTACAGGGGGATATGCACTGTGGATTAAACTGCCGGATCAGATAAGCGCCCAGCAGTTAC
This sequence comes from 'Osedax' symbiont bacterium Rs2_46_30_T18, assembly GCA_002163025.1. Classification (GTDB taxonomy): domain Bacteria; phylum Pseudomonadota; class Gammaproteobacteria; order Pseudomonadales; family Balneatricaceae; genus Rs1. The sequence goes on from MABF01000072.1 coordinate 16,828, forward strand.
TGGAGCGTGTCGACCCGCAAAAAATTGCTTTTCTCAGCGGTGAACTGTTTAGTTTAGAGCCGCGCTTTAAGCAATTTATTCGCTTGACCATCATGCCACCCCTAGAAGAGGGTACTTTTCTGGGAGTAGATCATTTAATAGCGGTGATTAAACAGGCATTGTGAAATAAAGTCTGGGGATGCATCTAAAACGCCCCGGCAGGACAGCGTAAAGATCCGCTGTCACTGCTGGCCTTTTTTTCGCGAGCCGAAACCTTTTATATTAAATAAATTTCCTAATAGCATCAGGGCGCCACCGATAAGAAGGGCCAGCTCAAACGCTTCTGCGTATAAAAGAACCCCAAGTAATGCGATAAACGGGAGCCTGAGAAAGTCCAGCGTAACAATGGTTGTGATCTCAGCGTGTTGCATGGCTTTGATTGTACAATAGTGAGCCGCTAGCGCGGCTAGTCCTACTACGCTTAACCACAGCCACTGAATTCCCACTGGGGTTACCCACCCCTCTATAGACATGACCAACCCTATAGGCAATTGAATGACACACATATAAAACAGTATTGAGATAGGCTTCTCAGAGGCTGAAAGGTACTTGGTTGCAGAATAAGAAATTGCGAAAGTTACTGCTGCGCCCAACACAATCAATGACGCTACATCTACAATGGCATAGCCCGGTTGCACAATGATTAAGACCCCCAGCAGGCCAAAACAGATTGAGATCACTTTTCTTTGGGTAATTTTTTCACCGAGAAAAAGCGCAGCAATAATTAACGTCCAGACCGGGGTGGTAAATTCCAGCGCAAAAACTTCAGCCATTGGCAGCAAGCCTATACCGACAAACCAACCATATTGCCCGGCAAAGTGAAATATATTGCGAAACACATGCAAGCCTAGTTTTTGCGTGCCAATAAGGCCTTTCTGTTTGCTAAAAGTTATCACTAAGGTAAGACATATAAGCCCTAGCACGCTGCGAATAAACAACGTTTGGAAAATGGACAGCTCCCCGCTTAGCTCTCTTCCGCCAACTGCCATTAGGCTGAATGAAATCATCGCCCCGAACATCCACATAACCGCTTTCATTGCTTTCCATACCCCTCGCTATAAAAGCGCTTACAATTTGTTAACTATGCGGTTTAAACAACAGCTTATAGTAATTCCATAATATTGATTATTACAGATTATCAGTCATCTTGGCAGCATTAGTATCGGCGGGCTGTACCCTCCACTGTACTTCCAGACCAGGCCTTGGCTTGCGAGGCACCATCCGTGCCAGCACTAGCGAAACACCCGCCATCGCCGCCCCGGTTAAAAATACCAGCGCCGGAGAGCTCAGCCATAACAAGCCATACAGCGCCGGTAGCACTATCGCGGCACAGTGGTTGATAGAGAAAGCCACACCTGCAGTCTGGGCAATATCTTTGGGATCGGCGATTTTCTGGAAGTAAGTTTTTTGCGCAATTGCCATCGAAAATAATAAGTGATCAACAATATATAAGAACACAGCAATCGCCGGACTAGTGACAAAGGCATAGGCACTGAATACCAAGATCAAACCGACATACTCTATTGTCAGAGTGCGTTTTTCGCCCCACTTACCGATCAACTTACCGATTTTAGGCGCAAAGAAAATGTTCAGTAAACCGTTGGCTAAAAACATCAACGCAATTTCCGATACTGAGAAGCCGAACTTCTCGACCATCAAAAATCCCGAGAACACCACAAATATCTGCCGTCTAGCCCCACCCATAAATACCAACGCATAGTACAGCCAGTAGCGCTTATGTAACTTAATCTTTTTATTCTGTTCAACTTTTCCAGTGTACTGAGGGAAGAAAAACCAGCAGAAACAGGCGATCAGCATAGTGATGACACCACCGATAACATAGATGGTTTTCATCTCCAAGTGCAATATTTCAATAAAGAACCACACGCCGGAAAAAGCCACTAAGCTGGCGGCTGAGCCAACGGCGACCATCTTGCCCATTTTATAGGCCGCTTCCTGTTTGGCAAAAATTTGCAGTGACAGAGACTGGTTAACCGTCTCATAGTAGTGAAAGCCCAGCGACATCAGCACTGTAGTACAGTAAAGACCAATCTCCGTCGGGAAGTAACCGGTAAGAGCGGTACCTAACCCCATAATCAACAGTGACAGCAACGCCAGTGTCTGCTCTCTGAGAATCAGTAGCAAAAACACTACCGCAAAGGCCATAAAGCCGGGAATTTCACGCAGTGACTGCAATATTCCGATTTCCACCCCGGTAAAATTAGCCGCCTCAATAGTGAAGTTATTCAGCAGCGCCTGCCATACCCCGAAGGCGATGGGAACGGCTGCAGCCATCAAATACAGTAATATTTCCGGACGTCGCAAACTCTGCATTTTTTACTCCAAACTCATTAAAGAAAGGTAATGACACCTTAGTTAAATCGAGAATCTACTTTAAATGTAGTTGCAATTGGCGTATATAGACTAGTATGACAATAAATAACGCAAACAAGACAAATATCATCCAAATACCCGATCACTGGACCAGCATGCAGGGCAAACCGCTGCAAGCCGCTGAAGATATCCCCAGGCGTATCTTAGTGCGTAGCTCCGTCGGGGATTCCTCAGAATACGTTCCTATGCATAGTCACGCCTGGGGACAGTTGTTATTTCTCACTGAGGGGTTAGTTAAAGCCAGCGCTAAAGGTGCGGGCACTTGGATAGTCCCTCCGCAGCGAGCAGTATGGCTCCCGGCGCATATTGAACACGATATAAAAGTGATCCACACAGTGAAGATGCGCAACGTCTATATCGCCCCGCAAGCCGCCTTGCACTTGCCAACGAGCTGTCAGGTAATCAATGTCTCCAGCTTATTAAGAGAGCTCATTATTGCACTGGCGGGGTTGCAACCACTCTACGATGAGCAGGGCGCCGACGGTCGACTGGTAGATGTATTTCTCGACCAGCTGCACCTCAGCGAAGAAATGCCATTGCACTTACCGCAACCGCGCAGCGACACTCTGTTGAAAATTACCGGCGCCCTCAGTGCCCGACCCGAGCAACATTTCAGTATGCAACACTGGCAGCAGACGCTGGGCATCAGCAGCCGTACTTTAGCCCGGAAATTCTCTGAAGAGACCGGGATGACCTACAGTCAGTGGCGACAACAGGCAATCTTGTTGAATGCCCTGCAGCGTATTGCCCAGGGAGAGGCTGTGGCCAATATAGCGTTAGATCTGGGTTACCAGAGCCAGAGCGCCTTTATCAGTATGTTTAAAAAAGCACTGGGGAAAACACCGGGGCAGTATTTTTCCAGTCGGCAGGAAGAGGGGATCGGTAGTAGGTAGGCAGGTAGCGAGTCGTAAGTCGTAAGGATTTTTTTATGCATAGAAAAACAGAACCTAATCCGCTAACATTTTTGCAAGCAACTTATCTATCTCTATTTTAAATCCTTTATCTTCAATTTTATTAGCGCTGATTTTTGCATTTTGCAGGTTTTTGATAGCTGCGTCGGTCTGACCTAGTTCGATTTGTAATGTCGCCATAGAAAATGCGATTGATGACATATGATCTTTCGAATTAATAGCGATGGATTTTTCCAGGGCTTTTTCGTAACCCGCCACAGCGTCTTCTAACTCTTCTGTAAAATCTGCAAGAGTTTCCCATTGTACCGGGTGATCTTTATCAGTATTTTCGTTGTCGACACAAATAGCCTTTAACTCTGCATAGAGCAAATTGAACTGCTCTACATCTTCGTTACTGGCAGCCTCCATTAGCTTTTCAGCCAGGCCATGAACAGCTTTGTATATTTTGGTATTCATCATCACTACTTACCTTTTCCTACAACGTAAATGTCTAGGGACATCCCTATTTTACAAAGCATAATATCACATGTTTTCAAATTATTAGTTGCAACAAAAGGATTTAAAACGAGTGATCATGTTATCTACAATCTCAATCTACAGCACAGTTTTAGCAGTACTGTACTGATTTTAAGTCTGTTCTGGTAAGGCTGCTCTTAGGTCTAGGAAGCCAAGGCATAGAATCAAACAATATAAATAACTGTATCTCTAAACACTGCTAGCAAACCGTTAAAGCCCTTGTCGGTTAACACAGCCATTGGCTATTGCATAATAACCACTGTCAAAGACAAGATTTAAAAAAGATCAGTTATAGAGTGTGAGCTGTAAAGGCGTGAGGCAATCGATTATAGCGACTAGTAGACCAGCAGCCAGAGGATGTTTTTCCAGTAGATCAGTTCAAAAGCAGAGCCTAAGATAAGCAATGCCAGAACAACTAAAGGACCTGCTGTGTTAATCCAACGCCAAATATTGTGCTTAAAAAAATGTTTTTTAGCTTTTTTTGTCGCAGCTTTGCTACTGCTTAAATATATATTTTGCATTGTGTTATCCCC
>MABF01000139.1 GCA_002163025.1 'Osedax' symbiont bacterium Rs2_46_30_T18
GAAACGATCGGTAGTCACTGCGCAGCTCGCACCAGCTGACTAAGGTCCAGACATTGCCCCAAAAAACTAAACCTAAAGGCCATATCTCGCGGCTGGATTTTCGGTCTTCGGCGGTTTTATATTGAATATTTAAGATTTTCTGCGCTTTAATGGCGGCTCGGATCTGCTCGCCAAAGCGGGCATTTTCGCCGGAGGAATACTCTGGTACTAACATCCATTCAGGCTTTAGGGTGTGCTCAAAATGTAATCTGTCGGGGAGGATGGCGCGTATTTTGGTCAGAGCGCTGTCGGCTGCTGCACCCAACTCATCGTCGCCCCAGCGCTGCACCATACGCGCGCCAAGCTGTAGTGCCTCTAATTCCTGTGCGTTAAACATAATAGGCGGGATAGTGAATCCCGGTTTAAGTCTATAACCAACACCTGCCTCTCCCTCTATCGGGATACCCGATAGCGTTAATGCCTGCATGTCGCGATAGATAGTACGCTCTGAGACTTGCAGATATTCGGCCAGTGATCGGGCAGTGATGACTGTACGCCTGCCCCGCAATAGTGTCAGTAGTTGAAATAGCCGTTCTGCTTTTCTCATCGAGGTCTCAAATAAAATCCAGATCCAGCGACCTTAACCTTAAACTCGTGGCTTTGTCACTAGATCGGGACTGTGAGCAGCTAATAATTTAGCTTTAGCCCTATTTAGGCAGCGTCTCGTTTTACTAATATTTCAGATAGGGCATCCATGTGGCGCATCTTCACAGAAGGACCTTCGATCAGCGGCATCAGTGAGGCACAGGCTGCTGAGCGCATAAAAGCTTCTCCACCCGTTTTGGCGCTGGCTTCATCGCTCCAGTAGACGATGTCAAACCACTGGCCATCTTCATCCTTGCTTAACGAGCGGTAGATGAACCCGGGCTGTTGGTTTAAAAATGCTTGCATAGCGTCGTTAGTGGCGATTAATTGCTCAGGCATAACGCCCTCGGCTAATTTAAAGGTAACTAATTCGATTGAAGTGCTCATGATTATTGTTCTCCAGTTAAGTTGTAGTGACAGTGTAAAGTGCCACTACTGACAGCATTGTGTCAGGAGGGAATTAATAATATGTTTGTCGATAGATTGTAATGCCTGACAGCTATGCTGTATCTTGGCTGACAGCAACTGCATTGGCAGAAAAAAATTAATACATATCTGAGGGTTAATTGATGAAATTGGCTTTACCTGCAAGGCTTGGCAGCAAGCGCTTAGGCCTGGTTTTATTATGCACTTTACTGATATCTGGCTGTGCTACTTACCGTCCTTCAAGCCCGACTAACCTCTGTAGTATATTTAGCGGCAACATCAGCTGGTATAAAGATGCCAAACTCTCCAATAGCAGCTGGGGTACCCCAATACCGGTCATGATGGCGATTATGCAACAGGAATCTAATTTTGTAGATGACGCCCGTCCCGGCTATAAATATTTTTTAGGTATCATCCCAACGGGCCGGATTTCCAGTGCTTACGGTTACTCTCAGGCGCTCAATGCAGTCTGGGGTGAATACAAAACCGCCACCAATAACTGGGGTGCCGATCGCGATGATTTCGATGATGCGATTGATTTTATCGGCTGGTATACCGCGGGTACTCAGCGGATGACGGGAGTCTCGAAGTGGGATGCCTACGGCCAGTATCTGGCGTATCATGAGGGACGCGGCGGCTACAAGCGTAAGAGCTATAATAAAAAGCCCTGGTTATTGGGGGTGGCGAAGAAAGTGAAAGCGCGCGCCGCCACATATACCACTCAGTTAAAAAGCTGCAAGGCAGACTTAGACAGTCGCAGCAGTGGT
>MABF01000089.1 GCA_002163025.1 'Osedax' symbiont bacterium Rs2_46_30_T18
AGGTAGTCGACAGTGGTGCATAAAAAGTCCACCCGAAATTGGGACCACCGCCTTCCATAAACAAGGTCATTAACATAATGCTGAAGGCAAATGGCAATATCCAAAAGCTCCAGTTGTTTAGCCTTGGCAGCGCCATATCCGGAGCACCTACCATCATTGGAATCATCCAGTTGGCCAGCCCGACAAAAGCGGGCATGACCGCTCCAAAGACCATGATCAAACCATGCATAGTGGTCATTTGATTAAAGAAGTCAGGCTCAATAAACTGCAACCCCGGCTGAAACAATTCGGTGCGTACCATTAGCGCCATGCAGCCGCCAACCATAAACATTGCCAGACTAAACCACAGATACATAGACCCTATATCTTTGTGGTTAGTGGTAAAGAACCAGCGGCTTATACCTTTCGCCGGACCGTGATGGTGCTCAGTTTCATCAGTATGCTTATCGGTATCTGCTAGCACGCCTTCAAAAGATTCATTTTGCCCCGCCTCAGCGGTTTCAATTTCTGCTGCTGTTATCTGCTCTGTCCCTGTCGTCATATCGGACTCCTACTGCTTCAATTTTGCAATTTGGCTCGGTGAAATAATATCGCCCAATGCGTCACCCCAGGCGTTGCGCTCGTAAGTGATTACGGCGGCTAGCTCTACGGCACTCAACTGATCACTAAATGCCTGCATTGCCGTACCCGCTTTACCGTTAAGTACAATATTAATATGCTCTAAGGGGTCACCTTGTACTATGCTGCTACCTTTAAGTGCGGGGAAAACACCGGGAATACCTTCTCCTGAGGCCTGGTGACAAGCGCCACAAGATTTAGTGTAAACCTCTTTACCGGTTACCATGAGCTCATCTAAGGTCCAACGTTTCTCAGCAGATTTTGCCGTTTCTATTTGCGCCAATTTCTGACCCGCTAACCAGGCTTCGTAATCAACTTGAGATTTTACTTCAACAACTATTGGCATAAAGCCGTGGTCTTTACCACAGAGTTCAGCACACTGGCCACGGTAGATGCCGACCTCCTCAGGTATTGCCCAAGACTCATTGATAAAACCGGGGATGGCGTCCTTTTTCACCGCAAAATCAGGCACCCACCAAGAGTGAATAACATCGTTTGAGGTAATCAAAAAGCGCACTTTCTTGCCGATTGGCAGTACTAACGGATTATCAACTTCCAACAGATAGTTTTCAGTTTTTGGCTCTTGGTTGTTGATCTGAGCGAGAGGTGTTGCCATTGAAGAGAAAAAATCAACGTCCTCCTCTAAATACTGATAGCGCCATTTCCACTGATAACCCGTAACTTGAATATGGATTTCGGAATCGCTCTGATCGTACATTTTTTTCAAAGTACCAGTGGCGGGGATAGCCATGCCAATGAGTATCACCATTGGAATTACGGTCCAGGCGATCTCGACATAAACGTTTTCATGGAAATTGTGCACTTTGGCGCCGCGAGACTTGCGGTGATAAATCACCGAGTACAGCATTATACCAAACACCACAGCGGCGATAACGACACAGACCCAAAAGATGGTCATGTGCAAAGAATAGATTGTGCGACTAATTTCTGTCACACCCTCACGCATATTTAACTGCCAGTCGGCATGCGCAGATGGAATAGCAAATAATAAAAGCATCACAAGCTTTAATTGAGAAAAGCTCAGTATATTTTTCGCTGAATATAGCAACTTCATTGTCACTTTCTGTCTCCTTCAAAAATAGAAAGCGGCGCAGAAAGCCTATCAAAGTCAAATCTACTGTTTTTTTATGATTATATTTACAGTAGTACTACATGGGCTAGGATTGGCTCTTATGGCCGTAATTTCCATGACTTCATGATCTTTTTTTTCTTGATATTGAACAAATTATAGGCAGATTTATTTATATAAATCAAAGTAAATGTCATTAATTTTTTTAAAATTATTCTCAATGCTGGACAAAAAATAATCAATCTTTTACTTGACTGGTGATGCTGCTTGATCGCAGCGGCAGGTTTGCAAGTTGCATTTATTAAGCGCAGAGGGTTAAAAACATTATGTAAATATTGTCGCGGCAAAGATACAGTATGATTTTTTAAACTTTATGTCTCTTTATGGAGACCATTATTTGTACATTATTCAATATAAAACAAATTTTACGACTGCCACTAATACTAAAATGAAAACAACAACGACGAATAGCCCCACCACAATAAATGGCCAAATCCGCCCCGATGTAAAGTCAGCTGAACGATTTTTGTCCGACTGTACGCCGAAGAAAGCACTACAGACACTGAGTAACATATGTGACCAACTGAGTTTTTTTTTGTTATTAGAACTTTCATCTGACATATGACAAATCCTCTTTGTACATCGATATCAAAAGACTGCTGCCCTAGTATTTTAACGGCCGAAAAGTTAAGCAATCAACCACTTTGTTCCTAAATAGAAGAAGGAGAGCAGTGGCAGATAATCGCACTATCATTGCCGGTTTAGCCAAGGATTGGGTGCGATTCTTTTATGTGATTTAGCTTACATTGACCGATAATAACTAATTGAATGCATTCACGTTATGATAAATTACTGCTCAGCTAGCGATGGGCCTTCATCCCTACAGCACTAGCTATTTTGTTTTTAGCACTACGCCTTGCAGATGAGGCGCTTTTATAATAGCGGTAAGCTAACAGCCAAAATAACAATAACCCGTACCACAATGCCTCGGAGAAATCGGAGCGTACTTGCCATATTATATGCAAGAGCACCAACAGGGCAATAACATACACCAGTTTATGTAAGCTCACCCAGTTCTTTTTTAGACGCCGCTGCATGGCTTTAGTTGAAGTGATAGCCAGTGGTGTTAACAGTAATAAGGCAATGAAGCCAACCACTGCATAGGGTCGCTCGGTCAGTTCTTGCAGAAGTACCTGTAGATCCCAGCCAATAATGAAAGTGGCAAATGCCAACAAATGCAATGTCGCGTAAAAGTAGCAATACAGCCCTAACATACGTCGAAATTTCAGCACCGAGCGCCAGCCAAATAATTTGCGCACAGGCGTGATGGCTAAACTGAGCCAGAGGAAATTTATCGCCCATGTTCCGAGTTCTAAGACGATTTCTTTGGCGGGGTCTGCACCTAAATTTTGGCTGATGGTTTTAAAAAGTAAATTTAGAGCAGGGGTTAATGACAGGCTAAATACCACCCACCAGATTAGCCTCTGTACAGTTTTGGTTGTTATATCCATTTAGTTAAGTCCATACCTTTGTACAGATGGGCTACTTCTTCAGCATAGCCATTAAAGGGCAGGGTCTTTATTCTGTTGGGACTGAATAACCCGGAAGGCAAGCGGCGCTCAGTTGCCTGGCTCCAGCGCGGGTGATCAACTTGTGGATTTACATTGGCATAGAAGCCGTATTCTCTGGGAGCCGTTTTATTCCAGGTATTTACCGGCATCTTTTCAGTGAAGCGTATTTTGACGATAGATTTAATTCCCTTAAAACCGTATTTCCAGGGTACCACTAACCTTAAAGGGGCACCGTTTTGTGGCGGTAGTGCCTGTCCGTACAAACCAGTGGCTAAAAATGCCAGTGGGTTCATCGCCTCATCCAGTCTCAAGCCCTCAACATAAGGCCAATCTAAAGTACCGAAGTATGAATCTTGCTGTGGCATTTGCTGCGGATCATGCAAGGTAGTGAACTCAACATATTTAGCTTTGCTGGTTGGCTCAAAGCGCTTGAGCACTTCTGCCAGTGGAATGCCTACCCAAGGTATCACCATCGACCAGGCTTCCACACAGCGCATCCGATAAATCCTCTCCTGCAGCATATGCGGCGCTACAAAATCTTCTAAGTGATAGGAGCCAGGCTTTGCCACTTCACCGCTAACTTCAACTTTCCAGGGATCGGTGATAAAATTTTGTGCCTTCTGCGCCGGATCACTTTTATCAAAACCAAATTCATAAAAATTATTGTAACTGATCACGTCCCGGTAGGGGGTCAATTTGTCCACAGCCTGATACTGCGCATGTTTTTGCGATGCCTGTAATTTTTTCTGTAACCAATCGGGGCCCGGGTATAACTGCTGCCCTTCTTCTATCTGATAATCACTTAAGGCAGCAACTGAGGGAGTCGCCAATGCCGCAGTCACCGCTAATGTCGATTTGATAAAATTGCGACGCTGTTGATAAATAGTTTCAGCGGTAATTTCAGAAGATAGAATTTTCGGTTGTTGTTTTATAAGCATAACTCACCTGGTTTTTGTTAGTCACTGACCTTAATTGTATTTAGTCATTAATGTAGATACGAATAAAAAGCATTTTTGGATACAACTAACGATGACTTTCTTAACAGGGCCCGGATTATTCTAGCAAAGCTCTGCTTACAGCACTCTATTCATGCAGCTTTATGCGCTGCAAATCTTGCTATTGGTAGTGAATATACCAATAGCCTAGTAACATGCAGTATCGGCTTGTATAACTCCCAATACTTAGCCATTAATAAACAGCTGTCTGAGAATAGGCTTGATGGAAATAAAAAACTTAAAACTTTTCTTGAATTTAGCAAACACTTTACACTTCGGTCGCGCCAGTGAATTGTCTCATATCAGCGTATCCGCCTTAAGCCGCAATATTATGCAATTGGAAAACAATTTGGGGGTGAAGTTATTTGAGAGAGATAACCGCAGTGTCTCCCTGACCAAAGCTGGCAGAGACTTTGTTCACTATGCCAACGACAGTATCAACCGCTGGGAAGCCATCCGCTCTTCACTGCAAGATAACAACCAGATACTGCGTGGAGAGCTCAGTGTTTATTGTTCCGTCACTGCTAGCTATAGTTTTTTATACGATATCCTTAAACGCTTTAGGCTCAACTACCCGCAAGTTGAAATCAAGTTACACACCGGTGATTCTGAGTCCGCTGTCAACAAGACACTGACGGGGAGTGAGGACATCACCATGGGCGCACTGCCGGACAATCTGCCTAAGGGTGTGATCTTTCAATCTATCGCCAGTTCCGAATTGTTATTCATAGCCCCCAGGGACAATCAACAACTGATAAACCTGGCCAACAATCAGCAGCTTTCTTTGATGGCTCAGTGCTGGTCGAAAATCCCAATGATTCTCACCGAGCAGGGAGTTGCGAGAAAACATGCCGACCACTGGTTCCGCGAGTTTCAAGTAAAACCTAAAATTTACGCCCAAGTCGCTGGTAATGAAGCCATTGTTAGCATGGTGAGTTTAGGTTTCGGGGTAGGCATTGTGCCGAAAATTGTATTGATCAACAGCCCGTTACAAGATTCGGTGAAAATAGTGACCCCACCTAAAAGCTTACCCGCTTTTAATATAGGGCTATTTACCCTGGAAAAAAAATTAAAGAATCCGCTCGTTCAAGCTTTTTGGCAATTAAAGCCATGATGGCTGGCAGTTAATACAACAGTAAATATCCAAGACATAAAAAAACCCGCCGGGGCGGGTTTTTTCAGATCGTTAAAACAAATCTAAACGCTGAGTACTTTGTCGCCGCGAGCGATGCCAGAAACCCCGGTCCGTACTACTTCAATCAAATTGGCGGTATCCATCGCCTCGATAAAAGCGTCAAGCTTGCGACTGGAGCCCACCAACTGCACGGTATAAGTGCTAGGAGTGATATCAATAATCTGACCGCGAAAGATATCAGCAGTACGCTTAATCTCTTCACGCTGAGCTCCGGCTGCTTTGTACTTAATCAGCATGAGTTCGCGTTCAATATGATCCCCTTCAGTCAGATCGACCACTTTCACTACGTCGACTAACTTATTTAGCTGCTTGGTCACTTGCTCAACTAACTTATCAGTACCTGTGGTAGTGATAGTGATACGAGAGAGCGTGATATCGTCCGTTGCCGCAACCGTCAGGGACTCAATATTAAAGTTTCGCTGTGAGAATAAACCGACCACCCGAGATAGTGCACCTGGCTCATTTTCTAATAAAACCGATAATATATGACGCATGATTAAGTCCTCTCTGTCTTAGAAAGCAACATATCACGCATCGAGCCACGAGGTATTTGCATTGGATAGACATGCTCAAACGGGTCTACTGTAATGTCCATAAAGACTAACTTGTCCTTCATAGCAAAAGCATCCGTCATCGCCCCTTCCAGATCGGTGAATTTATCAACTTTCATCCCTACATGGCCATAGGCCTCGGCCAATTTAACAAAATCGGGCAGCGACTCCATGTAAGAGTGCGAGTGGCGAGATTCATAATTCATATCTTGCCACTGACGCACCATGCCTAATGAGCCATTGTTTAAACAGATAATTTTGACCGGTATGTCGTATTGGCTACAAGTTGAGAGCTCTTGAATATTCATCTGAATACTGCCCTCACCCGTTACACAAGCCACATCCGCGTCCGGAAAATTGAGTTTAACGCCCATAGCTGCTGGAAAACCAAAACCCATTGTCCCCAGTCCACCAGAATTTATCCAACGGTTGGGTTTATTGAACTTGTAGTATTGCGCGGCGAACATTTGATGCTGACCCACATCTGAGCAAACATAAGCGTCGCCATTCGTTACTTGGCTCAACATCTGAATCACTTGTTGCGGCTTCATCAACTCTGAATCGTCCGTTAAGAAACGGCCACCGTGACGGGCTCGCCATTCATCTATCTGATGCCACCAAGTTTTAATCGCTTGCGTATCAGGCTGTTTTTTACTGCCTTTGATTAATTTCAAGAAATCTTGCAAAACTATTTTGGCCGGTCCGACAATAGGCACGTCTGCTCGCACAGTTTTAGAGATAGACGTTGGATCTATATCAATATGGATAATTTTCGCAGTAGGACAGAACTTATCCAGGCCGTTAGTTACCCTATCATCAAAACGTACACCCACGGCGAAAATCAAATCGCTGTGGTGCATGGTCATGTTCGCCTCGTAGCTACCGTGCATGCCCAACATTCCCACTGACTGACGATCGGTACCTGGGAAACCACCTAGGCCCATCAAAGTATTAGTCACTGGATAGTTTAAGGTTTTAGCTATTTCGATTAACTCTTCGCAAGCGCGGCCAATAATTACTCCGCCCCCGGCGTAAATGACCGGACGCTTAGCGGCAACTAACAGATCAAAGGCTTTCTTAATTTGCCCACTGTGCCCTTTGGCAACTGGATTGTAAGAGCGCATTTTGACTGTTTTTGGAAAACTGTATTCAAACTTATCGGTCGGGTTAGTCATGTCCTTCGGGACATCTATGACCACAGGTCCGGGACGACCAGACTCGGCGATATGAAAAGCTTTTTTCACGATCCCCGGAATTTCTGAAGGGTGCTTCACACTGAAACTGTGTTTCACTACAGGTCGACTGATACCTATCATGTCAGTTTCCTGGAAGGCATCTTCACCGATCAGATGACTAGGTACTTGACCGGTAATCACCACCATAGGGATAGAATCCGTGTAAGCGGTGGCTATCCCAGTGATTGCGTTAGTCGCTCCAGGGCCAGATGTCACTAAAGCTACACCTGCCTTTCCGGTGGCACGGGCAAAAGCATCGGCCATGTGCGTGGCAGCCTGCTCGTGCCGCACTAATATGTGCTGAATTTCCTGCTGCTGAAATAGCGCATCATAAATATGTAGTACGGAACCACCCGGGTAGCCGTAAATTTTATTTACACCTTGATCTTGCAAGGCGCGAATCAACATTTCTGCGCCTGATAATAATTCCACTTTTATACCCTCAAATCTACGCCGTAAAACTCGGCGGATGAACAGTTCAGAAATTCTGTAGGAAAAACATAACTACAACTGTGTTGTTACACTAACTGCTAGTGATGGCAATTCCATTGTCTGTGGACATGCTAATGAATACAGTGAGCCTCTGGCTTACAGAGCTGACTCTAACTTGTTTGCATGTTGCCACTTGTGACTACGTTCATATGAATGAAGGCAAGAGGATCGTCTCTACCGACAGACTTCTGGACTAAGCTGGGTTTGCTCTCTCACAAAATTGCCGCTCGGGGTTACCTACTAGGCGATAGTGAATATTAATTTTTTGCGAGCCGCTAAATTAAGGAAAATATTCTCGCATTTTGCCTCTCTTGATACAACCAATCTACTTCTGCCAAAGGCGATAAATCATCCAAAAAGAATGAAACGTACTAATATATTAATATTCAGATGCGCAACGATGCAGACAGCGGTATATTTAGCGTATATATTTCGAGGAGATAAGCATGTTAAGTGCAGATGTAATTAATAAAGAACGCGCCATCAACGAGATGGCGCTGCTAATTCGCAAGATTTTTTCTGAGCCAGAAATTTGTAGCCTTGCGTTGGCAATAGCAACAAAACACTATAACGATAGCAACGCACATGTACTAATTGCCGATGAGTTGTCGGCCACCACTAACATCAAAATCCCCGTTGAGCACTCAGAAGCTGATAGTATATTTATAGACTTACTGATTGATATGGCTAAAGATGCCAACGCTCTTTACTAAAACCACTTATTTTGTAACGGGTTGATGTAACCCGTTTTTATGGGTAATTTTCTGATTAATCCCCTGCCGACTGTAATAGCAAATACTATTGGGTCACAATTGTCCAATCCAGTTCTACTCAGGCACCAACCATTGAATCTCCGGTGGCGCTGCGGAATTTTCAGCTAAATGTAGATACAGTGATTCACTGAGCTGCTGTAGTTGTTGCTCTAAGTGCCAGGGTGGGTTGATCAATAACATACCGCTGCCATACATACGCTCATCAGCTGCAGATTTCACATAAAACTCGGCCTGCAATACTTTACGGATACCGGACAATTTGATTTTTCGCAACATTTCCCGATGATTACCCGCTTTTAATAGCGGATACCAAATTGCAAAGCAGCCATTACTCCAGCGCTGATAGGCTTTATCGATGAATTTTGCCACTTGCACATATTCGCTTTTCACCTCATAAGAGGGATCTATCAGCACTAGTCCGCGATTAGGTTTTGGCGGCAGCAGGCTCAACACCCCCTCGTAACCGTCCCGATGGTGCACGGCGACAGCGTTATGGCGACTAAATACCGTTTTCAGTTGCTGATACTCGCCAGGGTGCAATTCCATCAGAGAAATTTTATCGATTTCACGGGCTGCTTGATTGGCAAACCAAGGTGAGCCTGGGTATTTGTCACAGGGATTGCCACTGTCATTTAATTGCCTGACAACCTGCAGATATGGGTCAAACAGATCGGGCAGTTCCATCCCCTGTAACTTAGCTATGCCCTGCTTAAACTCTGCGGTTTTGGTGGCATTTTCAGCAGTCAAATCATACAGGGCGGTACCGGCATGAGTCTCGAAGTAACTCCAAGGTTTGGGCTTTTTATTCAGGGACTCTAAGATTAAAGACAAGGTCAGATGTTTGTGCACATCGGCAAAATTTCCAGCGTGATAGCTGTGTTGATAACTTAACAAGAGAACCTCGGGGACCGATAACAAATAGGTCGTTATTCTAGCAGATCAGTTTCATTAGATGTGAATAAGTTCAACAGCTGCAGCTTAAATCTATACAGCCTTTGAGTTATCTGACGACCTGTAATTGTACTTTTTCAGATTCTGTCTCTGCTATTTTTACACCGTATTCGCTGGTAAACGAACTAAACACAGTTTTTTGACCACCATCTTGTTCACTGTAGGCGTTGGCGCTGTGAATCGGTGGGAAATAAAAATGCAGCGAACAGGCGGCTGTCATAGTGGCATTACCCAGTTTGTGTAACCCCTGTTGATCGCTAATTGAAGTGACTTGTCCATCTGACAACGTCATCAGCTCAGTGGGACTTAGAATACAATGGTTGTCAGCACAAGCCTGCAGCTGATAACGCTGTTCGATCAACTCACCACTAACACACTGCATAATGCAGAGTGAGCCGTCGTGATCGTGGGGAGTTGAAAACTGTTGGGGTTGCCAGCAAAGTAAAATTATTTCAAACTCAGCGCCCGTGTAAATAAGGTTTCTACCATATCCCGAACTTCCATAATGATGAAAAGGGCCTAGTTCAGTTAAGCCAATATGACCGTTTTCAATTATTTCCTGGCGCTGTTTATCAGAGTTTGCGGCTGATAATTGCTCAATAACCGTCTGTAAACTATTAATTATTTCTGGCGTTGCCGGCATGTCGATGATCCAAAGTTACAAAACACTATCACTACTTAAGGGTACGCAGTGCCAACTGTTTTGGTTTCATACTCTGGAGACTTTCGAAAGAGGTTGAGGACATCAGTGTCACCAATGCCCTGTTTGAAAATCAGTTGAAGCTAAATTCACCCTCACATATATCAACGAGAATTTCAGCTCCCGGGCTATATTTCCCAGACAACAAAGCTTGCGCCAATGGATTTTCCAGCCACTGCTGAATTGCCCGTTTTAATGGCCTGGCGCCAAAGCTGGGGTCGAAGCCTAATTCCACTAGTTGCTGCAGCGCTTTCTCTGACAGTCTCAGGCTAAGGTTTTTCTCGGCCAATCGCTGTTGCAGCTGTGACAATTGAATCTTTGCTATTTTAGCTACTTCAGGTTTTGCTAATGATTGGAATACCACCAGCTCATCGATGCGATTAATGACCTCCGGTCTAAAGTGATTAGTCACTTCTCCCATTACCGCAGCTTTCATTAATGGATAGTCGTCACTGGCTTTAAAATTTTGAATCAGCTGCGAGCCTAAATTAGAGGTCATCACTACTATAGTGTTCCTGAAGTCTACTGTGCGGCCTTGACCGTCGGTTAATCGACCATCCTCTAATACCTGTAACAATATATTAAAGACATCTGGGTGGGCCTTTTCCACCTCATCTAAGAGCAGCACTGAATAAGGTTTACGTCGTACCGCTTCAGTCAGGTAGCCACCCTCCTCATAACCGACGTAACCTGGAGGTGCACCAATTAGCCTGGCAACAGAGTGTTTCTCCATAAACTCTGACATATCGATACGCACCATCGCCTCTTTAGTATCAAACAGATATTGTGCCAAGGTTTTGCACAGTTCCGTTTTACCTACTCCGGTCGGCCCTAAAAACAGAAAACTACCGTTGGGTCTGTTAGGATCAGAGAGTCCGGCCTTGGAACGGCGCACCGCATTGGCGACAGCGATTACTGCCTCATCTTGCCCTATAACATTTTTTTGCAACTCGCTTTCCATGACCAGCAGTTTCTGCCTTTCACCTTGCAACATTTTGTGTACCGGGATGCCGGTCCAGCGGCTGACTACTTCAGCAACTTCCTCTTCGCCGACTTTATTGCGTAGCAACTGGTTATTTTTCTCAGCGTGACGCTCAGCTTCTGCGGCAACCGCCAGTTGTTTTTGCAAATCGGGAATTGAGCCGTACTGAATTTGTGACATCTTGCTCAGATCGCCGGCACGGCTTGCCTGCTGCATCTCAATATGGGCTGCATCTAACTGCTCTTTAATATGCTGAGCACTTTGGAAAACCGCTTTTTCTGCTAACCAGATTTCTTCTAAATCGGCAAAAGATTTCTGCAGCTCATCAATGTTTTCAACCAACTCTTGCAACCGCTGCTTAGCTTCTTTATCGCGCTCTTTTTTCAGTGCCTCGCGCTCCATTTTCAACTGGATAATTTTCCGCTCCAGCTTATCCAGCTCTTCCGGTTTAGAATCCATTTCCAAGCGAATGCCCGAGGCAGCCTCATCGATCAAATCAATAGCCTTATCTGGTAGCTGTCGATCGGTGATATAGCGCTGCGAGAGTTTAACCGCTGATATGATTGCTGAGTCACTGATATCAACCCCGTGGTGCACTTCATAGCGCCCTTTTAAACCACGCAAAATCGCCACAGTGCTCTGCTCATCGGGTTGATCCACCAGTACTTTTTGGAAACGTCGCTCCAGTGCCGCATCTTTTTCGACATATTTTCGATATTCGTCTAATGTAGTGGCACCGACACAATGCAGCTCTCCCCTAGCCAGAGCAGGTTTGAGCATGTTACCGGCGTCTATTGACCCCTCCCCTCCACCAGCACCAACCATAGTGTGCAGTTCATCGATAAACAAAATGATCTGACCCTCTGCTTTCGCCAGTTCTTTGAGCACTGCTTTTAACCGCTCTTCAAAGTCGCCGCGAAATTTAGCCCCGGCTAACAGCGACCCCATATCCAGTGACAGTACCCTCTTGCGCTTCAAACTCTCAGGGACCTCAGCATTGACAATGCGCTGTGCCAGCCCTTCGACTATCGCAGTTTTACCTACCCCCGGCTCACCTATTAACACTGGGTTATTTTTGGTGCGCCGCTGCAATACCTGGATAGCGCGACGAATTTCATCGTCTCTTCCGATCACAGGGTCTAATTTACCCTGTTCGGCCAGCTCGGTAAGATCAATGCAAAAATTATTCAGGGCCTGTCTTTGATCTTCATCGTTAGCATTTTGCACAGTGTCACCAGAGCGTAAGTTATCTATTTCAGATTGTAGTTTGTCTTTTTTGAGATCGGCTTTAGCCAGTAATTTCGATACTGCGGTTTTACCTTCTAGCATCGCCAACAACAGCATTTCCGTCGCTATATACTGATCATTACGTTGTAATGACAAACGTTCCGCTATATTGAACACAGTGCTGCACTGCTGAGATAAACGCACATCAGCATCCGCATGACTAATACGGGGCAAGTCATCAACGGCTGCGGCGACGTTCGACTGTAACAGCGGTAAATTTAATAACCTCGCTAACAGAGTATGAACAGTACTGGTGCGCTGCTCAATAATAGCCGCCAGTAAATGCAGGGGATCAATTAAATTGTGTTGTTTAGAAATTGCCAGTGACTGAGCATTCCCAATCGCCTGTTGCAATTTGGCTGTGAATTTTTCTGGGCGCATACAAACTCCTTAAACTTAGAGTGCTCTAAGCCAGATTCAAAAGTTGACCGCTTTTGGATCTCTTTTATATTGGGAGTTTTAGCGTTATTTCAAGTGTTTAAGAAATCACAGACGCCAGTGAGGGACTGTATCGCAGCATTGCTGCTGCACTTATGAAAGTGTGCTGGGGTGCATCTGTATGCTACAGCTTCAACTGTTAAACCTGAAAGCTAAATTAGCTCTAGCGGCAGTTCAGTGGTGTTTTTAACTTCGGTCATAGTGAAGTTACTCTGCGCCTCTTTGATGTGGGGCAATTGCAACAGCTTACGTCTTAGGAAGTGTTCATAGCTATCAATGTCTTTTGTCACTACCCGCAAAGTAAAGTCCATACCGCCGGAAATTGTCCAGCACTCTAATACTTCAGGAAAGCTGACTATAGCCTCTTCGAACTCGTTTAGCATGTTCCAACCGTGCATAGATAATTTAACCTGCACAAACACTACTACTTTTAGCCCCAGTTTCTTGCGGTTTAAAGTAGCGACGCCACCGCTAATATAGCCTTCTTCCTGCAACCTGTTTATCCGCCGCCAGCAAGGTGATTGAGAGAGCCCGACGCGCTCGGCAATTTCGGCCGCAGATAAATTATTGTTTTTTTGCAGTTGCGCTAATATTTTTCGATCTGTTTTATCTAAATTTTCCATAACTCCAACATTATCTTTGCATGATTACAGGGATTTTAGCATTGTCATTAACAATGAAGAAAGTAGAAAGTAGAAAGTAGAAAG
>MABF01000275.1 GCA_002163025.1 'Osedax' symbiont bacterium Rs2_46_30_T18
CTGCTAATCGAATCAGTATTGTCGATTCCTTGGGCAACAATAATAAATGGAGCGGTGGAGCGAACCTAAGTAGCAATGACAAAATAATCTTGGTGGGTACTGGCGAAACAATTGTCGGCCCCCACGGAAATCCGCTCAATTACACGAAGGCGTACACATCAGGGGGCTCAGGCCTGTGGCATTGGCAAACAGGCGGCTCCGCGAATAACACTATTTTAGGGCTAAACAGTAGTACTCCCAATCCCGGCCAAGCTTATTCAAACCGCGCAGGTACGGGGTCAACAAAGACTAATATTTGGACCGGAAACTGGTCAGTCACTTTAAGTTTCAATATTGCCACCGCGCTTCCCGCGAATGTCGCCACCTCGCAGGGGGTATAAATATTTATTGCTATTGCGGCTCTGGCAGCAGGGTGAATAGTTTATAGCTCACTTTGTGCCAAGCCGGTAAATACATATGCAACTACTTAGTATTTTAAGAAAACAGGCAGAGTATCAACAGTACGCTGACCTAAAAATTACTTGTCTGGATTTTTGGGAAGATAATCCAGACCCCGCTATTTTACCCCTGCTAGCATTGGCTTACAGTCAATTAGGTGAGCGAGAACTGGCCCGTACGTGCCTGGAGCGTGCCTGCGCTTCACATAAAAAATTTGATCCGGCCAGTAAAATCGATCTGGCGGCGGCGCTAATATCTATGCAGCGCACCAGTGATGCACAACAGCAATTAGAACAAGCGCTGCAGCAACTGCCTGACGATCCCTTGGGGCTGGCGCGTTTGGCTCACTGTCGGATGCTCAAAGGTGACCTCGACGCTGGACGACAACTATTGGAACAAGCTCAACAGCTCAATCCAGAACACCTGCCTATTATTTTGCTGTTAATCCAGTTGTACCTGCAACAAGCTGATTCTATGATGGCACAGCGGTGTATTGACACGTCTACACTACAATTACAGCATCTGGCTAACGATCTTCCAGAAGCAGTCTACGCCCACTATCAACGGCAAATTCAAACTCAGCAGATAATGACCTGGCTATTGGCAGATCAGTATTCTCAGGTTGAGCAGTGGCTGCAACAACAGAAACAGCAAAGCGAAACCTTCGAGCACTGCTTACTACTATACTGTCGCCTGTTAGCCGAGCGAGATTTACACGCTCAGGCGGTGGATATCCTGAGCCGCTACTTGCGCCAAGACCCCAACAATATCAACTTGCTATTACCTCTGACAGAGTTGCTGCAAGTACAAGGTTTCTTTCTACAAGCTATCCAGCTGATGCGTAAAGCACTGCAACAGCACAGCGACAACATCGAGCTATTAGTGCAACTGGGCAATGCCTGCTTACAGCGTTTTGATAGCCAGTCGCGCAATTGTGCCGAGCACGCTCTAGCATTAGCCAAAGCCCTGATCACAGAGAAACAGCAAGATACCTACTTGAATCGATTGCAAGTCGCCAAAGCTGAAAATTTAATGGCCAGAGTCGAGAGTCAGGAACAGAATTTTCAGCTGGCAGATAGCATTTTTCGACAGATCCTCAACCAGCATCCTGACTTTATTCCAGCACTTCAAGGGCTAGGACAGCAATTAATGCAGTGCGGTGAAATGGCAGAAGCAGTTAGCTTGTTCAGACGTATCGTAGAAATTGATCCGCTCAAGGGCCACTCATCCTTAATCAATGCTCGGCACTTTCCCGAAACTGAGAATATCCTAGAGAAAATGGCGCTATCGGCAAATCAGCCGAGCTTAGAGGGACCAATACGCGCCGGTATATTGTTTCAGCTGGCATCGGCCTGGGAGCAGC
>MABF01000316.1 GCA_002163025.1 'Osedax' symbiont bacterium Rs2_46_30_T18
TTTTGAAAAAACTCAGGGGTTTGAGTATCTCAGAGAAGTGATGCACAGTTATGCGCCGCTGTCGGATCAAACCTGGCAGCGTTTAGTCAGTTATTGTGAATATAAAGCTATTGCTAAAAAAGCTCTGCTGTATCCCAGTGGGCAAGTCCCCACTTCCTTTTCCTTTGTCTGCAGAGGTCTGTTCAGGGCGTTTAATTTAGATGCAGGCGGCAGTGAATACAATAAGACCTTTTTCTTTGAAGGGCGCTTTCCCGGCTCGATGACCGCACTGCTGACCCAGACCCCTACTGCATTAAGCATAGAGGCGCTGGAAGACTCTACTGTGATAGAAATCAATTTTAAAGGTTTTCGACAACTATTGCTGGAGAGCGAAGACTTAAAGTTATTTCAAATCTACTATTTAGAAAAGAACTGGCTGTTGCGTTCAGATGCCCGTGATAATGCTTTTGTACAGGAAGATGCTCGCGCCCGCTACCTGCGCTTTTTGAATGAATTTGCGCAGTTGAGCCCAAGATTAGCTCAATACCACATTGCCTCTCATATAGGGGTCACTCCTACACAGTTGAGTCGTATCCGCAAAAAACTAGACGTTTAAGGTTTAGCATGTCGCTGTTAATTTATTGTCGATTTTATCAACCTATGTAAATGCAGGCTTGAGAACGGCACAGTAATATTCTCCCGTTAGACACACAGTGTTACTTACTCAGACCTTTAACTGTTAACGGGAAACAGCATGCATATTTTACAAGCCCTAAATTGGCGCTACCCGGTCAGGAAATTCTCTGACCAAGTACTCACTGAGCAACAAGTTGATACATTGTTAGAAGCCACCCGATTAAGTGCTTCTTCTTATGGGCTACAGCCTTACAGAATTTTAGTGGTTAAATCAAAGGCACTGCGCGGCCAGTTGCTGGATTATTCGCATGGGCAAGACAAGGTATTGCACAGTTCACATTTGCTTATTATAGCGTCAAAAACCTCAGCTGATCAGGCGTTTATTCAAGCGCATGTTCAGCGGGTGGCTTTGGCTCGGGGCGTCAAAAGCCAGGAATTAGCTGATATGGAGGCTTTTTTACAACACTCTTTTGTCGATGTAAGTAATCGACAGTTTGTTGAGTTTTCGCAACAGCAGGCCTTTGTTGCACTGGGTAATTTATTGACCAGCGCCGCCTCTATGCAGATAGATACTTGCGCAATTACCGGGATAGATATTGCAGGGTTTGATAAGGTATTAGGCTTAGCTGAAAAAGGCTTAAGCACTACAGTGATTTGCCCAATTGGCATTCGTCATAGGGATGATCGAAGGGCGAATGCTAAAAAAACCCGAGTTAGTTTTGAGCAAATGGTCATCAAGGTATCCCAGTGAGCTCGCTTTCATTGTGGGCTGTTACTGCCGTTTTGGCCGGAGCGGCTATAGCTACCCAGTCTGGGCTCAATTCGCAACTTGGGGTACTGCTGAAAAATCCGCTAATAGCTACCACTGTCGCCTTTAGTTTTAGTGCGCTGTTTACCTTAATCGCACTATTGGCCTTTACTAAAAACTACCCACAGTTAGCTGATATCAAGGTAGTGCCAGCTTATCTGTGGTTTAGCGGCAGTTTTTTTAGTGCTTTTGGCGTTGCGATGTTTTTTTATCTGGCGCCGAAAATGGGGGTAGGATCTATGATGTCTTACGCCTTGAGTGGGCAGATAGTAGTGGCCATTATCTCCAGCCATTTTGGCTGGTTTGATTTGCCACTAAAACCTATTACTGCTTTAAAATTGTTGGGAGTAGTGGCATTAATCGGCGGCATAC
>MABF01000131.1 GCA_002163025.1 'Osedax' symbiont bacterium Rs2_46_30_T18
CCACTCACCCCAAATCTCAGCTTTACAATCAACCACTTGCATTGATTTTCCAACTATGCGATAACGATTTAGCTCAGCCGATTAGTGAACAAAAGAGAAAGAGTATCTTAAAATGTCTCTGCATAGAGTCGTTTTTATATTGCGTTCTAAATAGGAAACTACCATGTTGAAGTTAGTGCTTATCGAGAAACTCCCCAGTGGGATAGCAAATGAAATCCAATTACCTCTCACTGGAGTACATGCAATCGTCGCCAAGCCAGATGCCAGTTATAGCGTTTTTGATCAGGCCACTATGCTACCTCCCGCTGGATTAGTGCTCAAACGCAAACAGGATGAACTAGAAATAGAGCTCGATCAGCAATTAGTGGTCAGTATTGAAAACTTCTTTGTCACCCCCACTGGCGCAGACAGCACTGCACAGTTCAGCATTGATGGTTCCAGTTCTGAAGCCATGATAGTCACAGCAGAAACAGCTAGTACCCTGGGAGAAGAAAATATCGTTTGGCAGCTAGCTGAAGAACCTGGTAGTTCTTTTACTGCGTTGTCTGTTGCGGGCATAACTGTAGGAGCTGCTGCTGCCGGTACCGGAGCAGGTTCCGCAGCAGCAGCGGTCGCGGCATCTTCATACAATATGACAATATCTGCAGCAGCCGGTGTTTTGCAATCGCAAGTCACCGTCAAAATCTACGATAAAGGCGGAAATTTACTGGCAACTCAAGAGCACAATTTTTCCAGTGGTGCTTTGGTATTTAAAATCAAAAATGGCTATCAGGGGCCTATCTTAGCCAAAGTGGAAAACAGCAACGGAGCCACTGGCGACTACATTAATGAAGCAAGCAACCAACTGGTCGATTTAGGAACTGATCTTAGGGCGATGGCCAGTGCAAATGGTGCCGACGATGTCGCCATTAATATAACGCCATTGACCGAATTGGCAGTGCGAAAAGCAGGCATTACCGGCAATACCCTGACAGCGACAAATTTAGCCACCAACCAAAAAATAGCCAATCTTTTTGGTATTGATGACATTCTCGGGCCTGCGGTTACTGTTCTCGATACTCAGTACGATGCCAGTAATGGCTTAAGTGCCGCCGAAAAATATGGCAATTTACTGGCGGCACTAGCAGGTTCCGACAATAAAACCGGTGGTCAAAAACAAACCTTAGACCAATTAGAGACACGAATTGTCGATAACAGCTCCACTCTGGCACTGACCCAAGAGGGCGTCAAGCTGATCAAAGAGGGGCTCGACTATTTTGAAGGGGGTGTCAATTCCGCTAAGGCAGATCTACAACACTCGCTTCTTATGGCACCTTTTATAGAACAGGCGAATGATGGCCTAACACTGGCGGAAGCTAACGCAGGTGTGCTGGTCCAAGTCGCCGGGGCTAAAATTGGCGACACGGTCACTTTACACTGGGGCCATCAAGTCATCACCCATACCGTTCTTAACTTGAATGCGCAAGATTCAGTAGAAATCAGCGTAGCCAGCAATATCGTCTCGGCTTATCAAGGCGAGGTTGCTGTCTCCGCGCAAATTAATGCTGGCAAACAGAGCCCTGCGGTGATTATCAGTGTCGACAGCGAAGCGCCAAAAGTGGCTATCATTATGGCAGACAATGCACTAAAAAGCGGTGAGACTTCTCTAGTCACTTTTACCTTCGATGAG
>MABF01000270.1 GCA_002163025.1 'Osedax' symbiont bacterium Rs2_46_30_T18
ACCGATAGGATGAGTAACAAGCAGAGTGCTATTGCCTGAGGAGCCGCTTGCAAAATGAACTTATTTTTCATCTATCTAACCTCAGTTAATACGTCAATTAATGCCTGGCATTATAAGCAACACAGCAGAGTGAAATTGCATAATGATAGCGTGAAGTACTCGTCTTAGCGTGGTGCTGCTAGGGCAGATACGGGTGCCACTAACAGATAAACTATGATGCCCTGGTAAACATTATAGTTTATTAATCTCATTTCTCCGTGGAGCCCAGCTGAAGTAGTATTGCTGACAATCGCTACTTTGACCCTAGTTAGAGCAAAAGTCTGTACTTGTCGAAAATCGATATACAGCCGAAAGAGATGCCCACTATTGTACCTATACAAATGTAGTCAAGGCGCTCTAGCAAGAGAACAGTAACAAGAAGTCTTGCGCAGCGTCTCCTCTGGCCTATCAGCGTGCTCCTGTTTAAGAATAATAGCCGTTTTTAATCTCACAGATAAAATATTGGACTTATCAGACTTATTCGCATGCTCCTAAGCTAATAGCGACTATAGTTAATACTAAACCACTTTATGAAGGATTTTTTGCATGCATGGAAACACAAAAATACAAGCGAATGACCTTGAATATGAGTTAAATAGACTCAGCGAACTCTCTACTCTCATTCGCAAGGATGCCTCTATGCTGACCAGAGAGTTACAAGAGGAAATTATCGATTTATTGATAAGAACCAGGGATTCCAAAGAATCACTTAAAGTGTCTGAAATAAGAGATGAAGCTGTCCGAGTACTGACATGGGTAGCGAGTAAATAAGAAACTCAATGTAATTTCTTTACCCTCTCGCATCTGCGATCAAGCTCGCTACTGTTCAAACAGGATTGCGAACAGCTCACTGGCTAAGCATACTGCGCATTGGCTATTGGTCGGTGCAGTCTAATCGACCTCACAACCACACCTTCAACCTGAAAGTGATCTCCAACCTTAAGCGTATAGGGCTTAAAACCTTTAGCTGCCGGCAGTAATATGCCATTCTTTTTATCGACCTGCTTACAGACAAACACGCCGTTTAAATCAGCGACAATAATGTCTTTATCAATAGCCCTGGTTTCCCGGGATATAATCAGAAGATCACCGGAATATATACCCAAATCTGTCATCGATTCGCCATCTGCAATACCGATATAAGTACCTATGGGGTCATCGATTAGCAGAGCATCTAAGTTCAATCCCAGATCACTACACTCTTCAATGGGAGCTAAATAACTACTGATACCCGCTTGGGCGCTGATGTTTATGAGTTTCAACATGGAGAGAACCTATACTGTATGTACGTACAGTATAGGTTCGATACCGATAAAGCGCAAAAATTTATCCGCGGGGCAAGTACAGCTTATTTCTGCAACAGTTTAATATTTGCAGAAAGGGGAGTGGGAATAGCCAGCAACACACCAAACTCCCTGGGAAAATCAGCGCTTACCCGGGCATGTACCGCACCTTGCTTGTCATAAAACTCAGCCCTGGGTTGCAGTGGAAATATAGCCTCATGCCAGACACCCGGGTCAATACAAACCCCAAAACTGCCATCACAGTAAAAGGCGACCCAGTCCTGTGGTTTCATATCATCACCCGTGTTTGCCAGAGCGATAATAAAAGGCTTGTTATCTAATGGGTAAAACAGCTGGCCGCCATCGGGGTGATAATTTGCATGCCAGATCAAAAGTTTGGATCGATCAGGGTTAGGATTATCGACACGGGCATTTTCTGGACTGGTACTCCAACCGAGAATATATTTGTCTTCAACAGCTTTGTTTTCACCGAATAAAATATCCCCCTGCCAGTAAAAATCAAAAAGACCTTCCTTATAGCCTCCTTCATCACCTGTTCCTATATCAAGGGGTCGCCAACCGGAAACTGGCCATGGGGTGATAGGCACGTGGTGATTAGCGTAATCGGTAACCATAGAGCCATATCCTGCAAGGCTACTTTGTGAGGCCATTATTAACGGGACATCGAATCTGGGTAAGCCTTTAGGCACTTGGGGGTTCATGTAGTCGATGCGTTGTGTCTTACTGTCTGACATAGGTTATCTCCGTGTAAATCTAGTGAATATATAAACAAGTTTGGTAACCCGTTGGTAACAGATCATTGCATTGCGCCTGACCCTGTTCGCTCAGACAATATTGAACTTATTTGCATGTCCTCTAAAATACCCTTTGACATATCGATTAATCAAATTAATAATTTTGTTATATTTTAATAAATGGATTAATTAACAGATGACCTACTCGCAACTCAAAGCTTTTCATGCGCTGGCACAGGAAAGAAATTTTCATCGAGCAGCAGAAAAACTGTTTCTG
>MABF01000077.1 GCA_002163025.1 'Osedax' symbiont bacterium Rs2_46_30_T18
ACTGGTACAACAATTATTACTGCAAGCTTGATAGGGTGCTTAGAACCGAAAAGACATCATCGCTTGATAGTCTAGTTATTAATGGACATAGCTGTGGTCACTTAGATTTATTTCAGGGGGCTATCGGGAACCGCAAAACTGGTACAGTAATTATTACTGCCAGCTTGATTGGCTGTTGTATGGCTGGCTTAAGCAGAAGGAGTTTGCGGGTAACTTTGTAGAGGTGGCAACTGGGGCAATATTGCCCCAGAGTGACCTTTGTCGGTTAACTGACCTTAATACCCGAAGTATGGCTAGTCGCCATGTATTCGAGGAAGCGGGTCTTCACTTCGATACTGTGCTCGTGTGCTAAGCGCTCTGCTAAGTCAGCATCCTGAGAGCGAATAGCCGCTATGATGTGGTCGTGCTCCACCACTAGTTCAGGGGGTAAGGTATCATTGTAGGAGCGAAAATACAGTCGTAAGATACGGCGCCCTTCATCCAGTAAACGGGAGTAACTTTTACCTAAGTAGCTGTTGCGCGAGGCGTTGGCTATGGCCATGTGAAATGCCTGATTACGCTCTATCATTGCCACGACATCGCCATCCTCGACTGCCTGGGCGAACTGCTGCTGACACAAATCGATGTTGGCTAAGTCTTCATCGGTGCGCAGTATTGCCGCCAGGCGATGGGTGGCCCGCTGCAGTAAATCTAAAGCGTCTATGTATTGTGGGAACTCCTCAATATTCAGCGGCGATATGATAGTACTTTTATTGGGTAGAGTGCTGACTAACCCCTGAGCAGCCAACCGCACTAGCGCCTCGCGTACCGGCGATCTGGAAACCCCAAAGCGCTCGGCCAGACCCACTTCATCCACCGGGTGCCCGGGGCTTAGTTGCATAGATAAGATCTCTTCGCGCAAGATGTTAAAAATACGATTCGCGCCGTCACCGCGAGTACGTTTGGGAGTTACGATATTGCTTTTGCTCAAAGTTGGGCCCTTTAATAACCAGGATTAGCGCTAATGTTCAAACTCATTAACGAAAAGATTGCCCTAAGATAGCTGAGCATCGGCTAAATGTCACATACAAGCGGGATAAGGGGGCAATTTAGGCGCTATTTGTGCACTTTTGTTCAGTGGTTTAATTAGAAAGTAAATTTAGTATACAAACTGTATTCAATGCAGTATAGTTTTTCTCAATTACACTGCATAATCTTGCAACCACTATTGAAAATCGGCAGCTCTGTGATAAAAAAGCTGGGCCGAAAATGAGGAAAAAACATGAAATTTCAAGGTATCTACACACCAATAATCACTTCCTTCAGTGCCGATGGCAGCATTGACTACAACGCCTGGAAAATTGTTATAGATAACCAGATCGACAATGGCGTACACGGCCTGATAGTCGGTGGTTCTACCGGCGAATTCTATACTATGTCTAAGGAAGAGCGCCTGGCTCAGTTTGCCTTTGCCAATGATTATATCGGTGGGCGAGTACCCTGGATAGCAGGGGTCAATGACATGTTGGCAACAGAAGCTTACGCTTATGCCGCAGCGGCCAAAGCGGCAGGTGCCGATGCAATGCTGGTGGCAGCCCCTCCGTATTCGCTACCCGACGAGTCGGAGCTGGCGGCACACGTGATTCGTATCGACGAAGCAGCGGACTTGCCTATCATCCTTTACAACTACCCGGGACGCACCGGAGTGGAAATGGGCACTAGCTTCATGGACGCAGTAGCCGACAGGAAAAATATCGTCGCTATTAAAGAGTCCAGTGGTGATGTAAACCGCATTCACCAGTTAACCTTGGATTACCCGCAAGTACAGCTAAGTGCCGGTGCCGAAGACCAAGTACTAGAGTTCTTTTCATGGGGTGCCCAGAGCTGGGTTTGCGCTTGTGCCAATATCTTCCCTAAAGCATGTGTGGCTTTCTACCAAGCTTGTGTAGTCGATAAAGACTTCGTTAAAGGTCAGCAGTTTATGGCGACCCTAATGCCAGTAATGGAGTTATTAGAGCAGAGCGGAAAATTTGTCCAGTGTGTTAAATTTGGCGCCAAGCTACAGGGAATCGACGGTGGCCCGGT
Organism: 'Osedax' symbiont bacterium Rs2_46_30_T18; assembly: GCA_002163025.1. Classification (GTDB taxonomy): domain Bacteria; phylum Pseudomonadota; class Gammaproteobacteria; order Pseudomonadales; family Balneatricaceae; genus Rs1. The sequence continues at coordinate 2,065 of MABF01000077.1, forward strand.
ACGCTTACCAATGATGGCGATGGACGAAGAAATGTCGTCACAAGTGCAAAGCGTGATCGAAACAGCCGCTGTTAAGCTAGATAAATTGATGTCTGCCTAAGGAGATAGTGATGTCTGAATTACTGAGCACCGAAGAATATAAAGCGATTGCGGCCGGACTTAAATTGCCGACCCGTGCCTTTATCAACGGTGAGTTTGTCGACGCTATCGACGGCGCCACGATGCAGAGCATTAACCCGGCCACTGGCGAAGTACTTGCTGACATCGCCGCCTGTAAAACTGCGGATGTGAATCTGGCAGTGGCCAATGGCAAGGCAGTCTTTGAGCGCGGAGACTGGTCACAGTTACACCCGAGCGAGCGTAAAACAGCTATCGCTAAGTTGGCGAGCCTGATCGAAGAGAATGCGCTGGAGCTGGCGGTCATGGAAACTCTTGAGGCGGGCAAGCCGATTCACGAGTGTGTGAAGACTGACTTACCTGAGACAGTAAATTGTATTCAGTGGCACGCAGAGGCGACCGATAAACTCTACGATCAACTCTCTCCTTCAGGCAATGGCGCTGTGGGCATGATAGTGCGAGAGCCGTTGGGTGTTGTGGCTTGTGTGCTGCCCTGGAACTTCCCGTTGATGATGGTGGCCTGGAAGTTAGGGCCAGCGCTGGCAGCCGGTAACTCGGTGATTGTTAAGCCCGCCGAAACGACCAGCATGACCACACTGCGTATCGCCGAGCTTGCGATCGAGGCGGGCATCCCCGCCGGAGTCTTTAACGTACTGCCTGGATTGGGGCCAGATGTTGGCGAGCCATTGGGAATGCATGAAGATGTGCAGGTAGTGTCTTTCACTGGCTCCACTGCCACCGGTAGACGCTTCCTTGAATATTCTGCACGCAGTAATCTCAAGCGCATCGTGCTTGAATGTGGTGGCAAGAGCCCGAGTGTAGTGCTCTCAGATGCTGAGAACTTAGATTCAGTGGCGGAGAATATTGTCGCGGCGGCGCTGTGGAACATGGGTCAGAACTGTACTGCAAACTCGCGCATTATTATTCACAAAGACCTGAAGGCAGAGTTGACTGAGAAAATTCTGCAGAAAATGCAGGATTGGCAAACCGGGGATCCTATGAACCCTGAACACATGCTCGGCTCCATAATCAGCCGCGCCCAGTTTGACAAAATCATCAGTTATATCGAAATAGGCAAGCGCGAGGGAGCGAAATTGCTCGCTGGTGGCGAGGCGCTGACTATTGGCGACGGGCTGTTTATTGCGCCGACACTGTTTGACGATGTCACCGAGGATATGACGATTGCGGTTGAAGAAATTTTCGGTCCGGTATTCTCGCTGATGCAGGCTGATTCTGACGAGCAGGCGCTGCAGATAGCCAATAACAGTTGCTATGGGCTACAGGCATCGCTTTATACAGGGAACGTGAAGAAAGCGCATAAGTACGCTCGTAAGCTACAGGCGGGAACGGTTTCTGTTAACTGTTTTAGTGAGGGGGATATCAGTACGCCTTTCGGTGGCTTTAAGCAGTCCGGATTTGGCGGTCGCGATAACTCACTACAAGCGCATGATCAATACACAGACGTGAAGACGATCTGGCTGGATCTGGAAGACTAACAGCTATATTTTAGTCCGACCTAGTGTCGGACTAAAACTTCACTGGACTTCTGTTTGACATGGGCTGAGCTCTACCCTAAAACCTCCTGCAAACGCCGTACTCCCAGTTCAAGGTGCTTTTCTGGGGCTCCACTATAGCCCAGCAACAAGCCTTGCTCCCCCCGATCAACGTAATGATTAGACAGTGCTATGGCACTAACTCCTCGGCTGGCCAACTGTCGCTCCAGGGCACAATCATCCCCTGTGAAAACTCCGCTTTTTAATTTCGCCAACAGGTGCATACCACCGCTGGGCAATTGCGTATCTAGCTTGTGGGCTAATTTTTCATGCAACAGCTGTTGTAAAAAATCTCTGCGCTGCTGATAGCATCGGCGCATGCGTCGTAAGTGGCCGGCAAAACGTCGATCACCGATGAAATCCGCCAGTGCTGGCTGAATCGGCACCGACGCTAAGTTTCCCAGCTGACGCTGCGCACTGACGAAGGTGTCTATTAGCGTCTCTGGTACTACTAGATAACCAATACGAAGTGTTTTAAAAAAAATCTTGGAGAAACTCCCGGCCAAAATCAGCGACTGCTGATCACTCTGATACAGTCTGGCTGATAAATTAAACAGCGGTGTCAAAGGCAGTTTGCTGTAGTGAAATTCCGAATCAAAATCATCTTCAACTATCCAGCATTGATGTTGTCTCGCGTACTCTAACCAGTCCAATCTTCTCTGGGTAGACATAGTCACCCCTAAAGGGTACTGACGCGCGGCAGTTATCCAGGCTAATCTGACTTTTGACTCTGGTAACAGCATACCCTGACTATCAACCGAGCTGTATTTCAGTTTGGCGCCAAGTGCTGACAGGCCATGTCGCAATGGAGGATAGCAGGGGTCCTCCAGTGCCACTTTCTCTCCCGCCAGCGAAGCCGCGCTGGCAATTAATGCCACGGCATCGCGGCTTCCGGCGGTGATAATCACTTGCTGGGGGTGGCATTCTACATCTCTGACCGCCTTGATATAGCGGGCTACGCTCTCGCGTAGCGGCAGATAGCCTCCCAGGGGGAAGTCTCTGAGTAAGGCGGGGTCAGGGTTGCGCCAGACCCTTTTAAGGCTGCCAGCCCACCGGGAAAAAGGAAATTGATTAACGTCTGGGCCCGCATCAAAAACCGCCACCTTATCTTCTCTGCTGGTCCCAGGGTTTATATTGTCGCGCAACAGCGCTGGCTTATTAGCAGCAGTTGATTTGCCAGCAGAGGTCTTTTGTGTGCAGACGAACACGCCTACTGCCGGTTCGCTGATTAACATACCCTCGGCAATTAACTGATTGTAAGCGTTTAATGTTGAAGTGCGGGAAATGCTCAGCAGCTGGGCGAGTTTACGGCTCGAGGGCAGCTTTTCACCGGGGGTGAGTCGCTGATCTAGTAGCAGCTGGCGGATCTGCTGAGTTAACTGCTGATAGATTGGCTGGCTGTCAGCGGTATCAATACTGATATTTAATGTCGCCAAATTGTCGATAAAACTCAAACTGGTACCTAATAACTATTGAAAACTGGATATTTATTGAATACCAGTTGTTGGCTAATATAGCAAAACATATCTGCTGTGCAGACTTCAAATACTTAGATTAGATTCCCGGATAACTCTCCAGGATAACTCTCCACGATCCCAATGCAGGATAGCCCAATGGAAAATTCACCGACTAATGCTTTAGGACAACCTATAGGTTCTAAACTGGAAAATTGGCAAAGTTGTAGCCACCCATCGCGAACAGTGATGCAAGGCCATTACTGCGAGCTGCAGCCACTGGACCCACAAGTGCATGCAGAAGAGCTATTTGGCGCTTTTGCCGAGGACAGCGAAGGGCGTAATTGGACCTATTTATTATCAGAACCCTTTACCAAGCTCGAAGATTTTAAACAGTGGTTAGTCAATAGTTGCAGCAGCCAAGATCCACTGTTTTACGTGGTTATAGATAAAACGAACTCCAAGGCAGTAGGCATGGCTGCACTGATGCGCATAGTGCCTGAAACGGGAGTGATTGAAGTCGGTAATATCCATTTTTCAACGTCGATGCAAAAGACCGCAATGGCTACAGAAGCGATGTTTCTACTGATGCAGCGGGTTTTTGATCAGTTGGGGTATCGGCGTTACGAGTGGAAATGTGACAACTGTAATGGCCCTTCAAAGAAGGCCGCAGCAAGATTGGGGTTCAGTTTTGAAGGTGTGTTTCGACAGGCCTTAATCTATAAGCAACGCAATAGGGACACCGCCTGGTTCTCTATATTGGACACTGAGTGGCCCCGTCAGAAAGTCGCCTTTATGCGTTGGCTCAGCCCTGATAACTTCGATGCCCAGGGGATACAAAAGCACAGCCTGCAACATTTTTTGGATTAGCGGCAACTACTTTGCCTAAGGATATTAACAAATGACTTACACAATTAACGCGCTGCAACTTGAAGATAGAGAGCAGTGGCAGAGACTTTATTACGGCTATGCCGAGTTTTACCAAGTGCCGATGAACCAGAAGATATTGGATCAGGTCTGGAGTTGGATTTTTGCAGACGATCAGCCATTTTACGCTCTGATCGCCAAAGATGAAAAAGGTCAGGCAGTTGGGCTGATGCACTATCGGGGCATGCCATCGCCGCTGCGCGGAGCGACTGTCGGCTTTCTCGATGACTTGTATGTCGATCCGAACACCCGGGGTAGCGGCGTAGTGGACTTGATGTTTGAGCGTTTGCAACAGCAAGCGAAAGCGCACAGCTGGCCATTTGTTCGCTGGATTACTGCAGAAAATAACTACCGTGGCAGGGCGGTTTACGATCGCCTGGCTGAGAAGACCCAGTGGCAGACTTATCAGTTGCCTGCCGCTAAATAGTTTGCCTCGAAGTAAACGATGCTGAGGGTAAAAACGAATGTCCCTGATACGCAGGCTGGATCAGCCTGCGTAACTGTAACTGCTAAACTTTCGAAACCCGACCCTGCAATGGGTAGGCTGGGTCATTGTAGCCGGGAGTTGAAGAGTGGCCAGTGACTACCAACTGTTCGATTAACGCTTCATCAGCGGCGCTAAATTGATAATCTAGTGCGCCTAAGTATTCATCCCACTGCTCAATAGTGCGCGGGCCGGCAATTGCGCCACTGATCAATTGGTTATTGAGCACCCATGACAAAGCGAACTGACCTGCACTAATGCCCTGCGCTTGTGCGTGGGCTTTGATCTGCTGGGCGATATGCAATGACTCCTCACGCCATTCAGTCTGCATAATACGCTTGTCTTGCTGTCCAGCCCTGGTGTCAGTCGAGGGCTGCTGGTTGGGCGGGTACTTTGCGGTCAATACACCTCTGGCCAGTGGCGAGTAGGAAAAAACTCCCAGGCCGTAGTGCTGGCAGACCGGTAAGTGTTCGGTCTCTGGCATACGGTTCAGTGCATTGTAGTAAGGCTGGCTAACCACTGGATAGGGGACATTTAAACGGTCACAGAGGCGGATAACTTCTGCGACCCGCCAGGCGCGAAAATTACTGAGGCCGAAGTAGCGTATTTTCCCCTGGCGAATTAAGTCTCCTATTGCCGCTATGGTCTCGTGCAGTGGTGTATCTAAGTCTTCAAGGTGCAAATAGTAGACATCGATATAATCAGTTTCTAAGCGAGTCAGGCTGGCCTCCGCCGCCTGCATTATCCATTTGCGACTAAGGCCCCGGTTATGTGGCCCCTCAGCCATGGCATTACCCACTTTAGTGGCCAGCACCCAATCGTGGCGGGTGGCTTTTATCAGCTGACCGGTAATCTGTTCGGAGACTCCCGCATTGTAGACATCCGCAGTATCGATAAAGTTAATCCCAGCGTCTGCGGCGCGATCGACAATGTTTTTACTGACGCTGTTATCAGTGCGCCCACCGAACATCATTGTGCCTAAGCACAAAGGGGATACTTTTAGACCTGATTTACCTAAGCTATTGTATTGCATTTATAACTGTACCTTTGGAATGAGTGGCTGAGTGCTTATCTAGCTAGATATTAGCAAACTAAGAAAATTTAGCTATAGCGATGAGCAGTACATTTCAACCGCTAAAGCAGCGCTAAAAGCTTTGCTTAATACGGCTACAGGGAGTTATGCTAGCCGCTGATAATCTACCCAGAGAATATGTTAACTATGAGCATCAATGTTAGTTGCCCGCACTGTAATGTCACTAACCGTCTACCCGAGTCTAGGCTCGCTGATAATCCCAGCTGCGGAAAGTGCAAATTGTCCATTTTCACTGGCAAACCGATTGCCCTAACCAGTGCCAATTTTGCCAGGCAAGTAACCAGTAATGAACTACCGGTACTGGTTGATTGCTGGGCCAGCTGGTGTGGTCCCTGTGTGCAGTTCGCCCCTATTTTTGATGCCGCGGCGACGCAGTTTGAACCTAACATCCGCCTGTTAAAGCTAGATACAGAAGCCGAGCAAAATATTGCAGCGAAGTGGAGTATCAGATCAATCCCCACCTTAATATTATTAAGAGCCGGTAAAGAAGTCGCCCGTACTAGTGGTGTGATGCCTATCGGGCAACTAAAGCAGTGGTTGCAGCAGCATGATGTAGAACTATAGTGACTAGTCGTAAGTCGTAAGTCGTAAGTAATGAGTAGCTGGGCGTTAGCTCAGTTTCTCAAGCTCTGTTATACTGCCCCCCTCTGTTTTTCTATAGCTTCTTTTCTGTAATTAGCACACCTAAAGCAATCCGTTAATATTCAAATACCTGAGGTTCTACATGGCATTTTCCAAGCTTGGATTAAGTGATCCTATTTTAAAAGCTGTCTCTGAGCTGGGCTATACAGCGCCCACCGCCATTCAGCAGCAGGCGATCCCGATCATTTTGTCGGGAAAGAACTTAATTGCCGCTGCGCAGACAGGTACCGGTAAGACCGCCAGCTTTGTACTGCCACTGTTAGAGAAGCTAAATGCTGCGCATTATGGACACAAACTGCGTGCCAAGCGGATACGTGCGCTTATTATTACTCCCACACGAGAGTTGGCTGTGCAAGTTGCAGCGAGTATTAGCCAGTACGGCCAGTATCTGAACCTGACTTCTATGGCGATGTATGGCGGGGTAGATGAACAGCCGCAAAAGCAGCGCCTGCTGGAGGGCGTCGACATTTTGGTGGCGACACCGGGCAGGTTATTAGATATGGCACATCAGCGTGCTCTACATTTTGATGAGCTAGAAGTGCTGGTATTAGATGAAGCCGACAGAATGCTCGATATGGGTTTTATTGGCGATATCAATAAAATTATTGAACGTTTGCCAGCGCAGCGCCAAAATTTATTATTTTCCGCCACCATTTCTCAGGATGTACGCTATCTAGCCAAAAGCGCGGTCAACGATGCCCAGGAAATATCAGTTTCCACCAATAGTGCTGCAACCCCGGAGATTGAGCAGTGGCTGATCACCGTCGATAAAGACAAAAAATCCGCTCTGCTGAGCCATTTAATTGAACAGCAGCAGTGGCAGCAAGCGCTTATTTTTATCGAGACCAAACACGGCGCAGCTAAATTGGTTGGCCAGCTGGAGAAGCGCGGTATCAAAGCCGAGGCAATACACAGCGGTAGAAGCCAAGCAGTGCGCGAAAAGCTACTTGCCGATTTTAAGAGCGGCGAGCTGAGTCTGCTGGTGGCCACTGGTATCGCCGCCCGCGGCCTGGACATCGATGAACTGCCCAGGGTGGTCAACTATGATTTGCCTTATCAAAGTGATGAGTACATTCATCGAATCGGTCGCACCGGCCGGGCGGGTGCCAGCGGGGAAGCTGTCTCTCTGGTTTCAAAAGATGATTTCAAAAACCTCTGTGCAATAGAAAGCCGCCTCGGGCATATTATTGAGCGCCGTGAAATCGAAGGCTTCCCGGTTAAAAAAGTAGTGCCGGTTTCTATTTTGAATTTTGTGCCAAAGAGTAAGAGGAGATAAGGGGGCAGTAATTAGTGGTAAGTGGTAAGTGGTAAGTAGTAAGTAGGAAGTGGGCAGTAGTAAGCAGTGGGTGATTATGCTGGATTTACTCAGGCAGGGGCGGATTTTCAACCCGATCTATATTTATTTCAAACTACTAAGTACGCTCTACATTAGAGTATTTACTTCGGGGCATGAGGCCGTTCGCGGCCAAAACCCGTCATTTAGCTAGGTTTGTAGTTTTCATGGCGCGGCCTTGTTATTCATTAGTCTTTGACGTCTAATTCGGCTACAAAATGCCTGCTAATCTATTGTTTTACAAATTGCTTAAATCAATTAAGCTGCTTTTTTCCTGCATCATATGAAAGACCAAGTGCAGATTGTTGGCAATAAACGATGTCTTTTCTAATTCTGCTCTGGTTTGATCGTTGAATTGAATATAAATATGTATCGAGACTGTTGTCAGTTCTGAAATTTCTGTAAACAAACGACTGGCAGTGCGGTTGTGGATTTCGGACTTTTTAACCGAACCCTCCACCATACTTACTAATTCAACTAGTTTTTTATCAGAAAGTTGCGTTAATTTTTCTCCGAGCAATGAAATTTCTATTAATTCCTCCTCGAGGTTTAAGAGCTCGATTAGACTATTATTAAGTTCAGAAATTTTAATATACCCCAATCCAA
>MABF01000177.1 GCA_002163025.1 'Osedax' symbiont bacterium Rs2_46_30_T18
CCCAATAGATTCACCATTAAGCGCACTCGCTAATACTCAGAAATAGTTTAAATTGATATTCAAAGAGCCTTCAATTCCGCCCATTGTGTCGAGACTCGTCACACAGCCCAGAGATCATGTTAACTTATAATCAGGCCTCTTCGCAGCAAAATTCTTGGCAAAAATTTTTTATCTATTCTTTAAACTCATATTGAAACTATATCGCTAAATGCCCCAGGAGCATCCGAAGCTTCTGTTCCTGGTGTCCATTTATGAACGGCGTTCAAATGCCAATTAAGTGTGTATTAGTTTTACGCTGCGTGCCTAAATCAGACATCGGGCCATGGCCTGGAATAAATTGTATAGCATCACCTAGTGGTAGCAATTTATCCCTAATAGAATCCAGTAGTTGTCGATGATTGCCCTGTGGAAAATCAGTCCGCCCTATCGAGCCATCAAAGAGTACATCACCTACTTGTAGCAGCTGTTGTTGACGATGATAAAAAACAATATGCCCGGGAGTGTGACCGGGACAGTGCAGCACTTCTAATTGCTGCTCGCCAAAACTTACTCGATCCCCCTCTTCCAGCCATCGATCTGGTTTAAAATCTGCCACTTGCTCAAAGCCAAACATTTCGCACTGCTCGGTCAGTGCTTCAATCCAAAAATTATCTGCGATGTGTGGCCCCTCCACTGGAACCTGGTAGCTCTCTAGTAATCGGGCAACTCCTCCGACATGATCTAAGTGTCCATGAGTAAGAAATATTTTTTCCAGGCTCAAATGCTGCTCTTCTAAAAACTCGATCACTTTCTCTACGTCACCACCTGGATCAATCACTGCCGCTTTTTTAGTTTTTTCGCACCAAAATATCGAACAGTTTTGAGAAAAAGCGGTTACAGGAATTATTCTATAGTGCATACTTTGGGCTCGTTATGGGAAGGGTAAGCGATTGTAATTCAATTAGACCTTTACTACATCTACCCGGGCATGGAAACAGGGATTTATATGAAGTCACAACTCAAGCAAGATGCTCCACTGTTAAAAGAAGCTATCCGTATCGGCAGTGTTTATATTCAACAGCGCGGCGCTGGAAAATTCGAGCCATCAGATTCACTCAGTATTAAAGTTGAAGCGATTTACCGGTTGTTAGTACAAGACAAATTAATAGTCCCACTTCCCGCCGCTAAAGAAGACGGCTCAGGCATGAAACATAAACTAGCCCTGTGGGTAGAAAAGCAATTACCTGCTGATCACCCTCTGAAAAAGAATTAGGTATAACCATAAAATCATTCGACAAACGGTTATTATTAGAATTGGTATTAACTGACATCAACGCGCAGCTTGATACTTCAGAGCAAGCTGCCAGTAGCGCCCACTCTCAAGCCACTCACATCGAAAGTGTCGCCGAATCGAGGTATGACACACTCGGACTGGAACAAGCTTATCTGGCCCACGGCCAATCGGTAAGAGCACTTGAGTTAACTGCAGATATCCAACGTATCAAACAACTACAAGTTCAACTAACGCCTGAACTAGCGGAAAATAGCGCACAGGGGATAAAGATAGGAGCAGTGGTTCAACTTGAGTCTAGTGTTAAGCCTGAAAAAATTGCTGAATATTTTTTTATTCTACCGATTAGCGGTGGTGCATTGATTAACTACCGTGGCCAAGCTGTACGACTGATATCTGACAAATCTCCGCTAGGCAGGGGGCTGCTTACAAAAAATGTCGATGATCAAGTGGTTATCGTCATTCCCGGCAAAAACATTGAATATGATATTATCGACATTTACTAGCAGGTAGCCATTTTGCGTCGGGTTAATTTATGAAAAAATTATTAATTGTTTCCCATGCCCCCTCCGCCAATACCGAAAAAATGCTGGCGGCTGTACTGGCCGGGGCACAACAATCAGAATTTTCTAACATCACTGCAGACTGGATTGCGCCTCTGGCCGCAACTCCAGCAGATGTATTAGCCTGTGATGCCATAATATTAGGCACTACTGAAAACTTGGGATATATGAGCGGGGCCTTAAAAGATTTTTTTGATCGTATTTACTACCCCTGCCTGGAGCTTAAGCAGGGGCTATCTTTTAGTTATTATATCCGCGCCGGCCACGATGGCACCGGCACTAATAATGCAATCCAAAGTATCTGTAAAGGGTTGAAGTGGAGACAAATTCAGCCGGAATTAATTTGCCGCGGCCCCTGGCAAGAAGATTTTTTAACAGAATGTCATAGTTTAGGTGAAAGCATAGCTTGTGGACTGGATATTGGTATATATTAGTCTCACTGGATAAACTGAACTATTATTACAACTTATAGATTTTACTCATATAAAGGGATCAGGATGATTAAAAGAAGTGCTTCCATCTTACTGGCATTACCACTTGCTATCGCGAGTACTTCTATCATCGCCTCCGGATTCTTTACCGATATGAATGATCTGGATGTGCAAAAGATTTTTGACCAGGCGGATAAATCAAACAGTGCTGCTATGTTAACTAACTCCGCTCCTATCCCCGCTATACAGGTATTACCCACAACTATTGACGCAAAAACCACCATTAAAGCAGCCACCCAGTGTATAAAGTTGTATAGCTGCAACCAGGGAATCTGCCTGATCGATATTAATAATATCAAGTATGCGACCAGTGAAGTACTTTTGAAACAATTCAGTGAAGTACAGACCGATACTCATGCCTGTCTGAGTACAGCCAACCTGCAATCGCCTTCGATCGATACCAATAGAAAAAAGATAGCGCCGGTAGCGGTTAAAAAAACCACAGAAAAAGTTAACATGGATTTTTCATGGGTGAAAGTGAATAACGTCAAAGCCAACGACAGTTTAAATATTCGTCAGAGCGCCAGTTACAAAAGTAAAAAATTGGCCGCTGCAGCCTTTAATTCCAGCTGCATCAAACGTTTTAAATGTCAGGGAAAATGGTGTGCAATTGAATACAAGGGCGTATCGGGTTGGGTACACAATAACTACTTAACCAAGATGAGCAGCGATAGTCTGCAGCAGTGCAATAAATAGACGTTAGCGTTTATCTTCGATTGCGAAACCTTTACTGCAGTCATTAAACACAGCTTGATTAGCAACTCTTCAGACCTTTAAATGTCTACTGCAGAGCTATCGAAACATTCAGAGTTTCGCTAACTTCGTAGAATTTACTGCCTATTTTTCGACTCTAGTTTCGATGGCAATACTCTGCTGTAAGCACACCTTTTTCCCCGGGCTGAGCACTAGATGATCCACTTCAGTGTTAGCCGCCTCAACACAAATAAACTGCTGCCCTCTCTTGATATCGAGTTCTCCAGCCGCTGATCCCGGGTTCCATACTACAGTTGATCCACTCGATTTTTTTGTTACTACTATGTTGCGTGCCATTGTAGGGTCGCTAATTGTGACAGTGCCACTGTGGTGATAAATATTATCGATCGCCTGAATATTGCTGAGTGTTTTCGACTGTGTTTTAAGGGTGCCAGCGTCTAATTTGTCAAAGAAATCACAATTCTTTAAGCCCTTCAGCTCAATGGCAGCGCAGTCGGATACTAAAAAATAACTGTGTAGCGCTTGTGTTAACGACTGCTCCACAGCGCTGATGTTTTTTGTAGTGAGGGTAATCTGTAAACAATTTTTGCTGACTTCTAGTTGTAGCTGTATCTCTAGTGCTGAATCCAGTTGTTGCGTTGGGCCAAAAAGCAAACGGCTCAGCTCACCTTCAGCGCTCAGAAAGCTGTGCTCCTGCAGATACCATTGAGCGGTGCGCGCCAGACCGTGTTTAGGTTTAGCATTATCGGCATGCAAACCAAACCAGGGCCAACACAAAGGTACCCCTCCGCGCACAGCTTCTGACGCTGCAGAGTTATTTTCAGCACTGTGCAAAACTTGCTCAATTTCATTCAGCCAAAACACGGGGTGCTGCTCAAGCGGTTGATAGTGCAGTATTTGCGCACCTGTTTTCGCCACCAATAACTCACCCCATGACTGTACTATCAGCCAGCTGGCTTTTCCCTGGTAGTGTATTTCATGTAGGCCGTGACTGTATTGTGCAAATAGAAGCTGCATATTTTTCCCTGTTAGACTGATTTCATACTCAGTGCAGCGGCTGCCCCTAATAATCCAGGATATTCACTATTACACAACCACACTGGCACCGAGCTGGTATAGTCTCGCAATCTGCCTTTGTTGGCCATCGCAGCGCTAAATTCGCTCTTCAGTAAAAACGCCTTAACGCGCGGTAAAATCCCACCGCAGAGATAGACTCCGCCTCTCGCCCCCTGCGCCAACACCATGTCACCGGTAACGGCACCCAATATGCAGCAGAAGCTTTGCATGCTCAGAACCGCCTCGAAATTACTGCTGTCATTGGCAGCGGCGGTAATTTGCGCGGCGCTATCTAACAGCACTTTACTGCGTTTAATTTTACAGATAGCCAGATACAGCGCCAATATACCGTCGCCGCAGAGTATTCTTTCCACCGACACCCGGCCATACTGCTGTTGTAGTATTTGCCATATCTGGATTTGCAGGCTGTCCAGTGGCGCAAAAGAAACATGTCCTCCCTCAGTGGCTACGGCCTGCCAGCGGTTTTCACCGACAACAGAACTAGCATTAGCTGGCACAGGCACTAAACTCGCCACTCCTAGACCGGTACCAGGACCGATCACCAGTCTGGGGCTATGTTGCATTGCGCTGCCTGGTTGCACTGATATTTTATCTTCTGCATCCAGTGCCAGTGTTCCGTAAGCCATCGCAGTAAAATCGTTGAGTACTTTAAACTCAGTCAGGGCTAACCGCTGCCTCATAGCAGCAATATTAAATGACCAGTGGTTGTTGGTCATATTGATGTCAGTGGTCACCGGACAGGCAAAAGAAATACTCGCCACCGGCAGGGGCTTTAGGCCCAGCTTTGCATAATAATGCAGATAGGCGGCATCGAAGTTTGGGTAATCCGCGCAACTAAGTACTTGCACATGATGCAATTCAACACTGTCTTTAGCCACTAAGGCAAAGCGGGCATTAGTGCCCCCTATGTCGCCTACAAGTGCATAATAATTCAACTCTTATACTCCATCTAACTAATAGGCCTATGCATCTTTTCTCGCCGGTATCACTCGCCCTGAAAGACGCTGGCACCGAGTTCTGCACAATTAACATGTGCCCGCAGCGGTGCAAATAATTCCCGCCCCATGCCCGCGGCGCTCTTTTGTCGATCAAAGCTGGCCAATTCTCTACCCTCTAACAACTCTTGTGCAACGTCTAAACATATAACACCTGTATTGGCATCGACGCTGATTATATCGCCATCTTGCACTTTCGCCAGCAACCCACCTTCACTGGCTTCTGGCCATAAGTGTATAGCAGCGGGGACTTTCCCTGAGGCACCGGACATACGTCCATCGGTCACTAGTGCAACTTTAAAACCGCGATCTTGCAGCGAGCCGAGAAAAGGTGTCAGTTTATGGAGTTCGGGCATACCGTTGGCTTTTGGCCCCTGAAAACGCACTACGGCAATAAAATCTTTATCCAACTCGCCACGCTCAAAGCGCTCGGCAATCTGATTTTGGTCATCAAAAACCACTGCTTCAGCGGTGACCTTGTAGTGTTCTCTGGCAACAGCAGAGACCTTAATCACCGCTCTTCCCAAGTTCCCCTGCAACAATTTCACCCCGCCTTCAGGGCTGAAAGGCTGCAGATAGCTGGTCAGCACATCAGCGTCTAAACTGCTTTGCGGGCCCTCGCGCCAAACAATTTTATCCCCGTCCAGAAACGGCTCTTTAGTGTAGTGCGATAGCCCCTCACCCATCACTGTCGTCACGTTATCATGCATAAAACCACCAGCGCGTAGCGTTCTGACCAGATAAGAGGTGCCACCGGCGGCATGGAAATGATTGATATCAGCTTCGCCATTGGGATAAATTCGGGTCAGTAGCGGCACTACCGCCGACAAGTCGGAGAAATCATCCCAGTTGATAATCACCCCCGCTGCGCGGGCGATGGCAATGATATGCATAGTGTGGTTAGTAGAGCCGCCAGTTGCCAACAGAGCGACGATAGCATTGACCAGTGAATATTCAGTGACAATCTTATACAGCGGGGTAAAGCCGCCGTTTTGCGGAGTTATTTTTATTAATTTGCGGCAGGCCTCACGGGTGAGAGCTTCGCGCAATGGGGTACCTGGATTGACAAAAGAAGAGCCGGGTAAGTGTAACCCCATCAGCTCAACCACCAGTTGGTTGCTGTTAGCGGTACCGTAAAAAGTACAAGTACCGGCGCTGTGATAGGAATCTGACTCACATTGCAGCAGTGCATCGCGATCTACTTTGCCCTCGGCGTACAATTGTCTGATACGCGCCTTCTCTTTATTGGCTAAACCACTGGGCATTGGTCCCGCAGGGACAAAAATACTGGGAAGGTGACCAAAGCTTAAAGCGCCTATTAACAGCCCGGGGACGATTTTGTCACACACGCCCATATAGGCGGCAGCATCAAACATATTATGAGACAAACCGATGGCACTAGACATGGCGATCACGTCACGGCTAAACAAACTCAGCTCCATGCCCGGTTGCCCCTGAGTGACTCCATCACACATAGCGGGAACGCCACCGGCAAACTGCGCCACTGAACCCATCTGTTGAGCGGTTTGTTTGATAATTGCAGGGTAATCTTGATAGGGCTGATGAGCAGACAACATATCGTTATAAGCCGAAACCATGCCTATATTGACCGCATTCGTCATTTTTAGAGCACTTTTATCACTGCTATCACATGCGGCAAAACCGTGGGCTAAATTACCACAGGACAACACCCCTCTGTGCACACCTTTCTCTTGTGCGCTCTGCATTCTGGTTATGTAGTCCCCGCGACTGGCGCGGCTGCGTTGAATAATACGCTCTGTTACTCGGATAACTTCACTGTGCATTTTTTTCACCTTTTGTCCGCTGACAATTGTCGCTCTTTTTAGATATTTAACCTAGTAAAACCTTTCTTGGTGCAAAAGTGGCGCTGCCATTAATACAAACTGAGCCGTTATTGTTAATGCCGGCAGAGTTAGACAGATAGCAGTGCACTTCAAATTACGTTGTAATATTACAAGATTTTAAGAGTAAATTGCTATCTAAATGCAAAAAAAGGAGTAATATTAGAAAACTTACTAACCTTGCCAGGAGAACTATTATGACTATTCGCGTTGCTATCAACGGCTTCGGCAGAATCGGCCGAAATATTTTAAGAGCTTTATACGAAGGCGAACACAGAAAAGACATTCAGATAGTTGCCATCAATGATTTAGGGGCTGCCGACATAAACGCGCACTTATTTCAGTACGACTCCGTGCACGGCCCTTTCCAGGGCAAGGTCAGTCACGATCAGGAAAACCTGTTTGTCAACGATGATAAAATTGCCATCTTAGCGCAGCGCGACCCCAGCAAACTTCCCTGGAAACAATTGCAAGTAGATGTGGTATATGAGTGCACCGGATTCTTTACCCACAGAGACCAGGCCAGCGCACACATTACTGCGGGCGCTAGAAAAGTAATTATTTCAGCCCCCGGAAAAGAGGTCGACGCCACTGTTGTCTATGGTGTTAACCACCAGCAATTACGCGCCGAGCATCAAATTATTTCCAACGCCTCTTGCACTACTAACTGCCTGGCACCTATCGCCCAAGTACTCGACCAGCATATAGGCATAGAATCTGGAATAATGACCACTATTCACGCTTATACTAACGATCAGAACCTATCCGATACTTATCACAGCGATCCCTATCGAGCCCGATCAGCCACCTCATCTATGATCCCCACCAGCACAGGTGCAGCGGCGGCCGTAGGCCTGGTACTGCCGGAGTTAGCGGGAAAAATCGACGGTATGGCGATGCGCGTACCCATTATCAATGTCTCAGTGGTCGATTTTAGTTTTATTGCTAAAACAGCCACCAGCGTGGATGAAATCAATGCACTGTTGATGGATGCCAGCAATAATTCCAAGGTACTTGGTGTCAATACCCAGCCTTTAGTATCGATAGACTTTAACCACAACCCTTTATCGTCCATCTTCGATGCAACCCAAACTAAAGTGTCAGGCCGACAGGTCAAGGTCATGTCCTGGTATGACAACGAGTGGGGCTTTTCCAACAGAATGCTAGACAACACTCTGGCCCTGATCAACGCACCAGCAACAGAGAGCTAAGCAATGTTAAGACATACCAAAATAGTTGCCACACTCGGCCCTTCAACCACTAGCTATGAACAAATTGAAGCAGTGATATTAGCCGGAGCCAACGTTCTACGACTGAATTTTTCTCACGGTGAAGCGGACGACCACCGCCAGCGTGCCAGCATCATCAGAGAAGTTGCACAAAAGCATAATTTATTTGTGGCCATTCTCGCCGATCTGCAGGGGCCGAAAATACGCATTGCACGCTTTAAGGAAAACAAAATTGAGCTCAGCAACGGCGATACTTTTGTTTTGGACTCGACTTTAGGCTATGAAGATGGGGACAAGCATCAAGTAGGCATAGACTACCTAGCACTTATCACCGACTCCAACGCTGGCGACGTACTGCTACTCGATGACGGGCGCGTGGTACTCGAAGTAACCGCCGTTTCCAGCGACAAAATCACCACCACAGTCACTACCGGCGGCCCACTGTCTAACAATAAAGGCATCAACCGCCTCGGCGGTGGACTCTCGGCAAAAGCACTTACCGACAAAGATAAGGCCGATATCATTATCGCCGCAGAAATACAGGCCGACTATATTGCAGTCTCCTTTCCCAGAGATGAGCACGACATGCACGAGGCCCGCGAACTACTTAAGCAAGCCGGCTCTCACGCGGGACTAGTCGCCAAGATCGAGCGCGCCGAGACCATTGCCGATAATGAAATCTTAGACAACATCATCAGAGCCTCTGAAGTCGTGATGGTGGCCCGCGGCGATTTAGCCGTGGAAATTGGCGACGCCACTCTAGTGGGAGTACAAAAGCACATTATTCGCCGAGCTCGCAGCTTGAATAAAGTAGTGATCACTGCCACCCAGATGATGGAATCGATGATCACCAGCCCTATGCCTACCAGGGCCGAAGTTTCAGATGTCGCCAACGCGGTATTTGATCACACTGACGCTGTCATGCTCTCCGCTGAAACCGCTGCAGGTGAATATCCGGTACAAGCCGTCGAGGCAATGGCACGTATCTGCCTGGGCGCAGAGTCCAGCCCCAGCGTTTCCAGATCCGGCCACCGCCTGAACGAAGAATTTAACGACATTGACGAAACAGTCGCACTGGCTGCAATCTATACAGCCAATCATTTAGAGGGCGTTAAAGCGATCATTTGTATGACAGCATCTGGGGCCACACCAAAACAAGCTACCCGCTTGCGTACCGCCCTGCCGGTTTTTGCACTGTCGGAAAACCCTACGACCCAAACAAAAGTTGCCATGTACCGTAACGTACATACCATACCTTTTCTCGCCTCTAACATGGCGATCAACGAGATCAACCAGAAGGCTATTGATGAAGTGGTTAAACTTGGGGTTGCCAAAGAAGGAGACCTAGTGGTCATCACTAAAGGTGATTATGTGGATTCTCAAGGGGGCACTAATACTCTTAAAATCGTTAGAGTAGGTGAAAAAATTCAGTAAAACTAAGCATTGAGCCCAGCCCCAGAGCCCGGATATTGCGTCCAGATTCTGGGGTCAGATCTAAATACTCTACTCAGATTTCGCCTGATCACCTTCCAACGGATAACGCGACGAGCGCAGGCTGCGCTTAATCTTCTCCAAGTGCTTGTGAAAGCCAACTCCGCGGCGCAAAGTCACACCCGTGGCTAAGACATCCAACACCGTCAGCTGAGTCAGCCGGGAAACCATTGGCATATAGACATCAGTGTCTTCTACATAAGGCACACTAATAACCACTGGACAAATTTTAGCCAGCGGAGATCCATCCACAGTGATGGCGATCACAGTGGCTCCGGATTCAACGCCCAATTGAGCAATTTCAACTAGCTCTCTAGTGCGTCCAGTATAGGAAATAATCACGATCACATCCCCAGTGTGCGCTGCGCTAGCAACCATTCGCTGCATCAACACATCACCATAAGAAACCACCGGCAGATTGAATCTGAAAAATTTATGTTGCGCATCATCAGCTACAGAGGCGGAGGCACCGAGCCCAAAAAATGAAATCTGCTTAGCCTGAATCAAATGATCAACCGCCAGCGATATGGACTCAACATCTATTTGTTTTCTGGCAGCATCCAAAGTGGCAATAGTCGATGTGAAAATCTTATCCGTATACTGCTCAGTACTATCGTCTTGCTCTATATTTCTAGTAATGAACTGCGCACCACTGACCAGACTCTTAGCCAGCTGAATTTTAAAATCAGGGAAGCCTTTGGAAAGAAAACTACGACAGAAGCGGTTAACTGTAGGCTCACTAACCCCCGCCGACTTGGCCAGCGCCGCAATACTCAATTGAGTGACAATGGACGGGTTTTTCAAGATCGTATCGGCCACCTTGCGCTCAGATTTATTCAACTGATCTCGTTGCTGTCTAATTTTTGCTAACACACATATCTCCCGTTCAAGGCTTTGTTATATCCGAACATTGGTTTGACTAAGCAGCTATCAACACACTCAGGACAGATCCATTTCGTAGTTATATTACCACATTTAATAATGACTACCCTGTTTAAAT
>MABF01000283.1:0-629 GCA_002163025.1 'Osedax' symbiont bacterium Rs2_46_30_T18
AGGTGGCGATAGTTTCATATTCTATATTGGCCATGCGTAGGTAAGCATCTACCTTCAAGACAAAAGGAGAGGGGTCTATAACAGAGAAGTTTTCGCCATAACTGTACAGTTTGATCATATTATTTTGCTTATTGAAGTTACCAGTATTATTCGGTTTCCCTGCTGACAACCGGTGTCAGTAAGCATGACTCCCCTGGACACTAAGTCTGTTGCAATTTACAGCGCTGGGTAAGTTTAATATAACTCTCAGGACACGACAGGTATGCTCTGCATCGATTTATTGGCAGTGTGATTATTATTAAAAAGTACTAGAATCATTTAGTCTAGCTTGGCACAGTGCAGCATGCGATTGAGTTCAATAGCCCTGCGTACCCCAGCAGTGGAGACTGCTAGGTGCTTAGGTGCTTAGGTGCTTAGGTGTCGCTAAGAAACACTAGCAGGAGCTGCTAGTGTTGTTAGCATACTTGGAAAAGGATGCTTCATTTCGCGGCACAGGCTGATGTGTTCGGCCTATTGTTGTTGATGGGTCCTTAATTTGCCTGCCTGGTTCTTTTTTCTGCATACATACGCTTGTCTGCCCTGTCTATTAATGCATCAATATACTTTTCATCCTCTGGATAGACGGCAGA
>MABF01000283.1:726-2307 GCA_002163025.1 'Osedax' symbiont bacterium Rs2_46_30_T18
TTGCATATCGGAATCATTTTGCACATCATTGACCAGGATTAAAAATTCATCACCCCCTGTTCTGGCCACTGTATCGGTTGCCCTGACACTGGCCTGCATTCTTCTGGAAACTTCTACCAGCAGGCTGTCACCTACTTTGTGCCCATGTTTATCATTGACCAGCTTGAAGTCATTTATGTCTATACAGAATACGCCGAAAGAGGAATTGTAGCGTTTACTGTAGGCCATAACTTGTAATATGCGGTCATCCAGTAGGCGTCTGTTTGGCAAGTGGGTAAGATGATCATAAAATGCCAGTTCGTGATTGAGCTTCAGCGACAGAGACAAACGAGTGACTACAAAAGCAAACAAAGATGCAGCAAGTACTGCGAAAATATGCAACAGCAGAATAAGACCGTCATTAGCTTTCCAACCTTGTAGCGGCATTGCAGCGAGCTGCCAGCTACCATTGGGTAAGTTGACCGATGAAAAAATTGCCTGTTGAGAAAACAGCTTTGCATCGCCGATAATTATCTCTCCATCTGGCCCCAAGCCGTCTCGTCCCCTGATGGCGAATCTGGTTTTCTGTTGCAATTCATGAAAGCCAGCCGATCTGAAAAAGTCTTGGGTATTAATGACGATAGAGGCTAGCCCCCAATAAGTTGCCTGATTTTTCTCAAAATTTCCGCTTAGGGTTGGCCTTGTATATATCGGCGTTCTGATAATAAAGCCGCTGCCCCCTTGCACTAGGTCTATGGGGCCTGCTACGACACTGCTCTTAAACTCTATAGCCCTTTTTACAGCGGGCCACTGCGCGGCTTGTTTTCTATAGTCTATTCCCAGTGCTGATTCGTTTCCGGCCAGGGGATAGATGTGGGTTATGACATTGTCTTTAGCCAGACCTATGTTTCTTATATTGCGCCCGGTGGCTATTATTTCGCTGGCGATCTGCTTAAATTCTTCTTCATCTATGTTTGGGTGTGTCGCTACATGAGCCATTAATCCCGCTGATAAGAACAGCATAGAATTGAACTCACCTTCAAGTCTCGCACGTGCAGTCGCCGCTTTGTCGACGATCGCGGATCGCATTCTCTGGTGCTGACTGGCCTGTACCAGGCTTATAATAAACTCAATGCCCAGTATCACGATGCAAAATGTAAGCAGCCCGATAAGAAGGTGCGGAACAGCGTGTCTAGTGATATGCAATTTTCTCATAAATGTCTGCCATGTCATCATTAGTCAGACTGAATTATCGGGAATGATTTTCATCTCGCTGGCAGGGCACTTGGATGCTAAAGCGAGTACTCACAGGGCCAGTACATTGAGTGAGCCGCCGTTATAGTTCCCTGTGATCAGCAAACCGCAAAGATAGATATGCCAGCTGGCTAGCTATGTGATTTATAGGGGCGCTAGCTGGTTGCGAAAGCCCTGCTAGACATACAGGGACCCGAAAATCTCTTCACTGCGTTGTCTGGCACAAACAGGGTGCTTTAGAGTACGCAGAGAAGATATTGGAATTATTTGCAAGTTGGTAAAAATTAGACTTTATACTTGGAAATACGTTTTTGTAATTCATCAGACAAAGTGAACAAGTGCTCACTG
>MABF01000039.1 GCA_002163025.1 'Osedax' symbiont bacterium Rs2_46_30_T18
ACTTATTCGCTACTTCCCTAATTGAAACTTGGCCATTTCAGTTTACAGGGGTTAATTGGATCTGGAAAAATTTTAGATAAAGACATTCATATGTCTGCAATGTGTTAGCCCCGCCATTTTTACTATAGAAACCGAATGATGGATGGGATCTATTGATTTTATAATCAAATAAAATCAGTATGTTATGCCTTATTTGCTGGTTCGTGTGCCTTATATGCACCTCGTTACCATTCCCATATCAAAATACAGTGTCTTCTAAGTGCGTTTGGAGAACATTTTGTTCTCAATTCATGTGATTCTATGATGAGAAAGTGGTGGGGTTTTACATATAAACTCATGGCGGGGACAGCCAGCTCCAGACGATTTAACACAATAAAAGTATGGGATGCAGTTGGCTAAAATTGCTCGTTCTGTATCAGGCTTCAGAAATTAATAGAATCAAGCCTTCCTTTTTGCTCTAAAGTCGAAAGGCAAATTTTATTACTTTTGTATGGAGGTTGTGAATATTGAGCAAAAGATAAATTCTGACACCCAATCCCCCCCACAACTGTCAGCTTATCGACTAGGTCCATTTTTATTGTGACCATTAGACAATTTATTAGCGATGGCTAATAATGCGGGTGATATGTCGTCAGCACCCTCTTTAAGTAATCTGCTCACGTCACCAGACGAGAACAATCCACGCACTGACTTAATACCTAATGCGCGTACAAAATCTTTTGTTTTGCCAGTGCTGCCTGTTTCAATATACTTTAAAATAATTCTTTCATTATTACTGGTTGGCGGTGTTTTTAGTACCTCAATTTCTTCGTTTAGTATCGAAATTTGATCTTCTAAAATTTGGATCCGCTCTTCAATGCTGCTATATGCTTTCATAGTTACGTTGTCTTACTTCAATTTAGTTAAATTAGTATCGAATCATATTATTAAACAATAAATTCTTATCAATGCTTAGGGAATATATATGTTCCTTAGTTTATCAGACTTAACGTAGGCTTCTAGCCAAAGTTAGGATTTGAAGGTAACTCTTCTCTTTTTTGTACAACAGGACGGTAACAGAGGACAGGCTCTTTTTAAATTACGCCAAAATAACCTCATGTCAGCTCCTCTCGCTGATTTAAAGAGGAACACAGCAGCGCTTTTATTCGCTATGAAGACCATCCTTGTGGCTATGTAGGGGTCAAGAGGCTGTGTATGAAACACTATTAGTTGATGCCAGTTCTCGATACACAGGCTAAATGAACGGGTAGTTTGATCACTACAAAGTGAATGTCCGCTTTGTGCCCTGAGCAGCATGACAGCCTCCTTTAAACAACCTACCAGACACATCAATACGAAGTATTGATTTATTGTCACCAACTTTTGGATACCTGGCCACTAACTTTGAATTTTCCATAAATGTTTCTTTATGTCAGGTATGTATAAAACCAATACTGCTTCGCACTGAGTAGTACCCATGATTACACTGAAAATAGTAATAATTCTACTCAAGTTACAGGTACTCTACATACGACCGTTACTTTTCTTGGGCAAGTTGCAATGAACTCTTTCAACCGGAGTTGAGCATGCTAAGTGCCTGTAGGGCAGAAGAAAAGACGTATTCGAAGGTTGCTTAGGAACCAATGAATAAACAATGGAATATTTTACTTAATCGCTAAAATAAGTTATTTAAACTTTCCAGAAGTAAAAAATTAAAAGGGTTGAAGTATGAATGAGACCAAGCTGAAATGGGTACCAGAAATGTTCTATCTTTTTACAGTTGTCATTTCTGTATTTGCTTTCGCATCTTTCAGCTATGCCCAAGAAAAGGTGATATGGAGTGTGGCAGATAGGCCGACCTCTTACATATTATATGGCAAAGACAAAGGTAAAGGTGTCGTCGAAGAAGTCTATAAGCTGCTGCAGACGAATCTGAGTCAATATCAGCATGAAAATATAAAGATGAACTTTTCAAGAGTTTTAAGAGAGATGAAAAACAGCAAGAAAATTTGTGCCTGTGGTTTTAAAAAACCTGAGCGAGAAGATCTAGGCTATTTTTCTAAGCCTGCTATTATCGCTTTGCCTTATTCAGTCATTGTAAAAAAAGGCCGCTTAAAGAAAATTTACGGCGATGTTAAGAGTTTATCCCTAGCGCAGTTATTTAGAAATTCGGACTTAAAGGGAGGCGTGACAAAAAAACGCTCTTATGGGGGGATTACTCCGATGATCGATGAGCAGGAGAGGAAAGGTAAATTATTATCCCATACAACAACAGCCGGTCTTCTGAAAATGCTTGCCAGAGGTCGGGTGGATTACGTTATCGAAATTCCTTCTTTCGCCAATTATATTTCTAAGCAGTTTGAAATAAATAAAGGCCTTGAAAGCTATGCCATTAATGAAAATACATCTCAAGTACTGATTGCTTATATCTTTTGTACAAGAAATGAATGGGGCCGGAAAATAATTGAACACATAGATGCAATTCTAGAAAAACAAAGAGGCTCCGCCAGCTATTTAGAATACTTAGTAAGGTGGTATGATGATAGAAGTCGCTTAATTATCAGTGATTATTATCAGCGGTCATTTACAGATAATTAGCCAAGAATTAATACCTTACTCTTAGATGAAATAACAAGAAGGCAGGATGTTTTCTCAGCTCTGCATCCATCGCAGTCTGCACATTGTAACCAAGGCACCTGACCACGTGTCTTCATCGACCTGGGGCCTGGGTCTGTTAATGAAACCTGCTTATCTGGCGCTGCTAGCATCTCAACTTCGATCTCTTTCTGCCGCTGCATCTCCTCATTTAATGCTGCAATTTTGTCCTATATTTTTACTGTTTGGAGATTAATTCCCGCAGACTCGAGCTGATCAGTTTCTTCCAATTTAGTCATATATTTATCTAGGCATTTATCTATCTGCTCTAAACGGCGCTTCAAAATAACGCGAATAGCCACGATTTTGGATCTCAGGATAGCGATAGGCGGTAGAATTAATAATAGGTGAAGCAAGCCCACCCCAGACTTTATCTTCAATGCGCCCCGCATGAAAACAAAGGGTGTTTAGATTGGTTTTACTGATACCTTTTTTACAGCCATGGCTAGCGCCTTTAATCGTAGATTTTTTATATCACTAAAACTATCGGAGCTGCCGTAACCGATGGCACAGAATTAACCACCAGTGACGATGCTAAAGCTTATTTTTCATCTGGAATCAGCAGAACCTTTCCGGCACTTTTCCCCTCTTCGAGAAAGCGATGGGCGGCCTGACCTTCAGACAGTTTGAATTCTGTAGGAGTTTTAAGCTTTACAACACCTTGAATTAGCCAGTCAAAGATCTGTTTAGAGCGCTTCAAACGTTGTTCTTTTGAAGTCAGATAACTCCATAGGTCACCGCCGGTCAGGGTCTTGCTGGTATCCATCAACATACGTGGATCAACAGGTTCTGGATCAGCGCCACTCATGCCGTAAAAGACAATAGTGCCACGGACTTTAGTCACGGAAAAACTATCCATTAGCGTGGAACCGACACTGTCATAGACCACATCTACGCCCTTGCTCTGGCTGATCTCCATGACTCTTTCCTGCCAGCCCTTTTCCAGGATCAACGCGTGATCGGCTTTGGCTTCTAGAATATCGGCGATTTTACCCCTGTCACGAGTAAGGCCAATAACGGTTGCGCCACGCAACTTGCATATTTGCGACAAGATCTGCCCTACGCCACCAGAAGCGGCATGAACCAGAACCACATCACCTGACTTGACCTGATAGCTGTCCGCTGCCAGGTATTGCGCGGTCAGTCCCTGTAATAATACCGAGGAAGCGGTGTTGAAGCTGATGTCATCCGGCAGTGGTATAACATGCTCTACTGATGCAGACACATATTCAGCGTTAGAGAATGGCACATCGGCGAAGGAAACCCGGTCACCGACTTTAAAGAGGGGCGATGTGGTTTTAGCCACCACACCAGCACCTTCGTAGCCGGCAATATAGGGCGGGTTACCTATTAAGTGATAATTGCCTTTGCGGCGATAAATATCGGCGTAATTTAGGCCAATGGCTTTCATTTTGATCAGTACTTCATCAGCATTTAAGAGCAGATCAGGTACATCGCCATATTCCATCACTTGCGCACCGCCAAATTTCGAAAAAGTCAGGGCTTTCATTTTATTTCCTTTCAATTTTAAATTCGCTTGCTGCGCAAATATATCCAACCCAGCTTGGCTTGACTAATCATCTTTCGACGCCGTAGACTGTAGAAAATATACTGGCTTATATCGAGATTGGTAATGCGATCACCAAATCTAAATGCTCTAAAAATGTTTGATGCTGCGGCAAGACATCTGAATTTTCGATTAGCAGCAGAAGAACTGAACCTGACTCAAGGGGCTGTAGCTCAACAAGTAAGACGGCTGGAGAAAGACTTACAGCTCCAACTGTTTCATCGCCAACCACGCGGGCTTAAGTTGACCTCGATCGGCCAGGAATACCATCGACCAATTCGACGTGCTTTAGCCTTGATTGATTCCGCTACTCATAATCTGCAGCCCCTGAACCCCCGTATTTCCCTGAGTGTCCCACCCTCTATTGCCTCAAAATGGCTGGTTCCTCGCCTGGGCCAATTTTCCCAACATTATCCCGATATTGATTTGCAAACTGATGCCAGTGAGCGGGTGGTAGATTTTCATAGAGATGAAGCGGATATCGCCATTCGCCAAGGTTTTCCACCCTTTCCTAACAACCTTCAGGTAGAGCTGCTATCCTCATTTCAACTCTGTGCAGTTTCTAGCCCTGACTTGGCCAAGAACATAGGCATTATAGAAAATTTGCAAGATCTGTCTAAACAGCGGCTAATACAGGACAGTCATTTTCGCTGGGACAATTTTCTTGAGCAGTTTGGGAAATCAGATAACCAGCACATATTGCAGTTTAATCAAACCGCGTTGGCAATTGATGCCGCCGCCAATGGCCAAGGCATCGTCCTTGCTCCACGTTTGTTGCTCGCCACAGAAATAGCTAAGGGTCGATTGGTATGCCTGTGGCGGGATACGGAGCCAGATGAGGGAGGTTATTATTTACTCTGCCCTACATTTAGAGGACCTAACCCTGCCCGAGACAAAGTGGTTGAATGGCTGATAGCCACCGCGAAAGCTTCCTTGGACTCCATATGAACGCCATTTGTGTGAAGTCCAGTAAGCCCTAGTACTCAGGCACTCAAAATAGTGTATAGGTTTATGTTGCCTGTCTTTACTGATACAAGGATTGTTTTGGCCAAAAACTCAAAGTGTCATTTAAGTGCGAGTTACTACAAATTAACATTGTGTTTATTGCATAGAATGATTTCAAGTATGACCATTTATCTTCCGACTTCCGACTTCCGACTTCCGACTTCCGACTTCCGACTTCCGACTTCCGACTGGCCCCCGTCTTAATTAAAAAACTGCGGCGCCCAGTATAATGTCAGCGGCATGCTGATAAATGCCAGTAGAGTCTGGGTGGTGATAATAGCCGCCATGGCCGGGGCGTCGCCGCCGAGTTTTCGGGCTAATATATATGCTGCAGGTGCTGTAGGCACACACATAAAGATTAGAATCACAGCGCCTGGCAGAGGCTGTATAGAGAAAAGGTTAATGAGGTAGATTGCCGCGAGCGGCTTGAATATAAATTGGATCAATATACTGATTAAGGTCAGCTCCCAGTCAGCTTTTAAGCCTTTAAAGCTCAGCGCCGCGCCCACTAAAATCAAACCTAGGGGAAATGCAGCCCGACCAAATAAATCCAGTGAAGAAACCAAGGTGCTATGCAGGCCAATTTGGCTTAAATTGAGAAAAATCCCAATAGCAGCCCCGAGGATTAACGGGTTCAAGATGATTTGTTTACCCATTGCCCTCAGGGAAAACTTGTGAGTTCTGATACTGATGGAAAACATTGAGACACAGAGCAAGTTGTTCAAGATGATCAAGCCGGTGGCGGCAAGCGCCGCATAGCTCAGACCAGAGTCCCCGTAGAGTGAAGCCGCTAGCGCCAGTGAAATAAAGGTATTGTATCTGACACCGCCTTGAAATAGCGAAGTAAAGGCAGCAGTGGACTGACGCTTCAGGCCCCAGTGCCAGATGCAGATAATAAGAGCACAGAGCAGCACTATAATCGTCAGTATGGCTAAAAAGGAATGCCAGGGCAGCTGCGACAGCGATCTGTTGGACAATATACTCACCAGCAGTGCCGGGGTTAAAATGTAATACGTGAGGTTTTCGGCGCCCAGCCAGAAATCGGCTTTCATCATGGCACTGCGTTTTATCCCATAGCCTAATAAAATGGTGATAATAATGGGAATGAGGGAACTGGCAATCGCTAACATGGTGTTTCTCTGCTTATCAGTATTCGGGGAGTCAAAATGACCAGATCAAAAAAGGGGCTAGATTTAACCCGGTATTAGCAAAGTATAATGCAGAAAGTAGATAAAAAATAATTGAATAAATTTAACATATGGTTAAATATAATTTAAGTATCTGATCGGATTCGCTCCAGTACCAGTGCGGCTATCTTTTTACGCGGATTGTTAATTTTTTGATACAGGCCCATTTGTCGATTAAGTGGAGGGTCGCCAAAGGGCAGTAGCAGAAATTTTTGTTGCAAGCTTTCGATTTGATTGCTGCGACAGGGGATAACAGTTACCCCCAAATCATGGCTGACCATATCCAGAGCCGGCTCCAGAGAATCTAACTGCATGACCTCGCTAACGCGTATTCCCTGACGCAACAACTGCGCATCTATGACACTGCCAGCGTAAGTGCCTTTGTCAAAGCGGATGAAAGGTAATTTTAAAAGCTCAATCTGATTGTCTATGTTTAAGTGTTTCGGCGCGACAATAAAGTAAGGTTCACTGTCATAGGGGTTCCACTGACAGTGAGCGGCTTGTCGCACATTGATATCTGCGATAAGTGCGGCGTCTATCTCACCGTTCTCAACTTTTTCAGCAAGCGCAAAAGTCATGCCGGCGATCACCTTTATTTGCAGTTTTGGGTGTTCGCGGATTAATTGCTGAATAACGCTGGGCAGCAGTTGTTGGGCGGTGCGAGTGGCGCCTATGGTGAATACTCCGGCAAAGTCACTGCTCTTGTTTAAATCATCGCTCAGTGACTGATATAGATCCAGAATGGTTGAAGCTCTGGCAATGATTTTGTGACCGTTGTTGTTTAGCACCGGGCTTCTGGCGCTGCGATCGAAAAGCGAACAGCCCAGCTCCTGCTCTAAATTTTTAATTTGAATACTAATGGCCGCCTGGCTTAAATGCAGTGCTTTTGCAGCACTGGCGAAGCTGCCGCACTTGGCAATAACAGTTAAAGTGTTTAGCGCTTTAATAGACATAAGTTTGCTCGATGTAGGCCGTCGTTCATGCGATCAAAGAGTATGATTGTAAGGGGAAAATTATCTTATCGCCAGCGCAACATACGGATAGAATAATCAATAGCCTTTGTATAATGTATGGCTGTTATTAAAAAGAGGTTAAAAATGTCGTCAATAAAACCTATGGGCATAAGACAGTGGTCCATGTTACTTATTTTGTCACTACTTTGGGGTGGCTCTTTCTTTTTTATGAAAGTTGCGTTGGTGGATGTTCCTACTTTCAGCATTGTCTTTCTCAGGGTGAGTTCGGCTGCTCTGGTACTGTATTTTTATCTGCGATTATGCGGTCTGAAAATCCCCCGACAATTTAAAGTGTGGCGGTTATTTTTACTGTTGGGCCTGTTCAACAATTTGCTGCCTTTTAGTTTGTTAATTTACGGCATGACAGAAATCGCCAGTGGCTTAGCTTCAATCTTAAACGCCACCACTCCTTTGTTTACTATATTGGTGGCCCATATAGCGACCACTGATGAGCGCATCAGTACCCATAAAGTGCTTGGGATCCTATCCGGGATGCTGGGGGTTTGTGTCTTAATCGGGGTTGAAGTGTTCTCTGGGGTTGGCAATTCGCTATGGGCAATGCTGGCTTGCATAGCGGCTGCTATCTCCTATGCTATAGCCTCAATTTTTGGCAGAAAATTTCAGCAATATGCAGTGCAGCCCAGTGTTGGTGCTTTCGGCCAAGTACTCAGCTCAAGTGTGTTACTAGTACCGTTAGTAGTACTGCTGGACAGTCCATGGCAGCTGAGTATACCCAGTGCTGAATCACTGTGGGCAATTGCGGCCTTAGGTGTTCTGAGCACTGCACTGGCGTATGTTATATTTTTTAAACTGATCGCAGAAGCAGGGGCCACTAATGCAGTGTTAGTGACTTTGTTAGTCCCGGTCAGTGCCATTTTATTAGGCTGGGTATTCCTGCAAGAACAGCTGACAACTAACCAGTTTATAGGTATGGGTCTTATTGCTGTAGGCCTACTCGCAATCGATGGGCGGTTGTTTAAAGCTCGGCTTAAAAAGCTTTCCTAAAACGGCTCACTGTCGCACTTAACTTTAGCAACAAGTCACTCCACTGCAAGCTGGCGATTAGCGCTCCCAGAACAATAGCGCTACAGGCCAGGTATATAGAAGTGCTGGCCTGGATGTTGGTAAAGGTGATCAACATCAGCGTTGAAATCAGTGGAGTGGCATAAGAGAGTACCCCCAGCAGCTGAATGTTGCCCTTTTTGATGCCATAGTCCCAGGCAAAAAAAGCCAGTCCTAAAGGCCCAAGCCCCAAACCTAATACCGCCAGCCACTGGGCGCTGTTATCGGGAGTGTAGCTACTTTCGAAATAGAAGTGGCACAGCCAGCCCAGTAGGGCGCAAACAGCGCAAAACAATCCCACTGCATCTGTGGGCACTTGTTTGACGAATCGGCAGGCAACAGAATAGCAGGACCAGATGACGGCGCAGGCGGCTGCAAATAAATAACCACTTAGGTAGTCGCTGTTGAAATTACTTTGCGGTCCGCCCAACAGTATCCAGCAACCGAGCAGTGATACCAGAGCACCGACAATATGTTTAAAATAGAGGTTCTCACCGGGTAGTAAAGCCGACAACAGCACAATTAACAACGGCCACAAGTAGGCGATTAGGCTCACTTCTAACACAGGCGCTTTTGCCAGAGCGATAAAGTAACAGGCGTGGTATAAAAATAGTCCCAATGTGCCTATTAGCCAGGCAATAGGCGGTTGCCTAAACAGTACTGAAATTGATTGACCGAGTATTAGCCATTTCAACAACATGAAGATAAAAGCGATACTAAAGCACATAGCCAATAGCTGAAAAGGGGGAAACTGCGCTGCCTGCTGGGACAGCAGTGCCAAGATACCCCAGAGAAATATCGCGATACAACCGACTGCTGTCGCGAGGGAATGTGTTTTTTGCATAGTGTTGACCCTAATTAATATAGCTAGGGATTATAGAGAATAAATACGCCGGCGCTTTGTCGCAGCGGTGCAGTTGTTTGTTGAAACGGTTCAGCGGCTCCCAAGCGTTTGCAAGCTGTGTTGTATCTTATAATGTCGGTGCCATCATTGTTAAGTTCTGGGGTGTTGAGCGCGGCGGCGGATTTGCATCGGACTGTAGGCGAAATGTTTATGAAACCTGTCACTAAAGGCACTCAAGCTTGAGTACCCACAGCGCTCGGCGATAATTTGCACACTGACGGCGCTGTTGGCAAGCATTTGCCAGGCGCTTTGCATCCGCAACTCAAGTAAATATTGGGAAGGAGGCATCTGGTAGTGCTGCTGAAACAATTGCCGCAGGTGACGGCTACTTAAGGCGGCGGCTCTTGCAGCGTTATTGATGGCATCTTTACTGGGGTAATGTTGCTCTAGAAAATGTCTGGCGACCAGCAGGCGTTTATCAAAGTGTTTTGTTTTGGCGAATCTGTCATCCAGCAATTGCACCAACAGCAGTAACATTTGACGCTGAATAAGTGGATTCTGCTGGCTTTGTTGCAGGGATAACTGAGATTGTAGAAAGTGGATATAGCGGTTGATATTGTCATCGAGTTGGATAAAAACCGGCAGCTGTTCAAAGGCGGGGGCCAATTGTAACGGGATATCCGCGACAATGAATTGATTTTCACCGCGCGACTCAAAGGCATGACTTTCGCTGGCACAGATAACTGCTGCGTGTTGCGCTTGCACAGTGCCGGATTTTGTACCAATTTCTATCTGCAGGGATCCCTGCACAGGCAATACCAACTGGTGAAACTCATGTTGATGAGTGTCGACTTGCGGCTGGTAACTTTTTAGGCAGAGCTTTGCCTGCGATGTCTGAGAGTCATTCATAGGCGAATATCATAAGCGCTTTATAGAGATAAGGGAACGTGCAAATAAGTCATCCATTGCTCTCTGTTGGGAAATAGAACAGATGTAGATGGCCGACCATGCACATTGATGGACTGTTCTTACACTTCCCTGTTGCCTTTATCGGTAATTGCGGTGGTTGCATCGAAACAATTGCATTATAATGCCGCCCTTTATTAACAAGCTCCGGATTTACGTTCCGGCCCGCTGAGGAAATTTCATGTCGAATATTGTCGTCTGTGCAATGTATAAGTTTGTCACCCTGGAAAATTTTGAACTGCTGCGCGAGCCGCTGCATCAAATCATGCAAGACAATCAAGTACGCGGTACTTTACTACTGGCCCAAGAGGGCATTAACGGTACTGTTGCAGGAAGCCGTGCTGGCGTAGATGCGCTGCTAACTTGGTTGGCTACTGATCCCCGACTTGAAAATATAGTGACTAAAGAGTCCTTTGATGAAACTAACCCTTTTTATCGGACTAAGGTAAAGCTGAAAAAAGAAATTGTCACTATGGGTGTGGAAGGCATCGACCCGAAACAAGTAGTAGGTACTTATGTAAAACCTAGTGAGTGGAAT
Source organism: 'Osedax' symbiont bacterium Rs2_46_30_T18 (assembly GCA_002163025.1). GTDB lineage: Bacteria > Pseudomonadota > Gammaproteobacteria > Pseudomonadales > Balneatricaceae > Rs1. Next base: position 10,817 of record MABF01000039.1, read on the forward strand.
GCACTTATCTCCGACCCCGATGTGATCTTAGTTGATACCCGCAATGACTACGAAGTAAAAGTGGGCACTTTTGAAGGTGCTCTGGATCCACAGACCACTACTTTTCGTGAATTTCCTCAGTATGTTAAAGACAATCTGGATCCCGATAAAAACAAAAAAGTAGCGATGTTCTGTACCGGCGGAATTCGCTGTGAAAAATCGACCGCCTATTTAAAAGAGCAGGGCTTTGAAGATGTTTATCACTTAGAGGGTGGTATCCTTAAATACTTAGAGGAAGTCCCGCAGCAGGAGTCTATGTGGCAGGGTGAATGTTTTGTTTTTGATAATAGAGTCACCGTCGATCACAATTTAGACAAGGGAAAATACGAGCAGTGTCACGCTTGTCGTCTACCGCTAACCGAGCAGCAACTGCAGCACGAAAAGTTTAGCAAAGGTGTTAGCTGTGAGTTCTGTTTTGATAGCCAAAGTGAGGTGCAGCGAGAGCGCTTTAGCCAGCGTGAAAAGCAAATGCAGCTGGCTGAACAACGTGGTGAAGCGCATATCGGCGGTGATGCAATTGTCACTATCAATAAGCGTCGTCAGCAGAAGCAGGACTTGCGCGAGGCGCAGCGCGAGCACAACGCTTAAGTTGTTTGTGGCTAGTTGTGAAGTGGCTGCTTGGTCACTTCACATTACTTTAGATATTAAAACGTTAAAGGATTCTTCTTTTAAGTTTTTCGGACAGTGTCGCTTGTAGCTAATTACTTTGTTGTTAGTGCAAAAGAGTAACCAATTAAGCCCGCCGACGACGACCGAAAAGCCCTTGCACATTTGCTAAAATACCGGCTGTTTATCAGCGTCATCTCGATGATTGCTCCCTGCATTATTTACCTCCAGCATCCCTGAAGTCACAGCCGCATTCACTCTGGTCGACTTACTGTCGATACGCTTCGCTAAATTAGCAAACAACTCCAGCGGTAAGCGATGGGGTT
>MABF01000118.1 GCA_002163025.1 'Osedax' symbiont bacterium Rs2_46_30_T18
CTCGCGGGTTGCACGGAACTCCACATCAGGCCAGCGCTCCTGGGTTAAGCTCAAGTTGACTCTTGTCGGTGCCAGATAAGTAAGCAGACCACCGCCATCTATCGCCAGGTTTTCATGGCCCTTGCGATTGAACTCCTCTAACATTTTTGGATCACTACACTCTACCCAACGGGCGGTCTGTACTGATATGGTCTCGTACAAACACTCTACTTTGTATTCGTCTTGCAGCCTGAACATAACCACTTCAAACTGCAGCACACCTACCGCACCTAAGACTAAATCATTATTCTTGCGTGGCTGGAATAACTGTACCGCCCCCTCTTCTGCCAGCTGCTGCAAACCTTTGCGCAACTGCTTAGCTTTGAGCGGATCAACCGAGCGCACCCGTTTAAATAGCTCAGGGGCGAAGTGTGGAATGCCTGTAAATTTAAGCTCTTCTCCGGCGGTGAATGTATCGCCAATCTGGATCGTTCCGTGATTGTGCAAGCCGATAATATCACCGGACCAGGCCTCCTCAACACTCTCCCGGTCGCCCGCTAGAAAGGTTACAGCATCGGCAATTTTCACATCTTTCTTGATCCGACAGTGGCGCATTTTCATGCCTTTCGAGTAACTACCTGAGCAGATACGCATAAAGGCAATGCGATCGCGGTGCTTGGGATCCATGTTTGCCTGGATCTTAAAAATAAATCCGGAGAATTTATCCTCATCTGCCTCTACTACCCGGCTAACTGTCGACCTGGAGATAGGTGGCGGAGCAAAGCCTGTGTAGCCATCCAACATCTCTTTGACACCAAAGTTACCTAAGGCGGTACCAAAAAATACCGGCGTCAGCTCACCCGCTAAGAACAAGTCGCGATCAAACTCATTAGTCGCGCCTTTAACCAATTCGATTTCATCGATAAAATCGTCGTATAGGTCTCCCAGCAGTTCTTTTGCCTCAGCTGATTCCAGACCTTGAATACGGATATCTTCAGGCAGAACCGCGCCTTTTCCAGGTCTGTAGACGTGAATTTCATCTGTTACTAAATTATAAACACCTTTGAAGAAACTACTCATACCTATCGGCCAGTTTATCGGCGCAGCGGCTATTTTAAGAACACTTTCTATTTCATCCAATAGTTCGATAGGGTCGCGGATATCGCGGTCCATCTTGTTGACGAAGGAAAATATCGGCGTGTCGCGCAAACGACAGACATCCATTAACTTAATAGTGCGAGCTTCCACCCCTTTGGCACCGTCCACCACCATCAGGGCGCTGTCTACAGCGGTCAAGGTACGGTAAGTATCCTCAGAGAAATCTTCGTGACCCGGAGTATCCAACAGGTTGACAACCTTATCGTTCCAGTGGAACTGCATCACCGAAGAAGTAATAGAGATACCGCGGTCTTTCTCCATGGTCATCCAGTCAGAGGTCGCGTGACGATCGCTCTTTTTGCCTTTCACTGTTCCCGCTTTTTGGATTAAATTACCCAACAGCAACAATTTTTCAGTGATAGTAGTCTTACCCGCATCGGGGTGCGAGATAATAGCGAACGTTCTACGCTTGGAGACTTCCAGCGCTGTAACTGTGTTTGACATGATAAGTATCTTCTAAATTGAGGTCTGATGCCGTAATAGAGCTAAAGTGTCGCAGAGCATAAAGTGAGGCATATTTTGAATGCGGCTATTTTCGCTGATATCGGCTGAATAAACAACAGTACTAAATAGATACTTCTTAACTAAGAAAA
>MABF01000245.1 GCA_002163025.1 'Osedax' symbiont bacterium Rs2_46_30_T18
TTAATTTTCTGGGTGTTCTGTCGTAATAAATCGCTGACTTTTTCAGGCTCTGCTAAGTATGTTTTCAGCAGCCAAGTGCCGTTTATAGGCAGCCCCAGAATCATTGGTAATAACAATTTCTGTTCGCTCACGGTGATAACGGCTTGCGACTGATAGCCTAATAGCAATGCCTTAACTTGCTTTTTATCTATCTCCCCCGAATCAGAAAATAAACTACAAGCGATGAATTTTGCCAAATCAAACACTTTTGGCCCTAACATCATCTTATTAAAATCAATTAGATGCAGGCTATTGTTAATATCGATAATGATATTGTCGCCGTGCAAGTCCCCGTGTATCAGTTGTTGTGTCGATAGATTAACTATCTTTTATTGCAGGCCCGAACACAGTGACGCACTGTGTGGGTACAGCGATCTAACGGCCATTAGATATTCGTCTGCCAGTGTTTGTTTTGCTGAGCCGTTTTGCAACACCATGGTTTGTGCCGCATTAATCTCATGAGCCAATTGCTGGAATGATCGGGGGATAAGCTTGAGAGAGCCGGTGGCGAAATTATCAACTCTGGGCAGTTGCCAATGTAAAACTGCTATTTGTTTGCCTAATTGTTCTATCACCGGCTGATAGCTAGGGTGGTGATTTAACGTTTTTCCTTCTATATAGGGATAGACTTCGATTATCTCATCGTTTAAACATAAATAAGGAGTTCCAGAGAATGTCACCGGTAAGAGAGCGCTCTCGTGGTTCGTAGCGCACAATAGTTCATACCTATGTTGTAGATAGTCGGCGCTTTTACAGCTGAGTTTAACCAGATAACTTTTGTTCTGTGTCGTTGTCAGTTTTAATACATCTGCAGATAATCCTTTTTTCTCAAACCCCGTACATAAAGCCTTAGCAAAATGTGTCTCCCATAGCTGAGTAAAGCGGGGGGCTTTCACAGATAGTTGTTAATGAGTGCATAGATAGTCCCGGCTGGATGCTTATTGCTGTTTAGTTGACTCGTTTTCTCTTATATTCAAGCCTTTGTAAGTGGAATTCAACGCTAAATTTAACGAGATAAATATTCTACTCGGACAAACAAAAAAGCCAACACAGATTTGTGTTGGCTTTTACAAAACAAGTTAAGTTACGTTAGTAGCCAAATAGCCTGGGTAAGAATAATGAGAGCTCGGGGAAGAAGGCGATAACAAACACAGCGACGGCTGAAACTCCAGCAAAAGGCAGTGCTTTGGATGTCACTTCTTCCAGAGAGATATTAGATATACCCGAGGCCACAAATAGGTTTTCTCCCAGTGGCGGGGTGGCGAAACCTATCGATAAACAACAGATCATCACTATGCCAAAGTGCACCGGATCAATACCTAAGTTATATGTCACAGGTAACAGCACCGGTGTCAAAATCATTATTGCTGCCAGTGTCTCCATAAACATACCGACGAACAACAAGAAGGCGATAATCAGGAACCAGATCACATAGATATTACTGGTTACACTTAACATAGACTCAGCGACTATGGCCGGTATTTGATACTGCACTAGAATCCGACCAAAGACTGTAGCGGTAAATAAGATTAATAATACACGGCCAGAAAGCCAAGTAGTGGTTTCTAAAGAGCGGAAGATCTCCTTCAGTTTTAGTTCTTTGTGGATCACTATGCCAACAAACAAGGTGTAGAAAATAGCGATTATGGCGGATTCTGTTGGGGTAAACCAACCTGAGTAGATACCGCCCAGAATGACCACGGGCGCCAGTATAGACCAGATACCTTCACGGGCTGCCTTTGCCACTATGCATAAATTCCAGTCTTCGCCACTGCCCTTATAACCCGCTTTACGACAGCGAAAATAATTAAGGATTAACAAACTCAGTGAAATGACTAACCCGGGAATGATACCAGCAATGAACATTTTTGAGATAGAGACACTTTGGAATGTACCGTATTTGGCGACCGCTTCCATAGGCACAGATAAGCCGATAGCTGAAATGCCATAGATGACCATGGGAATAGAAGGGGGGATGATAATGCCCAATCCACCTGCAGAGGCGGTAATTGCCGATGCATAACCTTTGTCATAGCCGCGCTTGACCATAGCTGGGATCATTAACATGCCAACAGCCGCTGTAGTCGCAGGCCCCGATCCTGAAATCGCGCCAAAAAACATACAAGCTAATACTGTTGCCGCTGAAATTCCGCCGGTAAAGGGCCCTGCAAAGCTTTCTGCGACGGCGACCAGCCGTTTCGATATGCCGGCAGCTTCCATTAATGCCCCCGCGAGGATAAAGGCCGGTAGGGCCATTAAGGGGAAGTTGCCCACGGATCTGAATGCCATTTGCACCATGACAATGGGGGTCTTATCTAGATAGAAATATGTGGCTAGTGCCGCAGCACCGAGCGACACTGTGACGGGAGCACCAATAAAGAGTAGGAACAAAAAAGTTCCAAACAGTACGAGTACAATGGATGATTCTGCCATGAATAGCTCCTAAAGCCTATTTCGCTTTGTTGTTATTAGCTTTGCTTTCAGGTTGGTCAAGATCTAGCTCCAGCTCTTTAATTTCATCGAGCTCTTTAGAGTCGGGATCGCGAACATCAATGCCTAAGATGAGTTTGTAATAGTTAACTTGAATAATACGAAAAGTCATCAGGGTAAAAGCAATCGGCAGAACCATATAAAAATACTTCATATGGATGCCTAAAGTCTGCGACTTGTTGAAAGGCAGCATCTTGTTAAAAATGAAATCAACACACAGATAAATAAAGTAGCAATTGAAGGCGATCCAGACTAAATCAGAGATAAACTCTAAAATTGGACGCATGTAGCTCGGCATCATCTTGTACTGAAAAGTAACCCTGTTGTGAGCCGCGAGTTTGGCAGCATAGCTGGCACCAAAAAATACAAACCAGACAAATAAATAAACCGACAATTCTTCGTTCCAGGAAAACGAGTAACTAAAAAATTGTCTGGACAGAATTTGTAAAAAAAGCAGGCAGACAAAAATTGCCAGCAAAGTTCGACAGATATAGCTTTCTATATTGTCCAAGATAAAGAGGAGTTTCTTACCCATAATCTGTACTCCGGTTAAAACAAAGCGCATAAGCCGCTGTTGGATTCTCACTATCATTCATAGCAGCTAGCCCTAGCAGGCTTGGCAGAGAAAGACAAATCGAAAAATTTAGAACCCGATCGGTAATTTGATTGTTATTGCCAATGGGTTAGCGGCTAATACACTTAAAACCCACCTGTTAAGGTGGGCTAGATTTGAAGATCTTTATGTTAATAATTGTAATTTCTTACAATATGTACACTCTTAGATCTCTTCACGGCCAAGTGAGCGAAGAAGGGCATTCACCTTATCTTTACCGCCAACACTTTCATAGAATTTAGGCCAAACTGCTGCTTGCGCTTTGCTTGCCCATAATGCTTCATCTTCGATTGTGTTGATTTCCATGTCGTACTTGCTGACTAGCTCTTCTTTGATGGTTTTCTCTTGATCAATTAACCACTGCAAGCTGTACTTTGATGCCTCTTTACCGGCGGCGATCATTGCATCTTGAGTAGCCTTATCCTGAGACTGGAACAACGCTTCAGAAACAATCAATGGCTCAAGCAGGAACAAGTAGTGCAAGTCGGAAATATACTTTTGCACTTCACCGAACTTCATCGCGTAAATAGTTGTGTAAGGAGTATCCTGACCGTCAACAACACCTTGCTGCAGTGCGGTAAAAGTTTCAGACCACGCCATAGGTGTCGGGTTATTGCCCCAAGACTTATAGGTATCTATCATTATTTCGTTTTTAGGAACACGAACAACGATACCATCTAGATCTGCAAGCTTCTTAATAGGACGCTTTGAGTTACTCAGTACTCTAAAACCTGAATAGGTCCAGGCTAATACACGAACTCCTGAATCACGAATGGTGTTCTTCACTAACTCTGCGCCAATTTCACCAGTGACTACTTTGTCAGCTTGCTCTAGGTTTTCGAAAATGTAAGGAAGTGACAAAATCCCCATAGTTGGTGAAAAAGGTGCCAGGTTATTAGAGGCTAATATAGAGAAGTCCAGTGCGCCCAGTGCAGCGTCATTCACTGTATCTTGCTCTGATCCCAACTGGCCGTTAAGGAAAAGTTTAGTGCTGTGCTTGCCCGCTGTTTTTTCCTTAAGTACTTCAGTAAATTTTAAACCCAGTGCCTCTTGTGCGCTGCCACCGCCGTCACCGACTGCGATATTCCAGTTAGCGGCGAAAGAGGATGCAGAAAATACTAAACCTGCAGTTAAAGAAAGTACTTTTGTAATGTTATTGTTAGTTATCATTAGTCTCTCCAGATATTTTTTGGCCCTTGCAGAACACTTTTGTTGCATGCTCTATTTAAGGGTTGGATACTTACATTTTTTAAACAAAAAATTATCGTTTTAATACTGGCTGATCAGCTGTGATTTAAATCAATATACCCTTTTTGATTGCAAATTTGATTTGCGAAAAATGTAGTAGCTATAGTTAACTTTACCAGGACTTTTTTTTAGAACCAGTGCGGAACTGCATTTAGGTCCACATTTTAACGGACGATTAATATAGTTTAAAATATCTAAAAATCAATATATTAGCAGGAATATATAAAGTTGTTTATATCGCTTGGGAAGTGGTGTGTTGAGCGGCTCGGCGCTCAGAAACGCCAGTGAAATGAGACAGTTTTTTTACTGCTTTGGAAAAGGAAAACTCATGTTAATAAATTAACATGAGTTGAGTATAAAGTTGGAGAATATTGCTGGACTATTTATTAAAGCTGCTTAATTAGCGCCTGCATTTCTTTTAGCTTCTCATTCACTACTTTGTCTAAATGCGCCATATGCGCTTCTAATTGCTGCTTGGGATCACCAGGATCTACTTGATTTAATTTTGCTTCAATCTGGTCTAATTCTTTTAATGCGAGGGTCAGCTGTGGGCTTATATCAGAGATCGATTCAAAACCTGTTGAGCCCCTGCTTTCAATGGGAATACTGCGGCGTCCACGAACGAAAGAGAATTTTTTAGAGCGCGGCAAAAATGAGCCCTTGGCGCGTTTGTAGTAAATTTTTAATACATCAGCATCACCTTGATGTCTTAAAGTGTATTTCACAACATCTTCAAGACTAGTGACACCCATAGATGCAAGCGTAGGGTACTGACTCATAATAAATCATCTCTCATTAAATTAAATACAGCCCAAAAGAAAAACTTTTGAACAAATTGCTAGAGCGAAACGGTAACCTGAATGCTGTCTGTAATTATTTTTTTGAGATTGTCGCAGGTAGTAGTCCTTCGTTTTGCAGAGCATAATGATCTATCAGTCATTTTCTTAGATCCAGAACAACAAACACACTTGGGCCAGCCAGTGAAATTCATCAAATGCCAGCTAGTCACAGACATTTGATTGATTTTAGCAAGGGGCAACAATAACCTGCCTACTCCTCACTCCTCACTCCTCACTCCTCACTCCTCACTCCTCACTCCTCACGCCAGTCACTACTGTCGGCTTCCAACTTCCAACTTCCAACTCCCTACTTTCCCTTATAAATCTCATCCCCAGCACTGATACAAGCGAGCAACATGTCATCTATATCGCTTCGCTGACAGTCACTGTTGGCAAGTATTAATCTTATCCCGCTACGTCCCTTGTACGTTGCATAGTCGATATAAGTGCCCTGTGCTTTAAGCTTTTTGCAAATGGCGATGTTTAGTTGCCTAAGCTGCTGCTCGTCCAGCTCTTCGCTGGGTTGATAGCGAAACAGTACATTCAGATATGCAGCGGGAGCGAGCATTTGTAACTCGCTGATGCTTTCGATTTGCTCGACGCAATGTGTCTTACAGTCGAACAAATGGTCAATTTTATCACTGAACCCCTGACTACCTATGGCTTTCCAGCTCATCCAAACTTTTAGCGCGTCGGCACGCCGACCACATTGAATCGAGCGCTCGCCCAGGTTATAAGCTTCATTCTCGTCACTGTGAAATAGGTAATCACCGCCACCACCGCTGCAAGCCTGACGTAATAAGCCCGACTGTTTAACCAAGATGACCGCTGCAGTTACCGGCACGTTCATCAACTTGTGTGCATCCCAAGTGACGGAGTCAGCTAGCTCACTGTCCGCCAGTAAGTGTCGATGCTCTGATGAGAATAATACCGGTGCTCCCCAGGCACCATCGACGTGCAACCACAGATCATATTTTTTTGCGATCAGGCTACTCGGCTGTATGGGATCATATGCACCGATGACCGTGGTGCCAGCCGTAAGGCCGACGAAGAACGGAGTATGACCTTTGGCAAGTGCACTCTGGATTGCAAATTCCAGAGCTTGGGGGTCAAGACGCCCCTGATCGTCACTGGATACGGCGATTAAGTTATCACTGCCTATGCCGAGCACGTTGGCCGCTTTTAAACTCGAATAATGGGCCTGATCTGAGACAAATGCCACTAAGGTTTGTCCCTGCAGGCCCTTAGTCTTAATGTCGGGACAGCGCTTGTGTCTGGCCAGTAACATGGCGATCAAGTTTGCCTGAGAACCACCACTGACCATCACCCCATCACCTTGTGTAAAGCCGACTAAATTATTCCATTGTTTGATCAGCTCCAGCTCCATCAAAGTGGCAACAGGACTCACCTGGTAAGTGTGCATAGTGGCGTTTGATAAACTGGTGACCCAGTCTCCGAGTAAGGCAGGGGTATTGAGGCCGGAGTATAATAATTTATAAAAAGCGACCTGGGAGACGTCCGGGTTGTATTCCAAGTAAGCTTTGGCTGCGCAAACTAGCTGCTCAGTATCTACCCCCTGGTTATTCAAACTGATATCGAGTGTCTCTTGTAGCTCTGGTGCACTGGGCGCCGGTGCGACCTTACGCTTAGCTGGAAGTTGCTCGATAACCTGTTGTAACATTGCCAGGCTTTGCTTGACAGAGAACGGCTTTGACATGGGTGATACCTGATTGATTAAGTTTTAAAGAGTATAAAATCACTCCCGCCAGCTTAGCCAATGCTATAAAAATTACTGCCGATTACTTAATGGCATAAGGGGGAGAAAGGCGTGAGTTGTTAGGCGTGAGGATATAGAAGATCGGTGTTTAGCTGTGGGTTAGTCATCAGGCTCAATTTCTGAACGTTGCGAAAGTGTTTACAGGTTCTGAAATGCCTGTCAAAACTATAAATATTGCTGTGATCTGATAAAAATTACATCATACTTTCACGCCTCACGCCTCACGCCTCACGCCTCACGCCTCACGCCTCACGCCTCACGCTTAGCAACTTACGACTGTTTTCGTAACCTGCTCCCATAACTGTTGCGCTTGCAGTGACTGTGAGTGTTTAAGGCGGTACAAGTTTATCTGTAGGGGCACGCGTACCAGAAAATCTTCGATGAGAACAAGTTTTCCGGTATTGATTTCCTGTTGTACGATGCTGCGTGGTAGGTAGGCAATGCCTTTGCCTTTTAATACAAGTGCTTTTAGCGCCTCGGAGAGGGAGCTTTGGTAGCAGTGTTTTATCTGGATAGAAGAGGGCAGTTTAGACAGGCATTTAACGGCAATTAATTGGCCGAAGAATGATTCAGGGGTGTGGCTTAACATAGGCAGTACTTGTTGCTCAGCTACTTTAAATAACGCCGCGCCTTCTTCGTTGGCTGCACACACCGGCACTAATTCATCGACGCCAACTTGTAGCGATTCAACTTCATCGACCAGTAGCTGTTTAAAAATATTGGCGGTGTTATAGCAGAGTAGAAAATCACTGCTTGCGCCTAAAAATGTTTCGACAGCCTCATGTAAATCAACAGTGTTCATGTGTATTAAAGTGTCGGTTAGCTGGGCGCTAAAATTTTCTACCCAGTTCGGAAAAAAAGACACCGCTAGCGTTTGCTGTGAGCTCAGAGTTATTTCATTTTGTTGATGTTGCATGCTGCGCAGCTGCTCGCGACACAGCAGCATGGTATCGGCAAGTGTTTTTGCCCGATCGGCAAACACATCGCCAGCCGCAGTTAACACCAGAGGGTATTGGTTGCGCTCAACCAAGCTGACGCCCAGCCAGGCTTCCAGCGAGCGAATTCTACGGCTAAACGCGGGTTGAGTTACAAAGCGTTTGGCGGCCGCTTTGGAAAAAGAACCTTGCTCGACCAGTGCTAGATAGTCTTTGAGCCACTTTAGTTCCAAAAACATACTCCTTGATGTGGGATATAACGGCCACTCGATACCGAAAAGTAACCAGCGATAACAAAATTGGCATTGGTGGTTTTTGTATCGGGGTGATTAGATGTTAGCCATCTAATATTTGAAACCACTAATAATAAAAGAAGAACCTATCATGCAGTATATAAAAAAATCTAGTGCCACAGCCGCTGTTAGCGACGTCCAGATTACTCAGAGCGTACAGAGCATGCTCGAGCAAATAGAGCAACGTGGCGAAGAAGCCGTTATAGAGTACGCACAAAAGCTGGATAATTGGAGCGGTGACTTCATTTTATCTGATAAAAAACGCGCCCAGCTAATTGCGCAGGTGCCCGAGCAAACCAAGCTAGATATTCAATTCGCCTACCAACAAGTGACTGAATTTGCCCGCGCTCAATTGGCCAGCCTTACCGAGTTTAAAATCACCACCGCATCCGGTGCAGTACTGGGGCAAAAAGTGATTCCGCTGAACTGCGCGGGATGCTATGTGCCCGGTGGTCGCTATTCCCACGCCGCCTCAGCGATAATGAGCATTGCTACCGCCAAAGTGGCAGGGGTGCAGAAGATTGTTGCCTGCTCACCGCCAAAAGATGGCAGCATTCATCCAGCCATCGTCTATGCGATGGATCTGGCCGGTGCAGACATTATTTTGGAGATGGGAGGGGTACAAGCTGTGGCCAGTATGGCCAAAGGATTGTTTACAGGGGTCAAGGCCGATATTTTAGTGGGCCCTGGCAACGGTTATGTGGCTCAGGCCAAGCGCTTGTTGTTTGGCGATGTAGGTATCGATGTTTTTGCCGGCCCTACAGAGTCGGCCATTATTGCCGATCACAGCGCCGATCCCATGACAATTGCCGTTGACTTGGTTTCTCAGGCGGAGCACGGCACTGACTCACCGGTCTGGCTGTTCACCACCGACAAGGCGTTGGGAGAAAAAGTGGCACAGCTGCTGCCGAAAGTGGCTGGGGATATGCCCAATCACGACATAGTTGCCGCAGCCTGGCGCGATCACGGAGAAATCATATACTGTGACAGCCGTGAAGAGTTAGTAAAAGTCAGTGATCAGTATGCCAGCGAGCATTTGCAAGTGCTTACCGAAGATCCTTACTGGTGGCTAGACAATCTTAAAAATTACGGTTCGCTTTTTCTCGGTGAGGGTGCAACCGTTACCCACGGTGACAAGTGCTCCGGAACAAACCACATACTGCCGACCAAACAAGTGGCAAGATACAGTGGCGGTCTGAATGTGCATAAATTTTTAAAGATACTCACTTATCAGGAGATCAGTGAAGAGGCGAACTTAGCTTACAGTGCTGTCGGCTCACGGATTTCCAGAGTAGAGGGTATGGAGGGGCATGCTCGTGCCTGTGACTGGCGCTTACGCAAGTATTTTCCAGACATGCAGTGGGACTTTGAGGTGTATCAGCAAAAACGTTACGACTGAGTAAATACAATTATTGTTAACAATTGAGGCAGTTTATGAAGACCTTTACAAAATCTTTTACTCAGCAAGAGCCAATCCCCGAGAGCGCCATAGAGGCGGCGGTTAAGGTAATGCGCAGTGGTCGTTTACATCGCTATAATAGCGCCGCAGGAGAGCGCAGTGAAACAGATCTACTGGAAATAGAGTTTGCCGATTATATGGACGTCCCCTACGCGTTGGCTTGCTCATCGGGTGGCTATGCGTTACATGTAGCGCTGTGTGCTGCTGGGGTGCAAGCGGGTGATAAAGTGCTGTGTAACGCTTTTACACTGGCCCCCGTTCCCGGGGCTATCCACAATAGCGGCGCTGTTGTGGTGCTGGTGGATGTCGATGAAAATTATTGCATTGACCTCGATGATCT
>MABF01000293.1 GCA_002163025.1 'Osedax' symbiont bacterium Rs2_46_30_T18
TTGCAGGTCAGTGAGACTTATACCAGCATAGCGAAAACGATTACCGGTAAAGCAGTACAAGTGCCGGCAGACCCAAAAGCCGAGATCATTGAAATACTTGATCGCGACTATGGTTTAATCGAAAAGGTTTAATCGAAAAGGTTTAATCGAAAAGGCTTAATCGAAAAAGCTCAATAGATAAAGCGACTAAAGAGCACAGAGAAAATCAGTCAAGGCCCTCAAATTATGAGGGCATTTTTTTTGCTGAAAAAAGATCGCCAGTAAACCGCTAGCGTTATGGATTCTGGCGGAACTAGCAAACCTGGCGGGGTGTTTAAAATGGACAATCTGAATGAAACTGTATCTTAGCGCCGCTGCTGGGGTGAGTAAAAGCTAAACTCTGCGCGTGCAGGCACAGACGTGGCGAAAGGGATAATCCCAGTGGCTCGGCATAAAATCTATCGCCGCAAATGGCGTGCCCTAGCCATTGCATATGCACGCGTAATTGATGCGATCTACCGGTTTCGGGGCGCAGTAATAGCCGGGTGTGATCGGCATCGCGCGCTAATACCTGCCAGTGAGTAGTGGCTCTTTTTCCCCACTCATAATCGACTATTTGCAGAGGGCGATTTTCCCAGTCACAGCGCAGTGGCTGGTCTACCTCACCGCTGTCATATACAGTGCTACCAGCGACTAATGCCTGATAGCTCTTCTCTACTGCTCGGTTTTGGAATAAATTGCTCAGGGCTTTGTGAGTGGCTTTATTCAAAGCGATCACCATCAAACCAGAGGTAGCGTAATCAAGACGATGTACTATCAATGCACTGTCAAAACCTTGCTCGACTAAGCGGCTGATCAGACAGTCCTGTTTGTCAGGACCGCGCCCGGGAACAGAGAGTAGATCATGAGGTTTTTCGACCACTAATAAGTCTTGATCCTGATGAATAACATTGATCAATGGGGGATCAACTTGCTGGCTCTGCGCGCTTTAGGCTGCTCAGTGATTTTGCAAAAAAGGGCCATAGCTTCAATGTGAGCGGTATTGGGGAACATATCCATGACACAGAACTTTTGCATCTGATAGCCCAGAGAGGTCAGTAGCTGACCATCGCGAGCGAGAGAGCTGGGGTCGCAGGCAATATATAAAATATGGCTGGGGCTTTGCCCCTCGCTATTGCCATTACCTTTAATTAGGTTATGGATTAACTGTTGTGCACCGCTGCGCGGCGGATCGAGAATGATCTTGTTATAGGATTGCGCAAACCAGGGATGATTTTTGATGTCGACACTTAAATCGCTTTGATAAAAACGGCAGTTATCGATGTTGTTATTGGTGGCGTTGCCGGTGGCGCGCTGCACCATAGTGTCACTACCCTCAACCCCGACTAGCTGTGCCACTTTGTTGGCGATCGGCAGAGAAAAATTACCTAAGCCGGAAAATAAGTCAAGCACATGATCTGTGTCATTCAATACTAACCAGTCCATTGCCCGATCAACCATCTGCCGATTAACGGCTGCATTGACTTGTAAAAAGTCACCGGGCTCAAAATTCAGTTGCAACTCATTGATACTATAACTCAGCGCTGCGCTATTACCTGCCAGTGGCTCTATGCCCCGATCATATCTGAGGAAGCCCTGTAGCTTGAATTTTTTCAGCATATTTGACAGTAGTGCCTGAGATTTTGCTGACAGGGTAGCTTTGCATCTAAAGGTCAGTGCGCCGCAATCATCCCCTTGCAGGTACTCAATGTGAGTGATGGCCTTGGCGTTTTCAATCTGTTCTAAGGTGCTGCGCAGTTGATCAAATAGGCCGCTCAAATACTCAGGTAGCACAATGCACTTAGAAATTTGTAGCAACTTGCTGCTGTGACGGCGTCTGAAGCCGACTATAACAGTTCCGCTTTGGCTGAGTCTGTTGACGCCAATTCTGGCGCTGCGCCTATAGTTAAATGCATCCGCGCGCAGCGGATCTGCTATCTCTACAGGGATAATTTTAGCCATATGCTGCAACAGTGATAACACTGCGCTCTGTTTGTGTTGTAATTGCGCAGAGGGGGCTAAGTGTTGCAGCTGGCAGCCTCCGCAGTGATTGTAGTGCTGGCATGCTGGAGTTATGCGCGCAGGGGATGCAGATTGGATATCTACAATACTTGCCTCGTCGTAACTCTTGTGTTGTTTAGTGATCTTGACTCGTACATTTTCTCCTGGCAGGGCGCCATCGACAAAAATAGTTTTGCCAGCATGTTTAGCGACCCCCCGGCCTTCGAGGCTGAGATTGTCAATATCCAGGTTGAGTTCAGAAAGTTTAACTTTGCGGCTTTTTGGGCGGCCGAATTGAATCTTATTGCGAGACATGCAGTATTGCCTGTGGTTATGTGACGGTCTTGTATAGGAGAGCTGCTCAGATAATTTGTTATGGCCAGTTGTCAGTTGCCGCCATTATCGACTCTCAGAATTTTTACTGATCTTCGGCGCAGTCAAATCCGCACGCTTGTCAGTTTAAAGCAATTATACCTACCCAGAATCCATAGGGTAAGGCGCAAGCTTGAAGCAGCGTAAAATATTTACTCAGTCGTGACTATAAATTGCTTTGTGCGGGTGTGCTGCTTATCATAGTCGCTGGTTCAATAACAGATAGGTTTCAGTGTGCAGGAACATCCTTTTGCAAAGTATGTGCGGATTTTAGGGAAAGGTAAAAAAGGCTCCAGATCGCTAAGTCTAGAAGAAGCTCAAGACGCTATGGGCATGATTTTAGATGATCAGGTGCGACCAGAACAGTTAGGTGCATTTCTGATGTTATTGAGGATTAAGGAGGAGTCGCCGCAGGAATTGGCAGGCTTTATTCAGGCTGTGCGCCTACGCAATCCAGTACCCCAGACATTAACAGTGGAATTGGATTGGTCAACCTATGCGGGTAAAAAACGTCATCTGCCCTGGTTTTTGCTGAGCGCACTGCTGCTGGCCGAAAACGGCCATAAAGTATTTATGCATGGAGCCCGGGGCCATACTGCCGGGCGTATTTATACCCAAGATGTGCTGGCACAATTTTCACTGCCTAGCTGTGATAGCTGGAAAAGTGTAGAGCAACAACTGGCTGAAAAGAATTTTGCCTTTATGGGCATTGCCCAGCTGGCACCCAAAGTGGCCGAAATTATCGAGATGCGCTCGCTGTTTGGCTTGCGCTCGCCGGTGCACACACTCTGTCGGATGTTAAATCCACTGCGCGCCAAATGCAGTATTGACGGTGTCTTTCATCCAGCCTATGCCCCTATGCACCAGCAGACTAGTGCTCTGTTAGGGGTAGAGAATAGCCTGACGATTCGCGGTGATGGCGGTGAGGCTGAAATACGCCCGGATGCAGATTGTGAAATTCGCTGGATAAAGAACGCTCAGCTCAGTGAGCAGCAGTGGCCGCGCATTTATGCCAACCGCGAAGTCAAAGATGCCGAGCTGTCGGTTGAAAAACTGGCGCAGTTGTGGCGCGGAGAAATTACTCATCTCTATGGTGAGGGGGCGCTATTGAGTACATTGGCGGCAACTTTAGTACTTCTAGGGTGTTGTTGCGACGCTGATAGCGCACAGCTGATGGCACAAAGCATGTGGAATAGCAGGGATAAAAAGCGTTTTTAAGCCAATAGTACTGGCCTCTTTATCTGCAATTACATAAAATAACAGCGCCCGCTGGCAGCGCTCATTTTGTTGCCCTGTGCGCCTAACTGAAACTGATAACTTGCTGAATTTAGTGCATTATATAAGGAAAAGCTGTGTCTGATTTTTTACGGCCAATCAAACTTTTGTTACTCCCTGTGCTGTTGATTACCGCCGCTATTTACTCGCTACCTTTTACCGCGCTGATTCCGCAGCAGTGGTCATTTTTTATTCCCTGGTTGCCATTAGCTATTAGTGGACTGCTATTTTTAGTGGTAGGATTTTTTAATTTTAGCCGGATATTGTTTGCCGGGTTAATCAGTTTAACGGTTTGGACGTTTCTCAAATTAGATTTTGCCAATTCAGATTACAGCCAGTTGGCTCTGGTGCTGATGTCGGTCAATATGCTGTTGATCGCGTTTTATAAAGAGCGTGGCACATACAGCATCAGCGGGCTGTTGCGGATTGCATTTATCTTCTGCCAACCGGGCTTGTTGGTCTTACTCTACGTTTTTAAAGCCGATGAGTTTCATCAGTTAATTAGCTGGCCGCAGCTTGTGATTCAAGGGCACAATATTTCAATACCTGCATTGGCGGTCTTTGGCACCTGTTTCTTGTATCTGCTGGTTAAGTTATTCGTGCAAAGTTTATTGATTGATGCTTATTTATTGATCTCTCTGGTGTTCTCCGCATGGCTGCTACTCATGCCACCGGCCACTGAAGTGCAGTTGAGTTTGCTAGTTTCACTGAACCAATTACTGTTGCTGATGGCGCTGTTCAAACGCTCACTGAGCATGGCCTATATGGATGAGTTGACAGGGCTCCCTGGAAGGCGCGCACTGAATGAGCGTATGGTTAAGCTGGGTAAAAACTATACCGCCGCTATGTTAGATATCGATTTCTTTAAAAAGTTTAATGATACCTATGGTCACGATGTCGGTGATCAGGTACTGCGGATGGTGGCGCAAAAAATTCGCCAGGTGAAGGGTGGTACGGCCTACCGCTATGGCGGTGAAGAGTTTTGCATACTGTTTCCAAGCACTGACTTGGAAATGGCTGCCGCTTCGCTCGAGGCAGTGCGTGAAAGTGTCGAGCAGGCAAGTATGAAAGTGCGCTCTAAGAAACGCACTAAGAACAACAAAAAAGGCCGAGGACTTAGAGGAACAGGCGGTGGTGGGGAATTGGTCTCGGTGACGATCAGCGGTGGATTGGCCACTGCCAGAACTAAAACCAGCCCACTTAAAGCTGCTGATGTGGCTTTGTACAAAGCTAAAGAGCAAGGGCGTAACAGGATCTGCATGCCCAGTGTCAGCTAAATTTAATTAGCTTCAAACAGATAATAAAAAGGCGTTAGCAGCTTGCTGTTAACGCCTTTTTTATGTCTGCTGCTTGTATTAGAGGTATTTTCCAGCAGGAAAAATTAGCCCTTAGCGAGCTTTTCTAACAAGCCCTCTACCGCGTTAAAACGCTCTTCTGGTCCTGGCATCGGCAAGATGAATTTCAACTGGCTAGCTCCTTGAAGCTTATATCTTGTCGGTTGTTTTTGCACCAAACTGACTAAGGTCATAGGGTCTATTTTTGGCTCATCCCCAAAGTCCAGTTTACCATTGCCGACCCCTGCATCGATTTTGGTGATGTTAAGGGCATCCGCAGAATGCTTCAAGCTTGTGATACGGAACAAGTTCTTAGTGGGCTCAGGCAATAGTCCAAAGCGGTCGATCATTTCAATTTGCAGCTCTTTGAGGTCGGTAGCATTTTTACTGCTGGCAATACGCTTGTACATCACCAGGCGCGTGTGCACGTCTGCCAGGTAGTCATCAGGTATTAACGCGGGTAAATGCAAGTTAACTTCTGATCCCAACTGCAGGGGTTTGTCCAAGTTGGGAGTCTTTCCGTCCCTTATTGATTCTATCGCCTGCTCGAGCATTTCCATGTACAAGGTAAAACCTATGCCTTGAATCTGGCCACTTTGTTCCTCCCCGAGTAATTCACCGGCACCGCGTATCTCCAAATCATGGCTGGCTAAGGTGAAACCGGCCCCCAGATCAGTTGCCTCACAAATGGCATCCAGGCGCTTTGTTGCATCTTTACTGATAGCTTTCGGATGAGGGGTTAGCAGGTAAGCGTAGGCCTGATGGTGAGAGCGTCCTACCCGGCCGCGCAATTGGTGCAATTGCGCCAGGCCAAATTTGTCGGCCCGCTGGATAATAATAGTATTGGCGTTGGGCACATCGATACCGGTTTCGATAATAGTTGTGCACAGTAATACATTGAAACGCTTGTGATAAAAGTCCGACATAACCTGCTCTAACTGGCGCTCGCGCATCTGCCCGTGGCCAACAGCAATTCTCGCTTCCGGCACTAATTCCGTTAGCTCTCTGGCAACTTTGTCGATAGTTTTTACTTCATTGTGCAATACGTAGACCTGACCGCCACGCAGTAATTCACGCAGTATCGCCTCTTTAATAGTGGCGGGGTCAGACTCGCGCACAAAGGTTTTAACTGAGAGTCGCCGTGCCGGTGGGGTGGCGATGATTGAAAGGTCGCGCATTCCCGACATGGCCATATTTAAAGTGCGCGGAATAGGGGTGGCGGTCATGGTTAAAATGTCGACCTCAGAGCGCATGGATTTTAGGCGCTCTTTTTGCTGTACACCAAAGCGATGTTCTTCATCGATGATTACCAGACCCAGCTGTTTAAATATAACGTCCTTTTGGATTAGCTTATGGGTGCCAATAATGATGTCTACATTGCCGCTTTGTAATTGTGCCAAAGTGGCGCTCTGTTGTTTGCTGGTCTTAAAGCGTGACACTATGTCGATATTAATGGCAGAGTCGGCAAAGCGGTCGCTGAAATTTTCATAATGCTGCTGTGCCAGCAAGGTTGTAGGTACTAAAATAGCGACTTGTTTGTTGCTCTGTACCGCAATAAAGGCTGCACGCATTGCCACTTCGGTTTTACCAAAACCTACATCACCACAGACTAATCGATCCATAGGCTGCCCAGAGGTCATATCGCGAATAACCGCCGCTATCGCCAGCGCCTGGTCAGGGGTCTCTTCAAACGGGAAGCTGGCCGCGAAACGTTTATATTCTTGAGCCGGTGATTCAAATCTAAACCCCTTGCGGGCGGCCCTTCTGGCATAGATACTCAATAACTCAGCGGCGGTGTCACGAATTTTCTCCGCGGCTTTCTGCCTGGCTTTACTCCACTGTTCTGTACCTAAACGGTGCAGAGGGGCCGTTTCGTCGCTGCTACCAGAGTAGCGGCTGATCAAGTGCAAACTGGCTACTGGTACATACAGAGTCGCATCGTTGGCATAACTGAGTTTTACGAACTCATTCCCCTGGTCTTCAATGACAATAGTCTCTAGTCCCAGGTAGCGTCCGACCCCGTGATCTATATGCACAACTGGAGCGTTGAGCTGCAGCTCTGTTAAGTTGCGTACAACTAAATCAGACTGGCTTTTCTCTTTAGTGCGCCGCCGCTGTTGGAAGACCTGACGGCCAAACAGCTGTGATTCGCTGATCAGCTCCAGCTGCTTGGGGATGCTTAAACCGCGACCCAGTGGAAAGATAGTGATAGCAAATTGCTCATCACCATCGACAAACTGCTGCCAGTTATCCAGGCTGCTGGGCGTCAGTTTTATTTTTCCCAGTAGCTCCAGCAGTGCCTCTCGTCGCCCGGCGGATTCGGCGCAAAATAGGAAACGACTCTTAGGGTTGTCACTTAGGTGTCGCTGTAGCGCACTCAGAGGGGTTGTGCTCTGGGCATCGACACTCAATTCAGCGGGGGGGCGGCACGCAAGGTTACTCTTGCCAGCACCTTTGACTTTCTCACTGCTGTACTGAAGTTTACGAAAGGGTTTTAAATTGTGCATAAATTCACTGCTGTTTAAAAACAGTGAACTGGGCTCAAGTATCGGCCGTTCAATATCGTGACGCAGCTGTTCGTAGCGGTTGAAGACATCTTGCCAAAAATTCTGGCATTTATTTTCCAGTGCTCCCTCGCTGATGATCAGTGAATCCTCGGGCAGGTAGTCAAAAAGGGTGCTGGTCTGCTCAAAAAATAGTGGTAGGTAGTATTCGATACCGGCGGGGGCGAATCCATTGCTGACATCCTGATAGGTCGGGCACTTTTTTACAGCGACATCAAAGCGCTCGCGCCACTGTCTCTTAAACAAGCTGATGGCATCTTCGGTAAGTGGGAATTCCCGGGCCGGAAGTAGTTTTATCTGCTCAATTTTGTCGATAGAGCGCTGTGATTCAGGATCAAAGGTTCGCAAGCTGTCAATTTCATCATCGAAGAGGTCGATGCGAAAAGGTAGTTCACTGCCCATCGGATACAAATCTATGATAGAGCCACGAAAGGCGAACTCACCGTGGGAGAACACATTGTCAACGGCGCGGTAGCCGGCTTCCACAAGCTGGTTGCGTAACTTGTCGACATTAATGCTTTGGCCGCGTTTAAGTATTAAGGTGTTTGAGACTAAAAAATCGTAGGGCACAATACGGTGCATAAATGTGCTGATCGGCACTACGATAATGGCTTTCTCGACTAAGGGTAATTGCTGCAGCGTTGTCAGTCGGCTGGAGATAATATCCTGATGTGGTGAGAAGTTATCGTAGGGCAGCGTTTCCCAATCGGGGAAAGGCAGAATCTGCAATTGCTGCGCCGGAGTAAAAAAGCGGATTTCGCTCTCTAAAGTGAGTGCACTGTCGGTATCTTTACAGATAACTACAGTCAATCCCTGCTGTTGACTGGCCGCTTCTGCGATCAGCCAGCCGGCGCTGGCGCCTTCTACGCCGCCGAGCCATTTAGTATCAGCATTTTTACCTGGTAAGGTGAATGCAAGTTGTGTCAAAGCCAGTCCCCATGAATTTACTTCTTATAAAAAGCTGCTATTTTATGTCAGTTGCGTACTGAAAATCAGTAGTTTATGAATTTAATTTAAATATAGTCTAAAGTCTTGTCATTTAGGTTTGCCCATCGCTGGATAAATAGGGATAATGCGCGCACTAATTATCACCAAATATTGGAGAGTATTGTGAGTCGAGAGCAACTATTTTCAGCATGGAAACTACGTGAAGCATTAACAGAGGAAATGGTCCCTCTGGTCGGCGCTTTATACCGTGATCATAATGTTGAGACCTCGGTTTTTGGTCGCCTGTTAGTTAAGCGATCTGTTATTGATATATTAAAGGCGCACCGCTTTGGTCGTCAAATTGAAAGCACAGAACTCACTGTAGACGATACGTTTCCAGTATTAAATATTCTTCCTGAGCTGGAGCTTAAGAACGCGCATATCGATATCGGTAAGTTAGCGGTAAAGTTTCGCGCGCAAACTGAGCAGTCGGACTTAAAAGCATTTTTAAAGACTGAGTTAGTGACTTGTGTCGATCAGAAAACTGACGAGGCCACTGACGTGGTTCTTTACGGTTTCGGTCGTATTGGCCGTTTGTTAGCGCGCCTGTTACTTGAACAGACAGGTGGTGGTAGCGGCATGCGTCTGAGCGCTATTGTAGTGCGCAAAGGAAAGGCGAAATTTGATCTAGAGAAGCGTGCCAGCTTGTTGCGTCGCGACTCAGTACACGGGGCTTTTAAAGGTAACATCACTGTCGATGATGAAAACCATGCTCTGATTGCCAATGGCAACATGATTAAAATAATCTTTGCCAGTAGTCCCGAAGAAGTGGATTACACAAAGTACGGAATTAAAGACGCTCTGGTTATTGATAACACCGGTATGTGGCGTGACAAGGATGGCCTAAGCCTGCACTTGCAATGCCCGGGTGCGAAAAAAGTACTACTGACAGCACCTGGTAAAGGCATTAAAAACATTGTTATGGGTGTTAACCAAGACGATGTGCTGGACGAAGATACTATTATCTCCGCCGCCTCTTGTACCACTAACGCAATTACACCTGTGCTTAAGGCGATGTGTGATGAGTTCGGTGTGGAAAATGGCCACGTTGAAACTATTCACTCTTTCACTAATGATCAGAATTTAATCGATAACTATCATAAAGGTGATCGTCGCGGTCGCGCGGCTACACTGAACATGGTTATCACTGAAACCGGTGCTGCCAAGGCCGTGTCTAAAGCGCTTCCAGAAATGGAAGGCAAGCTGACCGGTAACTCAATCCGCGTCCCTACGCCAAACGTTTCTATCGCTATCTTAAACTTGAATTTAAAGAAAGAGACCACCAGAGACGAGTTGAATGATTACTTGCGCAATGCTGCATTGCACTCTGATCTGCAAAAGCAAATCGGCTACAGTATTTCTCCAGAAGCGGTCTCCACTGACTTTGT
>MABF01000033.1 GCA_002163025.1 'Osedax' symbiont bacterium Rs2_46_30_T18
TAAGTCGTAAGTCGTAAGTAACGAGTGGTTCGGCAACTTTTCAGGGTAGCTGTGCTGTTTTAGAATCGATCGGCTCTATAGGGACTAAGATCAATTGCAGATGTTCTTCCTGCCACTAAATCAGCGATCAGCTCTCCTGTTATAGGGCCCAATGTCATGCCTAAATGCTGATGGCCAAATGCGAAAAAGATATTCTTGTCCTCGCCTTGGCTGATAATTGGCAGTGAATCAGGCAGTGAAGGCCTGCAGCCCATCCAACATGACTGTTCTGTCATCTCAGCTTCGGGCAACATCCTTTTTACCTTAGGTAATAACGCGCGAATTTTGGCATAGTTTGCAGGGGCGTCTACCGCCGCTAGCTCTACCTGGCTGGTGACCCTTAATCCCGTTTCCATTGGGCTGAGAACAAAGGCCTGTTCGGCGCTAACGATGGGTCGGCTGATAGCGTTAGTCACAGGTAGCATCATATGGTAGCCGCGCTCAGTTTCCAGCGGTGCGCTGTAGTTGATGCCCTTGGTTAATTTTGTTGACCAGGCCCCGGCGGTCACTACCACTTTATCTGGATAAATGAGCTCGGTAGTAGTTTCAATCATAGGTTGTAGTTCTTTAACTTTTATATCTGTCACTTCTGCAACCTTGAACTGACCGCCATTAGCTACGAAGTGTTCGGTCAGGCTTTGCAGCATTCGCTGTGGATTACTAATAAAGTGGCAGTCTGGTTGATAAAAACCGTGTTGGAAGATACGCGCTAAATTGGGTTCTAAATCATAAATCTCGTCGAAGCTTAAAGTTTGATAGGGTGTACCAAGGTCAGTCATCAATTGACGGGAACTGGCATTGGCGTTAAAGGCCTGGCTTGTTTCAAACAGCCGCA
The DNA here is from genome assembly GCA_002163025.1 of 'Osedax' symbiont bacterium Rs2_46_30_T18. Taxonomy (GTDB): domain Bacteria; phylum Pseudomonadota; class Gammaproteobacteria; order Pseudomonadales; family Balneatricaceae; genus Rs1. The sequence continues at coordinate 875 of MABF01000033.1, forward strand.
ACCATCCCACTGCCTTAAACATATCGGCACTGTCAGTGTTTTTTAACAATTTCTGCCAGCTGTTGGTTGCATGTTTAGTTAACGCGACTAAATGCAGCGCATTGCGCTGGTAGTTTTTCTCTGAACTTTGCAAGGTAAAACGAATTAGCCAGGGCAGTAATTTAGGTAGATAAGTAGGTGATATGGATAGTGGGCCACCGGGCTTAAGCATTTTCAAAGCATTGCCGATTATCCCGGGAGTCGAGGTGGGTACGCAAGAGCCATTAACGATGGCCCCGGCATTACCAAAGGAAGCACCCGCCGCTGGGCCAGTTTTATCAAGTAAGACGACTTTGTGGCCGTCTCTTTGCAGGGTGATTGCACAGCAGATTCCGACGATTCCGGCGCCTAATACGTAAATTTTAGCGTCCATAGCTGCACTGACATCCCATGTTGATATATAACTGACAAATTAGAAAAGGAAATATATCACTGCTCTATTCAGCGGGTAAAGTGGCTATCTAACTTTCTTCAATAGGATTGCCTGATAATCATTAAACATCTCTGTCCAAGCAAAAAATGTGCTGTCTTTATTGTTTGATCTAACTGATCTTCCTGGCAACCGATGAGCGGATCACAAGGTCGGGCTCTATCAGTAAAGTGCGTCCGGGTTTACCAGGTTCTTGTATTCGCTCGATTAAAGCTGTGACTGCCATTGTCGCCAATGTGTCTTTGGGTTGATTAATGGTGGTTAGCGGTGGGTTGAAGTGCGCCGAAAAAGAGATATTATCGTAGCCAATGATGGAGAGTTGTTCAGGTACACTAACCCCAGATTGTTGTGCCGCACTTATCGCTCCCAACGCCATCATGTCATTGCTGATGAATACTGCACTAGGCTTATGTTCAAGTGCTAAAATCTGGCGAATAGCGCTCCTGCCACCTTCACACTCAAAATTTGATTGGATAACCCACTGCGGGTTTATAGGTTGCCCAGCTTCTAACATGGCTTTTTTGAAGCCCTCAAAGCGTTGTATTGCCGGCAATTTTTTAGAGGAACCGCCGATGTAACCAATATCGCAATGGCCGCACTCTAGCAAGTGTTGGGTGGCCAGGTAGCCGCCGAGAAATGAGTTGTCTTGAATGCGATCCAGATATTCATCACTCGGCCCCCAATCCATGACCACCATAGGTAAATTTCGCTGGGCGGTGAGGGCCGCGAACAAACCATGGTCATATTCAGTGCACATCACCAGGATGCCATCTATGCGCTTTTGCACTAACATCTTAAGATAGGAGTCGGTTTTTTCGGGATCACCGTCGGTATTGCAGAGCACTAAATTGTACCCTGCTGCGTAGCAGTTTTTCTCTACAGCTTTAATCAGCTCGGCGTAAAACGGATTGAGGGTGGTAGTGACTAACATACCCAGGCTCTTAGTGCTCTTCACTTTGAGGCTACGAGCGACCGCACTGGGGGCGTAATTCAGTGCAACAACTGAGTCTAATACCGATTTTTTAGCCTCTTTAGAGACAAAGCGTGTGCCGTTTAATACATGAGAAACGGTTGTTGTTGATACTTTCGCCCGTCTTGCCACATCTTTGATGGTAACCGACAATGCGTTTTGCTCCACTGATAATTAATAGAATGATGTTTAGCTGTGCTGGTCATTTTCCCCGGGTTGAAACTACAGCTTGCGCAGCTGATCTTGTCATCCAATAAACTGCTGTGGTCTGGGAAGAATCAATAGCATTCGCTATAGGTGCAGTCTTACTGCAATACTGCTCGCAACGCGCCACTCAAATTATCTCTGGCAATCGTTGAATCTAGAATCTCCAGTGTGACAAGGATCTGGATTCTAGCACGGCCTTGTTCGCTAACCCAGACTGAACAAGAAGCTAAGGTGGTGATTAACGGGCTGGTTTCATTAGCATGTAACAAAAGACGGACTCGCAACGTCAAGTTACGAGTCCGATTAATCTATACACCTAACAATTAATTGATGACTTGCAGGGGAACGGGAACGTAAGCCGCTACTTTTTTACCGTTAAGGGTATCGACTGCAGCTTGAACGCCCAGTGCGCCGATTAGTGCTGGCTGTTGACCAACTGTAGCACCCATATCACCGGTTTTTACTGCGCTAATACCTTCATCGGTACCGTCAAAACCAACAATCAAAACATTTTTTCCAGCGGCTTTAATCGCTCTTAAAGCGCCCAGTGCCATCTCGTCATTCTGGGCGAATACAGCTGCAACATCAGGATGAGCTGTCAGTAAGTTTTCCATTACATTCAGGCCTTTAGCGCGGTCGAAATCGGCAGGTTGGGTTGCCAGTAATTCAAAGCCGTTAGCTGTAACAGCTTGCATAAAGCCCTCGCCTCGCTCTTTTGCAGCGGATGTTCCGGCAATACCTTCCAGTTGAATTAATTTAGCACCTTTGCCCAATTTGTCAGCAATGTAATCACCGGCCATTTTACCACCGGAGATGTTATCTGATGCAATGTGAGAGACCACCTCTCCTCTGACTGCACCGCGATCCAGTGTCAATACAGGGATATTGGCACGATTTGCGATTTTAATAGCATTACCTACCGCATCAGAGTTAGCTGGGTTAATTAAGATCGCGGCGACTTTTTTGATCACCAGATCTTCAATGTTCGATAACTCTTTAGCGGGGTCATTATTAGAATCTAAAACGACTAGTTCATAACCTAGTTCTGTCGCTTTCTTTTCTGCGCCTTCTTTCATTGAGACAAAGAAAGGGTTATTGAGCGTGGAAACGACCAGAGCGAGTTTATCGTCCCCGGCCTGAGCGCTAAAAGAAAAGGTCAGCGCAGCAAGTGTGGCGGCTACTGAAACAGCGGTAAATATTTTTTTCATATCTATGATCCTTTTTGTTTTTTGTTTTTTGTTATTTGTTTCGGTTGTCAACGATTACGGCCAATAAGATGACCGATGCTTTGGCAAGCATTTGGTAGTAGGAGGATACGTCTAGCAGGTTTAACGCATTATTAAGGAAACCAATAATCAGTGCGCCTATCAGCGTACCCATTATACGGCCGCGACCACCCATCAAGCTGGTGCCTCCCAGTACCACCGCGGCGATGGCGTCTAGCTCATAACCTAAACCGGCAGTCGGTTGGGCAGAGGACAGCCGTGCAGTGATAATAATACTGGCGATTGCAGCGGTTAAACCGCAAAGTGAATAGACAATTATTTTTATCCGATTGACATTGATTCCTGACAATCGGGTGGCGTCCTCATTACCGCCTAATGCATAGATGTGCCGTCCGGTACGGGTGTGGTTGAGCAGATACCAGCCAATGGCAAAGATCGACACCATAATCCAGATAGGTACAGGTACACCGAGCATATAACCTGTGCCCAGCCAGCTAAACATATCGGCATTTTCGGTATATCCGGTTGAGATGGGGCGGCCATCGGTGAACACCATAGTTACACCGCGAAGCGCGGTCATTGTGACCAAAGTTGCGATAAAAGGTTGTACTTTTCCCTGGGCGACAATGATGCCGCTCATTGCACCTAATACAAGGCCAGAAAACAGAGTGATAATGACTGCCAGAACCACGTTCACTTCCTGGGCAATAAGGCTGGCGGCAAAGGCGCCACTTAGCGCCAGCACTGCCCCCACACTCAAATCAATGCCCGCAGTAATAATCACCATAGTCATGCCCACGGCGATGATAGCGTTTACCGAGGTCTGTCTGAGGGTGTTCAGTATATTGTCTACGCTGAAAAAATTTGGGCTTATAAATGAGACAATAACGATTAACAGCAACAGCGCAATCAGTGATTTCTCTTGAAAGAGCCAGGCTTTGCTAAACAGTTTTATCTGCGTATCTTGATTCTGGGGGACGATCTTTGTCGACGCACTGTTCGTGGTCATACTAGTTCCTCTGCTTTTTTGCCGACGGCGGCTGCCATCAATAATTCCTGGTTGGCTTGTTCTCTGCTGAATTCACCACTTAATTTACCCATGCACATCACTATAATGCGGTCACTCATGCCAAGAATCTCCGGCATGTCAGAAGAAACTAAAATAATGGCCATGCCATCACGTCTGAAGCGGTTGATTAGTTGATAGATCTCCTGTCGTGCCCCGACATCGACTCCCCGGGTTGGCTCATCCAGGATCAACACTTGAGGTTGTTTCATCACCCCTTTAGCAATGGCAACTTTTTGTTGATTCCCCCCGGATAAATTTTTGATTATCTGGTTTTGACCGGGGGTTTTAATACGAAATAGATCAATAAATTTTTGCACTGCCTGCCTTTCTTCCCGGTGTTCAATGCGGCCGGAAGAAGTACAAAATTCCGCGAGACTGCTTAAACTCATATTTTCTTTTACCGACATACTCAACACTAAACCATCGGTTTTGCGGTCTTCAGAAACATAGGCAATACCGGCCGTGAGGGCGTCTTTAGGAGAGTGCAGCTCAAGAGTTCGGCCATTGAGTATCACTTCACCAGCGTGTATTTGTGCATCGCCATAAATTAATTTCATCAGCTCGGTTCGCCCCGCGCCCATCAATCCAGAAAAGCCGAGAATCTCGCCACTTCTCAGGGTAAAGCTTGCATCTACAACACCGTTGCCACAAAGATTATTGACCTGTAGGCAAACTTCACCCAGCTCTAAATCGGCTTTTGGGAACTGATCGTCTAGTGAGCGACCAACCATTTTTTCGATAATCAGGTCTTCGGTTAAATCCGCAACGGGTTTTTGTTCGATGAATTCACCGTCTCGAAAAATAGTGACGTCGTCACATATCCGAAAAATTTCTTTTAGCCGGTGAGATATATAGACAATCCCCTGGCCTTGATCTCGAAGTTGTTGGATAACCTCAAATAAGCTGTCTGTTTCGGTATCGGTGAGCGCGTCGGTAGGCTCATCCATAATGATGACCTGCGACTGAAAAGACAGTGCCTTGGCAATTTCCACCATTTGCTGTTCACCGATACTCAGGCTGCCGAGCCGGGTGCGCGGGTGATGCTTAATATTTAAGCGCTGCAATAGTTCTTCCACATTTGCATACAATTGCTGCCACTGTATTTTTCCGTAGCGGGTCGGCTCTCGGCCGAGGAAAATATTCTCGGCAATACTCAATTCCTGAATCAGGTTAAGTTCCTGATGAATAATGCTTATGCCCTGATCCTGGGAGTCCTTAGGGCCACGAAATTGAACGGCTGCGCCCTGGTATTCGATGAGCCCGGCATCGGGTTGATAAATACCGGTTAACACTTTCATCATTGTGGATTTTCCGGCACCGTTCTCGCCCACTAAGGCCATGACTTTTCCGGGATAGACATTCAAGCTGGCACGGTTTAATGCTTTGACGCTGGGAAACGATTTATCAATATTTTCAAGTTTCAGAATCGGCTGCATTACAATATCACCTCAGAAGACCACGCCAGATTTCAAAATTATATTGGCGAAAGATGTATATTCGCCTGTACGGACAATAGCCTGGCTGTTACTTGTTTGCGCTTTAAGTTCGCTGTGGCTGAGCAGAGAAATGGCTACCGGGTGATTTTGTTTATTAATAAGATCAATAAGTCGCTGGTAAAATTCTGGGCTCGCTGTTTTGCATTCTTGTGCTATAACCACGGATTCAACCTGCAGCTCTGAAAATACCGCTTCTACAACAGACAGCAGTGGTGGCAGATCCCTGCTGATCGCCAAATCTATTCTGGGTGTGGACTTAGGAATAGGCAGCCCAGCATCACAAATGGTCAACTCATCTAAATGCCCCATTCGGGCAATTACAGCGGTTAGTTCTGAATTTATTAATCTCGATTTTTTCATCGGATCTCTTTTTATTGTTTAATAAAAGCAAATAGCAATCGGTTGCGCAACCGTTTGCTAAGTATGCATTTGACAAAAAAAATGTCAATGATAGTGGGGTAATGAATAGATGGCAGGTGCTATAGAATCGTGTTGATGAACTGAATTTTTTTGGGGGAATTCGTTAGCTTTGGGAAATTATAAATAACAAAGTTCATATTATTTAATGATTTATAGGTGTCGATGGTTGTTATGCAAGAGCGGTGAAGCTTCTAAAGCAATGGCGGAATTAATTTCATGAGGTTGCGAAATATTTTGCACAGGGGGTAGTGGTGGCTTTCATTTTTGTGAATAAATACTCAGTCTATTAAGAAGCGATTAATGCTGGGTGAAAAACAATCGATACCGCTCAGCTTTTATTTGTTTAATCCCTGAAAGTATTTGCCGGATAGTAAAGGGTTTCCACAAAGTAATCACTTTGCTTTTTTCACCTACGCGTAGCACAGCGGTGATGAATATAGGTGCTTGCCTGAAGTGGCGCACTTTCATCTGTTACTTTTAGCCATGCTCGACATTTCATTTCCCAGCCAGGAGATAAAATCCCACACATGCTGAGTGGGCATTTTTTTATCCGCTAGTACAAATTGAAATATTCGTTCGCAAGGTAAACTGTTAGCAAAAGGCTCAATCAAAAGCCCCTCTGCAATGGCGTTATTAATGTATAAGTCACGCAATATGGCTACCCCACTGCCCGCTATCGCGCTGTTAAGAATTAGATCTGCATTATTAAAAGAGAGTTGCTGGGCCAGCGGCCCTTTAAAGTCAGCTATGTAAGCTGTGTGATATTTTTGCCAGTGAAAGGTGTCTTCCTCATGGATTAATTGCATCTGTAACAGCATTACAGGGTCTAGTGGCTGCGTATGCTTTGTGTTACCCAACTGTTTCTGTAAATACCCGGGTGAGCAGACCACCCGGATTCTTTCATTGGGCACCGGAATTAATGGGTTGGGCGTTGTAATCGCACTGTCTGGCTGAAGCTTTGGCAGCAGCCTCAGTGTTACATCAATTCCCTCTTTGGCAAAATCGGTATAGCGATTAGACGCATTGAGTTTTATGCCTACATCAGGGTGTAGTTGACTGAATTTTTCCAACCTTTTGATGAGAATGATAGAGGCAAAAGATGTTGCCACTCCAATAGATAGCGGTTTGATACTGGTTCTTTGACTTAAGTAAGATGAGAGATTATCTATGCTTGAAGTGATAGCAGATATTTGATTATAGGTATCGTGGACTAATTCAGTAGACTCTAACTTCCGGCCTTTTTTTCGAAACAGTTTTGCATCCCAGCGAGCTTCTAATTGTTTGATATGATAAGAAATTGTTGGTTGTGATACATTTAGTTCGACGGCGGCGGCAGAAACTGAGCCGAGTCTGGCTACCGCTTCAAGGGCGCGTATTTCAGGCAGTGTCGGGACAAAGTGTTGTGGTGTTTTCATCTATTAATCATAGAGTTTTTCTATGTGTTGTTCAATATAACTGATTTGTTTTTAACTTGTTATCTACTTAGAGTTCGCTCTCGCACGTGCCGAAGCATGTTCCTCAACTACATGGAAAATAGATAATGAAAAAAATAATCAAAAAGGTACTTCTTAGTGCTGCCCTGGTGGCCGTTTCCGCAAGTTCAACTAGTTATGCCGGCAAAGTCATTGATACTGTCATCGACAATAAATTATTAGTTGTCGCTACCAATTCAGATTACCGACCAAACTCTTTTTTGGGTGATAAAAATGAACTCGAAGGCTTTGATATAGATGTGTCCCGAGAAGTGGCGAAACGTCTTGGTGTCGCAGTAAAATTTGTCACACCCGGCTGGGAAATTATGACAGCAGGCCGTTGGATGGGGCGCTGGCACATGGCAGTAGGTTCAATGACCCCCACCGTTAAACGCGCAGAAGTTTTGGACTTCCCAGCAGTTTATTATTTTACTCCAGCAGGATTTGCAGTACACAAAGATGCCAAAGCGAAGAGTATTTCCGACCTGAATGGCAAAGTAATAGGTGTAGTTTCAACGTCTACCTATCATCGTTATCTGCAAAAAAACTTGAATATCGATGCTTTAGGTACTCCGCCTTTTGAATATCAAGTCACTCCCGGTGACATTCGTTTGTACGGCGACGTGAATGAGTTTGATGATCTGGCGCTGGGTGAAGGTGTACGTCTAGATGCGATCATGCAGTCGCTGCCTGTGATCAAGCAAGCTATTGCCAAAGGCATACCGGTAAAAACTCTGGGGGCACCGGTATTTTATGAGCCGTTAGCTATCGCTATAGATAAAGGCGATGCTCAGTTCGGTAACAAAATTGCCGGCATCATTGAAACCATGAAAGCTGACGGCAGCCTCACGGCATTCTCCTTAAAGTGGCATGGTGCAGATTATGTGTCTGTTAAATAAGGATTAAAAATCAATCAGGGATCATCTGAATATAGTCGGTAGCGCTTGGGAAATTGTTCCGTCCCGGGGCTAGCCGGCTGTTTTGATACCCCTCTGGCAGAGGCTTGCAATGAACAATTCGATTTTAAATATATCCCTGAATAGGGGAACGGCGCGTATTAAAGCGGCACTTTTTTTGGGAATCATTGCTTTTGTTATTGCTTTCTCAGTTTCAGTCAATAGCACTGCTATTGCCGAGTTGTTGCGTCCAGCCATGAGCCCAGAAGTACTGTCTGGTATGTGGGGACGAGTTTCTTGCGCTTTTGTAATGGGTATTGTTGTCAGCATTTTGACATACTTTTTGTTGGCTCTGCCGGAAAAGCTACAGTCCCGATTGGTTTGGGGGTTGCTTGCTATAGGAGCACTATCAGCCTTTTATTCTTTTGATCTCAGCTTTACTTTTATCGGCAATAAAATCCCCTTTCTTATTTCACAGGGGGCGGTGACAACCATTTATGTCTCTGCTATTTCTATCTTGCTGGCATTTATTTTCGCAATGCTGGGGGCGACTGCCAAGCTCTCTGGTATTTCCATTTTAAAAGGAATAGGTGATTTTTATACCTCGTATTTTCGCGGTGTACCGCTGTTAGTACAACTTTTTTTAATCTATTTAGGACTACCTCAACTCGGTCTGGTTATTGACCCAATTCCAGCGGCGATTGCGGCATTGTCATTGGTTTACGGCGCCTATATGACAGAAATTTTCCGCTCCGGTATCCAGTCGATATCAATGGGCCAATGGGAAGCTGCCGATGCACTGGGACTCGCCCGGATGAGAACTTTTCAAAAGGTTATTCTACCTCAGGCGATGCGCCTGATCGTGCCGCCGACCGGTAATCAGTTTATCGCCATGCTGAAAGATTCTTCGCTGGTTTCTGTGGTCGGAGTTTGGGATATCATGTTTATTGCCAGAACCCAGGGGAGAGCCGACTTCAAAATTCTTGAGATGTTGATTACCGCTTCTATAATTTACTGGATGATGTCGATGCTATTAGAAGTGCTACAAAATCGTATAGAGAGCCACTATGCAAAATCCTTAAAGCACTGATCTATAGTTGAATGACTAATTTAGCTTAGATATCACTTTTTGTTTCACTACGTTCCTCAAGGACAAATCTAATGAAGATTGATTCCCCCGTACCTACTTTGGGTACGCGTTGCGAGCCACCTCTGATTGGTGTGCTCGCTAATACAGATCATTCAGATGAGATAGCCGCACAAACGATTGATGAAAAATATCTGTTAGCAGCCATTACCGGGGCTGGCGCAACACCAATCATCATCCCAACACTACTGTCTGAAGAACATCTGAGCAGGCTGATAAATTTGGTAGATGGGATTATTTTGACCGGTGACGCCTCTAATATAGACCCAGGGCTTTATAGGGCTTGCGGGACAGTTGAATCCCATGGACCTTTTGATAAAAAACGAGACACCGTTGCGCTGTGGTTGATTACTCAAGCGTTGCAGCAAAATATCCCAATCCTGGGTATCTGCCGGGGTATGCAAGAAATGAATGTCGCTTTAGGCGGAACCTTGCAAACAGGCATAGTAGATAATGAACAGTTTTCAGAGCACAGTGGAATTGACTATGGATTAGCTGCGGATTTACGCTACGCACATAGCCACAATGTGAGCTTGAGTAGGCAGGGTCTGCTAAAAGAGATACTGGGGCAGGAGGTGATTGGCGTCAATTCGCTGCATGAACAGGCTGTCGCCGAGTTAGGGCGCGATTTAGTGGTCAACGCTACTTCTGCAGATAATATAGTGGAGGCATTTCATCACCCGGGCAAAGATTTTTTTCTTGGGGTGCAATGGCATGTCGAATATGCTCTGAAAAATGATCCGGTATCAGTGGCAATTTTAGCAGCATTTACCCGGGCGATTAACGCGTCACAGCGACAGACTATAGCTGCTTGAAAGGCGGCTAATCTGGTCCGCGAAATTAGTGCTTATATTGAAAGTGTCGAAAATGTGATCTGACAAATGTTTCCGGGCGAGAGCGTTGGGTATGAGAGGATGAGCTGCAGGGAAATGACTTAATATCATCCCCCCAGGCAACGCTGATGGCGGCGCTTTCTAGTATTAACGAAAGTCCACAAATGAAAGAAGATTTCTTGGCAGTTATGCAGCAAGGATTAGACACCAAAAGGTCATGGCCCGCCAGTAGAACAAGGGTAGGTATTATTCGCTCTATAGCAAAAACCAATGGCACTTTACTGTGCGAGGAAGCTACTTAAGTGAGCTCAAGCGGATCATATCGCTGGCACAACTGAGCAACGGCTGGGAATGCGTAAGCTTGTCTACAATGATATACCGTTAACGTTCAGTGAGTTGCTCGGGTGATTAGGCGATAGGCAACGGTCTCTGCCACTTGTAGCTAACAAGTTCTATGCGTAAATAATGAACTGGACTTGTCCTTGTCTGGCTTTATACTCGGTAGTCTTCATCAGATATAGAGATAAAATATGTTACAGCTGGGAATTTTTAGTGCCTTCGTTATCTATCTGGGCACCAGTACAAATGATTGGACAGGATTAATATTCTTCGCCGTCGCGGCAGCTGCTACCTTACTGGTCGGTTTTCTCAGTAAGCTGTTTAATTTAACCCAAGAGAAACAGAAAGTGTTAGCCAATATAGCGATTCCCGCTGCTTTCTTCTTATCACTGTACAGCCATTATCACTAACGACCAGTCAGTGTTTTAAATAGCTTTTATTGTCCGAAATTATCCGGGCGATACAGGCGCGCATTGACAATGTGTTTTTGACAAAAATGACACTCACTTCACTTCCATCATCGATAACGACTGCATGTTTATGAGTAACTGCAGTGGTTTTCGAATAGCTGTTGATATGCAATAGCCCTTTCTTATATAGGTAATCATTTTTGCCGTAGCCGGCGTTAATCAGTCGCTGCGCAATACTCGTGCCCGACACATCTAATAGTGCTAATAAACCTTGGCTATACCTGGTGGCATCTTTATAACCGCTGTGAAGGTCAAAAAAGTAATGTAGGTAATCTGCCATGCTTTTGGAGCCTCTGGGGGGAATCGCAATTGATTTTAGCAATTTTAAATGTCAGTACAAAGCTAAATCAAGTAGTTAAGCTGTGCAATTGATAATTACAGATTAATTGTTTACAGGTCGTGTCCGCAGAGATAGTTGTATTAACGGCTTCAAGATGTCGGGCTGCGAATTGTAAATAGGCTCTATTGTTAATACCACATTTTACATCGTGCAGGTACACTATGGTCTTTTTTACATTCTAGAACAAACATATAACCTCAGGCTGGTTCAGTAGTAGCTCCGGGATGTAACTGGCATCAGCTCATTTTGTCAGCAGTAGAATGATCATTAAGGATTGAAGATGTACCCAGCACATGGTCTACACAAGATCGAATTGAAAGATAATATTTTGACTGTTGAAGCCAGGGGCCCCTTTAACGATGAACAAGTACAGAATTATCAAGCCCAACTGCAACACACATTGGGCAATATCTGTGGCCCATGGGGGCAGTTAAACCTGCTGCACCAAGACTGTTTATTTACTCCACAAGCGGAGCGGGCAATGTATCAGACTATAGAGTTTCGCAAGCAGCGCGGTGTTTGCGCCATCGCTGTGGTTTTTATCACCCCGGGCCCTAATTCAATTACCGAGCAGCAGCTCACCCGCATCTATCAGCACTTTAATATTGCCCATGCCTATTTTATAAATGAAAATGACGCCTTAATTTGGTTAAACACTCAATTAGCTATGCAGCAGGCGAATTAACTTCTCACTGGGTTTGTAGTCAGTATAACTTCCCATGCAAAGCTCCTGGACGATTCTATCCTCAGCGCAGATAAACTCAACGTTAGCAGATAGATATAAACCTTGTCTGACAACCCCTCTAGATAACAGGCATTGGGGTATCCATTGTCAAAGTGGCTAAAGACTAGCTGCTTCTTCTATAGATTGAAATGTAGTCTTATTTACTATTTTATAACCAGCGTCTAGCCTTTAAAATTAAAACAGTAACGGTCTCGGGTGTAGCTGTTACTTAAGTTTTTGAGTAATTTCAAGAAGAGCAGTTGAGATGATGAAGGATGTAGCACATGGCGTGCACAGGATCGAATTCAAAGATAAAATTTTGACTGTTGAAGCCAAGGGGCCTTTCAACGAGCAACAAGTACA
>MABF01000251.1 GCA_002163025.1 'Osedax' symbiont bacterium Rs2_46_30_T18
GAGCACCGCTCCTCTGGGCTAGCCATACATTTTCACACCAGTCCCAGATAGAATCCCAATGAGTCTCCTCATCGATACCAGTATTGGGCTGCCAGATGCTGATATAGCCCTCCTGGGCGATAAAGTAATAACCGTCCAGGTACAGACAAATAGGTATATATTCCCTAGGCATTCCCCGGTCCCAAGCGATGAATGTCATCTCGGGCAAATGACTGGACGCATATTCATCGGTAACGGTCACAGGTGCAATACTGCCGTAAACTACATCGCTTACGTTGAGCAGGAAGTCTTTTAAGTCCGCCGGCAAATGCAACAGTAATTGCTCTTGGATTAACACCAACTGATCTTCATCAGGCAGTTCAATCGAGGCGAACCTGTCCTGGTTTAATTCTCTTAACTGATCTACGATTTCATTCATAAAGGGGCTTCAAATAATAAGATTAAACTACATTGTGTTCTCAGCTGTTGCCAATAACAGTTTATAACAATTCAAACGGACTGCTGTGCCCACCCTTCTTATCTTCCGGTGCACTGGGCTTGTCATCCGCAGTATCATCCATGCTGAATTTTGCCTTACTGGGCCCGGGACCCGCTGAGTCGTTATCATCCAGCTTCAAACGCAAGCGTAAGTTATTTTGAGAATCTGCATTACGCAATGCCTCATTCACGCTAATCTTTCCCGCTTTAACCAGAGCATACAGCGAGGCATCGAATGTCTGCATGCCCAAATTTTCAGATTTGGTCATGATTTCTTTGATACCTTCAATATCTCCTTTGAGAATTAGCTCGCGAATAGTTGAGGTATTAAGCAGTATTTCAATAGCCGCGGTTCTCTTGCCGTCAACGGTTTTAACCAGGCGCTGCGATACTATAGCTTTAATGTTTAATGCCAGATCAGAGTGCACTTGAGCATGCCGGTCTTCGGGGAAAAAGTTGATAATCCGATCCAATGCCTGGTTGGCGTTGTTGGCATGCAGTGTCGAAATAGCCAAATGTCCGGTTTCAGCAAACGCCAGACAGTGCTCCATGGTTTCTCTATCACGCACCTCACCTATCAGGATCACATCGGGGGCCTGGCGCAATGTATTAATCAGGGCGCTATGAAAACTGCGTGTATCTACCCCTACTTCGCGCTGGTTGACGATAGATTTTTTATGTTTGTGAACAAACTCAATCGGGTCTTCGATGGTGATTATATGCCCGCCAGCATTTGCATTACGATGATCTATCAGAGCAGCCAGGGAAGTGGACTTACCAGAACCTGTGGCGCCTACAAACAGAATAAGACCACGTTTATTCATCACTATTTCTTTGAGGTGGTCAGGCAGTCCCAAATCCGATAAATTTGGAATTTCACTCTTAATATTTCGTGCCACTAGGGCAAACTGGTTGCGCTGCTTAAAAATATTAACCCGAAATCGGCCCACTTGGGCAATCGAAATAGCTAAGTTCATTTCTAATTCTTGCTCAAACATCTCCCACTGTTGCTCGTCCATAATCTCCCGGGCGACAGCTTCTACCTCTCCGACTTTTACAGTATCTTCACTAAGCTTGACCAACTCACCCTGAAATTTTGCACAGGGAGAGGCTCCGGTAGATAGGTATAAATCAGAGCCGTCTCTAGTGGCCAATTCCGTTAAGTACTTTGTAAAATCCATTGATCAATCATCCAATAGTTAACAAGTTATCTGTTGTTATAGTATACAGCTTAGTGCATTTCCAGTGACTGAATATGTATGCCAGTCAAAAAAGCGCACGGGCGAACTAAGCTGCCTTTGGATCCAGTATTGTAATTCCAACGTTCAGCGACAGCAATAGATAAACCGAATATTAACAGACCTAGAGCTTAGGTCGCTGGCAACAGCACTTTTTGCCGCTTTGGCCACTGGCTGATAATCATGCCCGACAGCATTAACAGACAGCCACTTAACTCTTTAATGCTCATGCTTTCATCGAGTATCAACCAGCCGCCCAACACGGCGAACATCGCCTCACAAGCTAATATAAGGGCTGCAATATTTGGCTCGATTTTGCGTTGGCCGATAATTTGCAAAGTACAGGCAATACCGCTTGCGGCAATGCCCGCGTAAAGCAGCGGAATACTGCTAGCGACCACTGCCTGCCAACTGGGCTGCTCCAACAGTAACGCAAAAATACTGGCAAACACTGCTGCAACAGTGAACTGAATGATTGATAAGCTGATGGCATCAACCTTTGATGCTAACCAGGCGATGGCTAATACGTGCATGGTCCAAAAGACCACCCCGATCAACTCCAGTGAATCTCCGTAGCCAATACTGATATTATCGTCGACGCAGAGCACAAACAGCCCCGCCGTCGCAAAGGCAACGCCCAACCAAGTTTTTGAACTAGTGTGCTGCTTGAGAAATATCCCGACAATCGGAACCAGCACAATATACATACCGGTAATAAAGCCCGCATTACCGGCACTGGTATGCAGCAAGCCAATCTGCTGAAAACTAAAGCCTGCAAACATCACCGTACCCGCCAGCAGACCCCCAAACCATAGACGAGGGTCCCTGAGCGGCTTCTTTCTCGACAGCGCAAACCACAGCGGCAGCAGTGACACTGCAGCAAGTATGAAACGCGCAGCATTAAAACTGTGCGGTCCCATAAATTCCATCCCGGCGCTTTGCGCGACAAAGGAAAACCCCCAGATAGCGGCGACTAGTACTAGCAGCAGATAGCTGATTTTATTACTCATAGTGACTCTCTAATTTTCTAATGTAACGCTGGATAAGACTCTGTATTAAATAAATGCAGCGTGTTCGGGGCGGGCGTGCAAAGCGATATCAGCCTCTAATGCAACATTAAGAAATTCCATTAGCAGATAAGAGGTGAGCCCCCATATCAAGTGCTCATTGTATAAGTAACAAGGTGCGTACCTGGCTTTAGATTGGTATTGAGCTAAGTGATCGCAGCGGTTATTGGCATCCAGAAAAAAAGCCAACGGCACCTTAAAGACACAGTCCAGCTCACCTAGATTAGCCGTCAGCTTAACTGACGCCGGTATCAAACCAACACAGGGGGTCACTTTTAATTTATGCAATGAAACCGCTTCATCCATCTGTCCTATAATATTCACTTGCTCTGGATGTAGATCAACTTCTTCGTGGGCTTCACGCAGTGCAGTGAAAATGATATCTCGATCAGTAGGGTCCCGCTTGCCACCAGGAAAAGCTATTTCACCACTGTGGCTGGATAATTTACTGGCACGTTTAGTCAATATAACGCAGGGCTCTGGCTGTTCTGTAATAGCGATTAATACCCCGGCCTCTGGCAGCTTTTTATCAATGCATCTCGGCTGGTACTGTTTTAAGCGGCTTTTTATTAAATCTAACATTGATACACGACACCTAACGGATGAGAGCATAATTGCGCTTAAGGCCCTGCAGCCTAAACTTTGGCGATAGCGATGAACAAAGGCACTGCACTTATGTGCAAGGTAACAGTGAAATTGGCGTACTGTGATTAATAATAGTTGCTGTTTTCGACTCTGGGTAACATTCGTCTAAACTAGCGAACGATCGAGGCTGTGCTGACGCTGTACAGCACTAAGAGCATCTGTAGCGATAGATTAAGAGGTAACTAAACCATCGATAGCCGCTACAGCTACCGATGAGAGTAATCTCAGATACGTGAACTATTAGAGCTCTTCTATCTGACGGCGTAAATCTTCTATCTTGCGGGAGACAACTTTATTCAGATGCTCCATCTCTTCTAAGATATCTTCTTTCTTTGCTTTAGTGGTCTGCTCACCGGCAACTAACTTATCTAGTTCAGTGATGGCTTTTAAGAAGAATGGCGATGACTCAGTAGTATCACGATAAGCCGTAAGGCCTTCGTTAACTCTCAGTTTTTTGTGTAAGCGCTTAAACTTGTATTTCTTACTTTTAGTCATCCACTCGCCCTGATGGCGACGGTGGTAAATTTTCAGAATATCCACATCACCTTCGATGCGTGTTGTGTAGCGTTCGATTTCACCTGGGTCTTCAAAACCCATCTCTACTAGCGCGGGAAATTTTTCCACTGCCATTTTTGACTCCCTGTATTAGTCACTAAAAACAATTGCCGAAGCTATCAGTAAAACAGCTTAGGTACGATTATGATGATGATAAACCTAGATTATAAAAATAGCTCGCTATTTTAAATTAAATACGAGTTGATCTTAAAGCATCCCCTAAAGCAGTGCTTTTAGCTTCTACTCTATTCGCTCAAGCCCAGTACATCTTGCATGTCGTATAAGCCACTATTTCTATTCTCAAGCCAGGCAGCTGCCCGTGCCGCACCTTTGGCAAACGTCATACGGCTACTGGCCTTATGGGTAAGCTCTATGCGCTCCCCTTCATTGGCAAACAGCACGGTGTGATCACCGACCACATCTCCGGCGCGGATAGTCTCAAAACCAATTTCTTTCTGGGTACGCGGCCCTATAATGCCCTCACGTCCGTAAACGGCGTGTTCTTTTAGGTTTCGATCTAACGCATTAGCGACTACTTCACCTAAGCTGATGGCCGTTCCCGAAGGCGCATCAACTTTGTTCCGGTGATGGGTCTCGATGATTTCTACATCGTAGTCATCGCCTAACGTACGGGCGATAGTATCTAACACTTTAAAACATAAGTTCATACCGACACTCATATTCGAGGCAAAAACCACTGGAATATGCGCAGCACTGCTGTGCAGCTGATTTTTTTGCGCTTCGTCAAGTCCGGTTGTACCAATGACTATGGCCTTACTGTGGGCAACACAAACAGCAAGATTAGCCATAGTTAACTGCGGGGTAGTAAAGTCTATCAACAAATCAAAATCATCGACTACTTGCTCTAAACTACTGGCACACTTAACCCCTAACTTGCCAACGGAGGCCAACTCACCGGCATCGGCTCCGATCAGTGAACTATTACCGCTGACCACCGCGGCCCCTAATTCGAGCTGGGGATGCAATTGCACGGCTTCGATTAATACTTTACCCATGCGCCCAGCGGCACCTATAACTGCAATTCTTATCATCTACTCGCCTTCACTTTCATAGGAATATTATTTAAAGCTGTTGATCCATATTTAATGCCGGCTTCGCACAGCCCGAATCACCGACTACTTTAGCCGGAACCCCAACCACAGTTTTACACTCTGGCACATCGTTGACTACCACGCTACCGCCGCCAACTTTGGAGCATCTGCCTATCTCTAAATTGCCAAATATCTTAGCCCCGGCACCAATCATCACCCCCTCTCTAACTTTAGGGTGGCGATCACCACTCTCGTTACCTGTACCCCCCAGAGTAACTCCCTGCAAAATTGACACGTCGTTTTCTATCACACAAGTCTCACCTATGACGATTCCGGTGGCGTGATCAAACATCACCCCACAACCTATCTTCGCCGCCGGGTGAATATCCACCTGAAATACCGAACTGACCCTGTGCTGAATATATAGCGCCATAGAACGGCGGTCATTTTGCCACATCCAATGGGCCACTCGATGTGCCTGCAGGGCTTGGAACCCTTTTAAATACAACAATACATTGATGCTGCGATCGGCTGCGGGGTCGCGATTGCGTACCGCCAAGACATCTTTACAGGCCGCCTCTAACATACTGGGGTCAGCGCGCATCGCCTGCTCTAAAATTTCTCGCAACAACACCGGCGACATCACATCATCTGATAATTTCATCGCCAGCAAAAATGACAGTGCGGATTTAATGGTTGAGTGATTAATGATACTGGAGTGATAGAAACTGGCTAACAGTGGTTCGGCGCTCATTTCTGCACGCGCTTCCTCTTGAATGTAGAGCCATAACTGTTCTGGAGTCGCTTCAAAATTACCCATATATATTACCTGGCTGATACAAAAAGAGCCGCGAAGCGGCTCTTGGTGATTCGATGATTAATCTTCGAAAAGCTTTTTCACTGAGTCAAAAAATGACTGCTTTTTAGGGCTGTGTTTCTTCTGCCCCTCATCGGTGGTTTCCTGGAACTCACGCAGTAATTCTTTCTGTTTAGTGTTTAAGTTAATCGGTGTTTCGACCAGCACCTTAACCATAAGATCACCAGTGGCACCGCCGCGAACTGGGGCCACACCTTTACCGCGCAATCTGAACATTTTACCGGTTTGTGTTTCAGCCGGAATTTTTAACTTAACACGACTTTCTAATGTCGGTACTTCTAATTGACCACCCAGGGCTGCATCCAGGAAGGAAATAGGCACTTCACAGTATAAGTGACGCCCGTCTCGCTCAAAAATATCATGCGCTTGTACATCAACTTGAACATACAGATCACCAGAGGGCCCGCCATTGGCGCCGGCTTCACCTTCGCCTGTAAGCCTTACTCTGTCACCAGTATCCACCCCGGCAGGAATTTTAACTGATAATTTTTTATCTTTGTTAACCCGCCCCTGACCGCGACAGCTAGTACAAGGATCGGAGATAATTCGCCCTTCACCACGACAGCTAGGACACGTTTGCTGTACCGAGAAAAAACCCTGTTGCATTCGCACTTGGCCGACACCGCCACAGGTCTGGCAGGCACTGCTGCTAGTACCTGGTTTAGCACCAGAGCCATCACAGGGTTCACAACTTGCCAGAGTATTGACCCGGATAGTTTTCTCAACACCGCGAATAGCCTCTTCAAGTGACAGAGACATAGTGTATCTAAGATCCGCACCGCGCTGTACTGAGCTTTGACGCCCGCCACCACCGCCGAATATATCACCAAATACATCACCAAAAACGTCGCCGAAGCCCTGGCCGCCTTGACCACCGCCCATACTTTGATCGACACCGGCATGCCCGTACTGATCGTAAGCGGCACGCTTTTGCGAATCTGAAAGTACTTCGTTAGCTTCGTTAAGCTCTTTAAACTTCGACTCAGCTTGCGGGTCATCAGGGTTACGATCCGGATGGAACTTCATCGCCTGGCGGCGAAAAGCCTTTTTAATATCACGGTCGCTGGCGTTTTTATCAACACCAAGAACTTCGTAGTAATCTTGCTTCGACATATCTAACTCTGATTGGCAGTTAAAATTTTAGTGCGCTTTTAAAATCTGGCAAGTGCATAAAATCTTCGCTATTAATTAACGCGATAAGCCCCTGACAATGGAGATTGAGCAGAGGCTTGTGGAATGTGGCGGGCATTACCCCGCCAAACAGCTTGAGCTATTACTTTTTCTCGTCTGTCTCTTCTACAACTTCTGCTTCTTTCACTTCTTCGAATTCAGCATCTACTGCATCATCAGCAGGCGCGGCTTCAGCAGCTTCAGCATCAGCACCACCCTGAGCAGCTTGCGCTTGCATCTTCTCAGCCAGAGGAGCCATAACTTCAGTCAACGCTGTAGTTTTAGCTTCAATCTCTTCTTTATCATCTGCTTTTAGAGCAGTTTCTAAAGCTTCGATTGCACCTTCGATAGCGGACTTCTCATCGACAGTCGCCGCATCGCCAGCTTCTTCCAACGCTTTCTTGGCAGAGTGAACCATAGCATCACCCTGATTGCGCGCCACTGTTAGCTCTTCGAACTTTTTATCTTCTTCAGCGTTGGCTTCAGCATCGGCTACCATTGCATCAATCTCTTCATCCGATAGACCAGAAGAAGCTTTAATAACGATAGACTGCTCTTTACCGGTCGCCTTATCTTTAGCTGAAACGTTCAAAATGCCGTTGGCATCTAAGTCGAAAGCGACTTCAATTTGTGGAATACCACGGGCTGCAGCTGGAATTTCTTGTAAATCGAAACGCCCCAAAGACTTGTTTAGTGAAGCTTGCTTGCGCTCACCCTGGATAACATGAATTGTCACAGCTGACTGGTTATCTTCATAAGTTGAGAACACTTGTGACTTCTTAGTCGGGATAGTGGTGTTCTTCTCGATCAGTGCAGTGGCAACACCACCTGCTGTCTCTATACCTAAAGTAAGAGGCGTAACATCTAGCAACAATACGTCTTTAACATCACCTGAAAGTACCGCACCTTGGATAGAAGCACCTACTGCTACTGCTTCATCAGGGTTTACGTCTTTACGAGGATCCTTGCCGAAGAACTCAGCTACTTGCGCCTGCACCATAGGCATACGCGTCTGGCCGCCGACCAAGATAACTTCATCAATTTCTGCAGCGCTCAGATCAGCATCTTGTAGAGCTTGACGACATGGAGCGATAGTACCTTTGACCAAGTCTTCAACCAGCGCTTCTAACTTAGCGCGAGTCAATTTAACGTTTAAGTGTTTTGGACCTGTTGCATCGGCAGTAATGTAAGGCAAGTTAACGTCAGTTTGTTGTGCAGATGACAACTCAACTTTGGCTTTCTCAGCCGCTTCTTTTAATCGCTGAAGCGCTAATGGATCGTTATGTAGATCGATACCAGTATCTTTCTTGAACTCTGCAGACAAAAACTCAATCAGACGTAAGTCGAAATCTTCACCACCAAGGAAAGTATCACCGTTGGTCGCCAGTACTTCAAACTGGTGCTCGCCGTCGACTTCTGCGATTTCGATGATTGAGATATCAAAAGTACCGCCACCTAAATCGTATACAGCGATAGTTTTATCACCTTTGGACTTGTCCATACCGTAGGCAAGTGCCGCAGCAGTCGGCTCGTTGATAATACGCTTAACTTCTAAACCGGCGATACGACCGGCATCTTTAGTTGCCTGGCGCTGTGCGTCATTGAAGTATGCAGGCACAGTGATAACCGCCTCTGATACAGACTCACCTAAGTAATCTTCTGCAGTTTTCTTCATCTTCTTCAAGATTTCAGCAGAGATCTGCGGTGCCGCTAGTTTGTTGTCTCTTACTGCAACCCAAGCATCGCCGTTGTCAGCTGCTACGATTTTGTAAGGCACCATTTTGATGTCTTTTTGTACTACTTTGTCTTTGAATTGACGTCCGATAAGACGCTTTATTGCAAACAAAGTATTAACTGGGTTAGTTACCGACTGACGCTTAGCAGGCTGACCTACCAGAATTTCGTTGTCATCAGTGTATGCAACGATTGAAGGAGTCGTACGATCTCCTTCTGCATTTTCGATAACTTTGGCACTGTCGCCATCTAAAACTGCGACACAGGAGTTAGTTGTTCCTAAATCGATACCAATTATTCTGCCCATTTTTTCTCTCCAATTGCACGCCATCTGGCTGTGCTAAATTCTGTTCTGACCGCTTAACTGGTATATGGATACGAATTAAGCTATTTCAAGTGTTGTTTGCGCCCGAATATTATTTAATGAAAAACTTTAACGACTGATCCGGGCATTTGCTGGCTGCTATACCAGGTATTACTTGGCCACCATAACCATCGCCGGCCGCAATAGGCGACCGTTGAGAGTAAAGCCTTTCTGCATGACTGCAACTACACTGTTTGCCGCTGCCTCTCCACCATCTACCATTGACATAGCCTGATGCAGCGCCGGATCAAAAGTTTCGCCCTGTGGATCAATTTGCACGACATTAAATTTTTCCAGTGCTTTGATGAACATATTCAAAGTCATTTCAACACCGTCGTGTAATGCTTTAGTAGCCTCGTCATTGGCGGGGTTTTGCAGCGCCATGGTTAGAGAGTCAACAATAGGTAACATTTCACTGGCAAACTTTTCAGTGCCAAATTTATGCGCTTTAGTCACATCCTGCTCGGCGCGACGCTTGGTGTTTTGTGAATCGGCAACGGTACGCAACATCTGATCTTTAAGGCTGCTAATTTCATCCTGCGCTGCCGCTAGCTGCTTAATCATGTCCAGAGCCGCCAATGGATCCAA
>MABF01000126.1 GCA_002163025.1 'Osedax' symbiont bacterium Rs2_46_30_T18
AAATTCGCAGATAATAACAATTTTCGGCGGCGTATTGACGGCATTTTACCGCATCTTTTTCTGTCATGCAGACAATATCTGCTGCATCGAAACTTATATCTGCGCTGCGGTACTGATAGTGATCTGCAAAACTGTGAGCAATGACATCTAATCCCATTTGTTTGAGGGTGTCAAAGAATCTCTGTGGGTTGCCAATTCCCGCGATAGCGTGAATCTTAGCCCTTCCAAAATCGACACTTTGTAATTTTGCCGAGAACTCTTGCAAACTGAAATAGTGATCATCTTTAACTCTGTACCAGCCACAAGGGGCTATCTGCATCGGGTAACTGCTATCAAAGTTTGTCGCACCAGCGCCGTTGATCAGCACATAATCCACTGTTTGCAAGCGCGCGGGGTATTCTCTTAATGGGCCCACCGGCAGACAGTGACCATTACCTAAACCGCGGCTGGCGTCGATTACCGCAATCTCAATATCACGACCCATTTGGTAATGCTGCAAGCCATCGTCGGACAAGATTAGATCGCAATCATTGTTGGCCAGTAAATACTGAC
The DNA here is from genome assembly GCA_002163025.1 of 'Osedax' symbiont bacterium Rs2_46_30_T18. Classification (GTDB taxonomy): domain Bacteria; phylum Pseudomonadota; class Gammaproteobacteria; order Pseudomonadales; family Balneatricaceae; genus Rs1. The sequence goes on from MABF01000126.1 coordinate 553, forward strand.
AAGCGCGCACCCTGTTGGGATCTATGACTAAGCTCACCCCTGTGCGCCGCACAATCATTAGCGGCTCGTCTGGCGCCTGTGTTGCAGTATCTGAGGCTCTTACCTGATAGGGAAAGTCAGATCTGTTTGCACCGTAGCCACGACTGACCACACCTACCTTATAACCCCTGCTGCGCAAGATCTCTATCAGCTCGATAGACAGAGGACTTTTACCTGTCCCCCCTATCGAAATATTACCAACAATCAGCAGCGGACAGGGAGGCTGCCATTGCTTTTTTAAATGTTTTAATTTGTTGTAATGGGCGATAGTGACAAACAGTTTTTCTAGCGGCCATAATAGCAGTGTCCAGGTGGCTCTGCTCTTGTACCAGGCACTCTCAAGTCCCATCGCTATTTAGACTCATCTTTAAGGGTAGTTATTTGCAACTTACTAAAGCCCAGTTGCCCTGCTATATCCATAGTCGAAACCACAAATTGATGCGCAGTGGCTGCATCAGCGGTAATCGTCAAGCTGGGGTTAGCGTCCGATTTCGCACCGTGCAGCTTGCTTTGCAGCTGCACCTGAAGGGCTGCCCTGATAGTGGACAAATCATTGTTACCCAAGGTGATATTCGCCACTCGAAAAATACCATTGGCATCAATCTGCACTTCGACGTTGTAGTCATCTGCCAGCACTTGCTCACTGACATCCGCTTCGGGTAAATTAATCCCCAACCGCGATTCCTTAGTAAATGTTGTCGACACCATAAAAAATATCAACAAAAGAAACACCACATCAATTAACGGTGTCATGTTGACATCAATATCCTGACGGACCCGGCGCTTAAACTTCATCGCTACAGCCTAGAAGTGAATGTTCCACTAGATTAATCGACATCTGCTTCTCCGTGAATACTGTCAACTAATCGCACCGCCTGTTGTTCCATCTCCAGTACCAGCGAGTCTACTTTACGGTGAAAATATCGATGGAAAATCAAGGTCGGGATAGCGACGAACAGTCCCGCAGCCGTGGTAATCAATGCCTCGGATATCCCTCCGGCCAAGACTGCCGCATTGCCACTGCCCTCCAGCATAATGGCTGTAAAAACTTTAATCATGCCAATCACTGTTCCCAACAAACCCAACAGTGGGGTGATAGCTGCAATAGTACCCAGCGCAGATAAATAACGCTCGAGTTCATGCACTACTGCCGCGGACGCCTCTTCAATGCTCTCCTGCATCCGTTCACGGGACAAGCTAGCACTGTTTAACCCGGCGATAATAATAGCGCCTAGTGGGCTGGTTTTTTTGATATCGGCCATCCGTTGGTTAGTCATCTGATCGCTTTTTATCCACAGCCAAACGCTGGACATCAGGTCACTGGGAGCAATTTTTGCTACACGCAAGGTCACTGCTCTCTCCAGGCTAATAGCCAGAGACAATACCGAGCAAATGACGATAGGTAGCATCATCCAGCCCCCAGAAAACAACACTTCTAACACTTAACATCCCCTAATCAGTTTGAATTGAATAGCCATCGAGCTTGACACAAATATTTTTTTGATAAATTGCCCCAGTATAAAGGCTTTAGCTGAATTTGGCTCGTTTAATATCTGATTTAAACGTTAGCCAATGAATATTGTCAGAGCAGTGAATGAAGAACTCTATCCCTTTCCATCAAGGTGCCCTCAACTCACCACCAATAGCGTTTATATTGTTGTTTATAGCTGCTAATTGAGCAACCGGAAGCCGTAGAGCTGACGGTTATAGTGCCCAGTAAGTCAGTGCGATGAACACTGACTGCGGCTGATTTCAGCCTGGACAGCACTTTGCTGTGCGGGTGCCCGTATCTGTTGTTAAAGCCATTACTAATCAGCGCCGACGAGAAATTTTCGCGGCGCAAAAACTCCTCACTGGTTGAAGTGTTACTGCCGTGATGCCCGACCACTAACAGTCGCTGTCGGGCATTAATTACACTGGCCAGTAACAGCGTTTCAATTTTTTTCTCCGCATCTCCCATAATAATAATCTTGCACTGCGCATTCCCCAGCTCCAAGACACAAGATTGGTTATTCCTCTTATAGGATGCAGCAGTCACTGGCTGGCGATAGTGAAAACTGACACCGTCCCAGGCCCAGCGATCATCACTGCGACATGCATCACTAATCTGTTCACTGGTAACAACCATTCCCCGGTGGATTGCACCTGGAGAATAGTCCTGTTGTAGCAACGAAACGCCTCCACTGTGATCATTATCAGCGTGAGAGACCACCAGCAAATCGAGTTTATCGACACCGCTGTCGACCAGTTGCGGCTTCACTACTGCAGAATAATAGCTAAAGCCACTGGGAAATGCTGCTCCAGTATCAAAAAGTAAATTACGCCCTCTGGTTTGAACTAAAACCGCCAGGCCTTGCCCTACATCGATCAAGGTCAGTTTGAATTGATTTTTTTGCAGGGGTGCATCTTTAGGCGGGTAGAGGGTAACCAGCCAGACACTCAACGCTATGCACTTTAGCCATCTGGAGATTGGCAGAATCACGCACAGACAACCCAGCGCCAACAGTAGTAGCCAGAATCCATCAACCCCGGAAATCCCCACCAAAAAGTACTGGCTATAAGTATCCAGGCCAGCCAGTAGCTGCCAATAATAGTCCAAGGTGACAGCCAGCAGTTTCAGCATTTGATCGTAATTTATCAGAGCCAGTAACAGAGCGGGGATCAGTAACATCAGTAGCAGCGAGATAAAACTGATTGCAAACAGATTAATCAGCGGAGCGATCAAAGAAATTTGTTGGAAATATAAAAGCAATAAGGGGGTTAACCCCAACCAAACCCAACACTGGCTTTTGATCAATACAGAGTATTTAGACTTTGACGTCCTAAATCCTTGCAGTGCGATCAAACTGGCGACCGCAGCGAATGACAGCCACAGCCCTGGCTGCACTACACTCAAGGGCTGCCAGCTGATAATAATCAGCAGTGCCAACCACCAGCGCTGCCACAAATTGCTTCTGACACTCAGCCACTGCCCGGCTAACAGCACAAAAGCCATCAACCATGCGCGCTGCGTTGACAAACTCGCCCCCGCCAGCAGCAGGTAACTAAAACTTAAACTCAGGGCTCCTAACTCGGGGAGAAAAACCAGCGAGTAACGCCAGCCAAGCATCAGTAAAACAGAGCGCAACCCGACAAATAGCCACCAGCCGATGGCCACCATAATCCCAATGTGCAGACCACTGACCACCAGTAAATGTAGCGTACCTGTACTGCGCATGTGCTGCCATTGCTCGCTTGAGATGGCCGACTTATCCCCCAACATTAAAGCCGCCAAGCTCGCTTTAGCTTGCGTACTGATATCTTGAGCTGTTATCCAATGTCTGACTTTGTGGCGCAGCCCAAACAGCAGCGAGTTACCTTTCTCTACTGTGATTATTTTTCGAACGTAGCCCCTGGCATGAATACCGTTGTTCAGGGCCCATAATTTAGCATCGAAACTATCAACGCTGTAATTACCTCTAAAACTTCGCAGCTTCAATTCAAGGCGCAACCGATCTGATGCATTTACTTGATAGTCGGAGTCATACAGCGACACGCTAATTTTTCTCGACGCTAAAACCTGACCGTTGCAGTCACCTTCCGTCACTTTAAAAATGAAGCGACTGTAAGATTCACCGACTTGAGGAAGACCAACCACCACGCCATTAGCTGTGCACAGGCGCGCGGCGGAGTCAGAAAACTGCTGTCCAAGTAAATAGCGACCATGCAGAGCCGCCAGGGAAAAACCGATACAAAACACCGCCAATAGCAAAACAATCTTGCTATAGATTCTGGCCAGTTGCGTACGTTTGAGGAACAAACCCAACAACGTCGTAAATAAGCCAAACAGCAGAATCAACGCCGAAGTGAGAAGATCCGGAAGTTCTGCCAAATAGGCGACCCAAACGACAGCAAACAGATAAACAACACTGAACACAGGCATAGTCTACTCCTGTCAATATTTCAGTTTTCAAACAGAACCATAGCGACTTAGCGTTATTAACAAATAATAAACATCTTAAAAACAAGCACCTGGTAACAGGGGCTAAGATTTTCCCGAACGGGATTGCCCATCTATTAAAAATTCTATAGCACACTGCAACTTATATTGATCGCAGTCACTTTTTTAGTTGGCCTGATGCTCGTTGGTGTGCATAATACAGGGCTATCGTATTATAAAGTTCTTGCCTATATGCCCCGTAAATTTATAAAAAAGTATATGCCCAGCGAACAGACCTTTAAAGATCACCCGAGTTTAAAATGGCTCGGAAGATATTTAAAACATCCCTCGCTATGGCATTTGAATAGGAAGTCTGTCGCCCGGGCTTTTCTAGTGGGTATATTTTGCGCGCTGCTGCCTATTCCGATGCAGATGTTACTCGCCGCTTTTCTGGCGATTGTTATCAGATCGAATTTAGCTATTTCGGTGAGTCTGGTTTGGATTACGAACCCTATCACTATGCCGCCGATTTTCTATTTCACTTATAAAGTGGGCACTTTTGTCTTAGGTAGCCAAGCGTTAGATCATAACATGTCTTTTAGCTATGAGTATGTGAAGACCCATTTAGTTGCATTACTCTGGCCACTTCTTACCGGATCATTGATCTGCGCCACAGTGTTTTCAGTGATTTTTTATGTACTGATCAATAGGTTTTGGATTTGGCACGTGCGTAGCAATTGGAAAAAGCGCAGCAAAGACGAGAGTGAATAAGCGACACAGCGGGATAAAACGATTATTGTTCAAACAACTACAGTCGGCCTATCGACCAACTGTCACATGTTGATCTAGCAAACTAGTGCGTCAGGGCACGTTCGATTAATTTACCGTCCTCTAAGAACAATATTCTATCCATACGTTGCGCCAGTTTTTCATCGTGGGTCACTACCACAAAAGATATTTGAAACTCAGCATTTAGCTGATCCATCAGCGCCTGAATCTCCAGCGCCGTGTGACTATCCAAATTCCCCGTGGGTTCATCCATCAAAACGCAGGCTGGTTTAGTGACAAGGGCACGTGCAATAGCGACCCGTTGTCTTTCGCCACCACTCAACTGCGCCGGTTTATGTTTCAGTCTTTCAGCCAGACCTACAGCACTGAGTAATTGCTCTGATTTAGACAGTACTTGTTGTTTCGACTCGCCCGCTAATAACAGCGGCATAGCGACATTTTCTAAGGCATTAAATTCCGGCAGCAAGTGGTGAAATTGGTAGACAAAACCCAACTGCTGATTGCGAATTTTAGTGCGCTTGCGCTCAGAGGTTTGATACAGCGATTCACCCGCTAAGTGCACTGTTCCAGAGGTTGGCGATTCCAGCCCGCCGATGGTATTTAGCAAGGTAGTTTTACCAGATCCAGAGGCCCCCATAATGGCGACTCGCTCACCTTTTTCGATACTAAAGCAGACATCATCTAGCACATGCAGATCGGTTCCAGCCTCGCTGAACACCCGGGAGACACCTTCACAAACTAACACTTTACTCATAGCGCAATGCCTCTGCAGGTTGGGTACGGGACGCTTTGTAGGCGGGGTACAAAGTCGCCAGAAAACTGATAAGTAGCGCTACTAAGACTATCGTTGAAACATCATTCCAGTTTATTTGTGAAGGTAAATAACTGATGAAATACACATCGGAACTTAACACTTCAAAACCGAATAATTGCTCGAGCCACTCAACCAGATCACTGATAGTTAATGCCAGCGCTACCCCTAACAAGGTGCCCATCAATGTGCCTAAAATGCCAATCACTGCCCCCTGTACCATAAAAATCCGCATGATCAATCCGCGACTGGCACCTAAAGTACGTAGTATCGCAATGTCTGATTTTTTGTCCGTCACTACCATCACTAGCGTCGAGACTATATTAAAAGCTGCCACAAATACGATCAGAAACAACAGCAACCCCACCATGCGCTTCTCCATTTGGATAGCAGCGAATAGATTTCCCTGAGTACGAGTCCAATCGGAGATATAAAAATAGCCATTGAGCTGACCGGCAATTTCTGCAACTGTCGCCCGGGCTTCAAACAAATCTTCGAGCGTCAACCTTAGACCTTCTACCCCTTGCATACGCTTGATTCTGGCGGCATCTGCTATATGAATATAGGCCAGCGAGCTATCTAATTCAGCGCCAACTTCAAAAGTACCGACAAAGGTAAAGCGCTTTAACCTGGGAGTAACCCCGGCAATACTCACTGAGGCTTCGGGCAGCACTAAAGTCACTTTATCGCCCAGGCGCAAGCCTAAATTGTTGGCCAGGTTTTTGCCTAAAAATATGTTGAATTTACCGGCTTGCAACTGTTGCCAGTCGCCACTTTTAATATGTTTGGTAACGATAGACGCCCTGGACTCAGCATCGGGGTCAATCCCCTGCACAAACGCGGGCTTTACCCGGCCGGCATTGGTTAGCATGCCCTCCGCGCGAATAAAGGGCGCACTGGCAACGACCCTGGGATCCTTAGCAGCTTGCTCGGCCAGAGCACGCCAATCCTCTATCGGGCTTTCATAAGCGGTGATAGTGGCATGGGGTACCATACCTAAGATACGTTCACGCAATTCACGGTCGAAACCGTTCATCACCGACAGTACGACGATTAATGCAGCGACACCCAACATCAAGCCCAACATTGAGACCAGCGAGATAAAGGAAATAAAATTATTGTTGCGCTTAGCTGCAGTATATCGCAGGCCAACATACAGGGAGAATGGTTTAAACATGGTGGCGAATTAGAACACAAAAGTACTCTTAACTCTAACAAATCCATCAATTAAATCGCCAATCGCCAGTACCTTTATCAAGGTTGTTTACTTGCTCATCGTCGAATATGGTCTACATTTCCAGTACAGCTAAGTTTTTACAGGCATCGCACCTTAATGAATCAAAAAACAAATAGCACCCCTGCTCAGAGGACAGATTCTCAGGCTCAGTGCTGGAATATATTGTGCGTAGATGATGAACAAAACATCCTCAATGCACTAAAGCGGGTATTACGCGGCCGCCAATACAAAGTGTATTGTGCCCTGAGCGCTGAGTTAGGCTTAAGCATTATGTCCCAGCAACCTATAGACCTGGTTATCTGCGATATGCGCATGGGTAGGATGGATGGGGTAGAAATGTTAGCCGAGGTCTTTAAGCTTTATCCAGAGACCATCAGAATTTTATTGACAGGTTATGCTGACAAAGAATCTACCATAGCAGCCGTCAATGTCGGCCAGGTGCATAGATACCTGGAAAAGCCCTGGGATAATCAGATACTCTTAGAAGTACTTGAACAAGAACTGACTCAATTGCAATTGCTGCGCCAAAACAACCTGCTATCTGCCCAAATAGAACAGCAAAATCAACAGCTAATAACACTTAACCAAAGCCTTGAGGACAAAGTTAAACTGCGCACCGCACAGATACAATCGGCTTTGGACAAGCTGACTGAGGCCCGGGATAAATCTGTCTGTGATCACCGGGCGACACTGCAGGTTTTTTACAACTTGTTGAGCTCTCAACCTCTGCTAGGCGGTAAAAAAGCGCGCGATATCAGTGAACTTTGCGTGATGTTAGCAAATAAAGTGCAGTTGCCAACCGCTGAAGTGATGCAGCTAAAGCTCGCTGGGTTATTACATCAACTGGGATTACTCTGTATTGATAGCACGCTTTACCAGAAACCCTTCGAACAACTTAACACTGTGCAGCAGAAAGTCTATTTAAGTCACCCACAACTTGCCTACAACGCGATGGCTCCGGTGCGTTTCCTGTCTCTTTGTGCCGAGGTTATTTTACATCAATATCGCTATTTCAATAGCGGCGACCATACACATAAAGGCGTGTCTATTTTAGCTATCGCTCGGGATTACATTAGTGCCATTAGCGGCACAGAACAAAGCGTCAAGCTAAGCCCCAGCTCCGCACTGGAAAAATTAAACGCCGGGGCCGCTAGCCAGTATGACCCTGAAATACTCGCGTATCTACCTGAACTGATTGGTCAACTGGATCAGCAGCTACAGCGCGATGACGAGCAGTTATTAGCGGTAAGACTTCTGTCAGCGCAAATGATTCTATCCAGAGATTTATTCAACCACCAGGATTTATTGTTACTGCCTGAAGGTCATGTATTAACAGCAGAGTGTCTCGAGCGGCTCACCAATTATATCGACGCTGACCACCCAATTCTGAGCGTCTTTGTTTTCAAAACCGCTGCGGCGCAACTCATAGAAGCTTGTTAAATCATCTAAAAGTTTGTTAAATCATCTAAAAGCTCGTTAAATCATCTAAAAGCTTGTTAAATCATCTAAAAGCTTGTTAATTCATCTTCAGCCCCTCCCAGCGCATTGTCGCTGTCAGGCCATTTCCCAAACTGGTTTCAGAGGATAAGCCTAAAATTAATTGAGCTTTTTTGGGGTCGCCCAGAGAAGCCGAAATATCGCCGCAGCGCGCTTTGGCATAATCAATAGATAATTGCTCTCTGGCGATCATCGACAGTGTTTTCGCCAGCTGCAGTATAGAAGTGGATTTTCCAGTACATACATTAAATATTTCACCTTTAGTACGCAACAAACCCATTGTAGTGGTTAGATAATTCACTACGTCGCCGACATAGACAAAATCGCGGGTCTGCTGGCCGTCACCAAAAATGGTAATAGGTAAGCCTTGCAAAATGCGATCGATAAAAATGGATATAACCCCTGAATACGGTGATTCGGGATTCTGTCTGGGACCGTATACATTAAAAAACCTCAAACCTACAGTAGGTACCCTATGCACTAACCAGGCCACACGCGCGTGTAACTCAGTACCTAGTTTATCCGCTCCATAAGCACTGAGAGGACTTGGTTGGGAGTTTTCCATCAAAGGAATACTGGCATTATCACCATAAATAGCCGCAGAAGAGGCATACACAACCGGGATCTGCGACCGCTGATCACAGGCCCTGGCCGCCTCAAATACATTCACCGACCCCTGTTGATTCACTTTGTGAGACCCGATCCAATCATTACTTGAACGCTCTACTGAGGCAATGGCCGCCAAGTGAAAGCAGCCATCCACATTCACCATCACCTCTTTAACTATACTACTGTCAGTGACATCGGCAACGATCAGCTGTGCTCCGTCTGCTAAATTACGCTTAAAACCTGAGGACAGATTATCCAGCACTAACACTTGATGTCCCTGAGAAATCAGGCTTTCACACAAATGAGACCCAATAAAGCCACAGCCGCCTGTTACTAAATATTTCATAGCACCCTCCTTTTCCATGAGTTGTTGTTATAGTCAAAGCAAGATACCTGCCAGAATTAACATCCAATAAATTCAGTCACTTAAAACTTTTGCTTGAAAGCTACTCACAAAATGTTTCTCAATCTGCGAGAGTTACTTAAAAAAGCGATTTCGACTGGATAACGTCTGCTTGATTGCGTTCACTCATCCGTAAACTATTCTTTTAAAACCTGCAAACAACTGCTTTTAAAGTAATTAAATACACACGGCTTGATTTTTGCTCTGTCATTGCTATACCTCAACGCAATGTTCAGGAGTTCAATATGATTGCCATGCACAGCGTAAAAATTTTCCAACTTTTAGACAGTAGATCTGCGGGGGGCATTGAGACTCACGTGATCAAATTGAGCGCCTGGTT
>MABF01000031.1 GCA_002163025.1 'Osedax' symbiont bacterium Rs2_46_30_T18
TTAATTTTACTCCAAGCTTGTGACACTTATATGTACTGGCGATAAGAAACGCTTTTTACAATTAGGGACAGAGATAAGGGATAAGGGATAGTCAACGTAAATACATGACTTTGCTGGACTGTTTTTTATGCTGCGCAGGGATCGCATAGAGTAGTTGAAGGAAGGTGACGGGCAGCTACCCGTTCACCACTATCATATGCTTGAGGGATTTAGCGATTATTACTGGAATTAGCGCGGGCGCGATACGCCAGTTTGGCTCTTTGATCAAAGGCTCAAGAGCCTGGTAATACAACACCGCCTGTTAACGGTGTTGTAGCAGGCGATTAGGTTGCCAGCTTGGCTAAATATTTAGGGTGCTGTTTTTTGCTGTATACAAACAGGGCAATAAACACCACTAATGACAACAAATTTAACCACAGCCATTGATGCGGCCACATTAACCCTAATGCGAGCAGCAGAGACAACAAGCGTAATACGATATTTAGCGGTCCCTCTAAGTGCCCTTCCATAAAGCCGACAAAAGCATACAAGCCAAAAGCACTGAAGATAAAGATCTGCATCACTTCAGCGCTGCTGCCGCCGATAAAGTTAGTGTAGGCAAAGATTAACGGCACTATGTATAAGCCCTTAGCTATTTTCCAGGCGGTAAAGCCGGTCGCCATTGGCGGTGTCCCGGCGATAGTCGCCGCGGCAAAGGCGGTTAAACACACCGGTGGAGTAACGTTAGAATCTTGCGATAGCCAGAAAATGATCATGTGCGCCGACAGTAATATCATGGTCAGAAGTTGCGGATCAAGTGCCTGCTCCAGCAACTGGCCTTTAAAGCTTTCCGGTACTAAAGCAACCATACTGACTGCTTGCTCAGCTGACATAGGCGCATTGAGCAGCGCGGCTTTCACCGGGTCCAGTAACAAAAAGATGGTTTTAGCCGCATCCGGTAAAGTCCCTGCTATTAACAATTCGATCAGCTTCATTTCTGCAATCAAGTTGTACAACGCCGGGGCAGATAACGTTGCCAAGACGATATAAGCGGCGGTAACAGGTAGCCCCATGCCTAAAATTAACGAGGCCAGTGCAATCAATACTAATGTAATCAGTAAACTGCCACCCGCCCATTCGGTGACCATCAACGAGAAAGTATTGCCGATGCCTGTCATTGCCACTACATTGACCACTAAACCTACCGAGATCAGTAATATAGCAGTGCTGGCCATGTTCTTAGATCCCTGAGAGAGCGCATCGCAAATCTGCGTCAGGCGCATAGGATTGGGCGATAACCATGATGAAATTATTACCGCAATTATCGACAAGCCCGCTGCGTATGTGGGGGTAAAACCATAGATCAGTAAACTGACCAGTACCGCCAGCGGCAACAGAAAGTGCCAGCCCTGTTTAAAGATTTCTGCCAGCGGACGGCTGTCGACCTCAACCGTTTGCACATCCATGCGCTGGGCTTCTACGCGTACATAAAAGCCAACCGAGAGAAAATACAACAGCGCCGGTAGTGCCGCGATGGCGATAATCTGCACATAGGGAATTTGAGTATAAGAGGCCATAATAAAGGCCCCGGCACCCATTACCGGTGGCATTAACTGCCCCCCGGTCGAAGCTGCCGCCTCTACCCCTGCAGAGAATTTTGCCGGGAAACCGGCTTTGCGCATCAGCGGAATAGTAATCACTCCGGTGGAGACGGTATTTGCGACAGAGGATCCGGATACTGAGCCCATCAGCCCGGACCCTAAGACAGCGACAAAACCAGGCCCACCGACAAACTTACCTGCAGCGCAGCGTGACAAATCGATGATGAACTCTCCGGCGCCTGACTTGACCAAGAAGGCACCGAATAAAATAAACATGAAAACGAAGGTCCAGGAGATTCTGGCGATTGGCCCGAACATACCCTCAGATGAAAAGTAACTGCGAAACAGCACTGTCTCCAGACTTAGTCCGGCGAAACCAAACATACCCTCAATATAAGGGCCCCACCAAAACACATAAGTGAGGGCAAAGACTATCATCGCCGGTATAAACCAACCGGTGGTTCTGCGTACTAACTCCAGAGCAATGGCTATCGACAACACAGAGAAAAACCAGTCGAAGTTATCGTACTTAACACCGCGATCGTACAGAGCGTCCTCAAACGCTATTAAATAGACCGCACAGGCGATGGCAGCCAGACCGATACAGATGTCTAAAAACAACACCCATTTACTGTTACCCAAAGCACCTTTGGCCAGCGGGAACATCAGTGCGCATAGCAGTGCGAAGCCGCTGAAATGAATAGCGGAAACATAGAGTTCAGACAACGTACCTAAGGTATTAAAATAAATATGCGCGATGGCAAAACAGATACCTATCCAATAGATCATTTTACCTATTACAGTATTGTCGGCGCGTTGGGTCAACTGTAGCGCTTTGAGCTTTTCATCAGTTGCAGTTGGGGCGTTTGTTTCAGACATAAACTTACCAGTCACATCACTGTTGTGTGCTATATAGCAAGCTTTACAGCCTGAATATCAGCCAAAGTGATGACTAATTATAAAAGTGGGAAAGAGAGTGTTGGCCCCTAGATAACTAAGGGCCAAGCATTTTAGCGGCAGTGTTACTTAGCAACTAAGTGTGCGGGGATGGTTAAACCCATTTCGCGGTAGTAACGCGCAGCACCAGGATGTAGCGGTACTGGAAGGCCAGCGATGGCTTTCTCGATTGCCATAGCCTTAGTGGCTTTGTGAATGCCATTGAGGAAAGCCAGGTTTTCGTAGATTGTTTTTGTTAACAAATAAACATCGTCCGTGGAAACGTCATCACGCACTGCCAGGAAGTTTGGCTGCGCCATAGTATTCACGTCTTTTGTCTGTCCAGGGTAAGTATTAGCCGGGATAGTATACGGCGTCCATAACTGGTAGCCACCGTTAGCTTGCTTAATTTGCTCAGCGGTAAAATTCAAGATACTGATATCGGCACCCATAGAGGCAAAAGCTCTGGTGACCGCTGAAGTGGGAACACCGGATGGGATGTTCATCCCTTCAACCGTACCGTTTTGTAGTGCATCGGCAGATGATCCGTAACCCATGAACGCTAAGTCCATATCGTCTGCGGGTGTGGCCAAGTTTTTGAGGATAGTTCTACCTGAACCTTCAGTACCTGAGTTCTTTTTACCGATTGAGAATTTTTTATCATTAAGCGCAGTTAAGTCGGCGACTGTACCTGTTTCTGCGTATTTAGTTTTAACAATAAATTGCTCAACGTTTTGCCATAACATAGACACAGAGCGCAGTCCTTTTTGCGGTCCATCAGCTTGGACTTTACCTTCACCCGCCCATGCCCAGGCGCCATACAGCCCCTGTAAAATAGCAAACTGTGCTTCATTTTCTTTTAGTAACTTTAAGTTTTCACCCGATCCCGCTGAGTTTATTGCCGAGATAGACAGTTTGTATTTTGGCTCTAACTTAACTTTCGCCAATGTCGCTATCGCAACTCCCACTGGGTAGTAAGTACCACCAGTAGACGCAGTAGAAAGAATATAAGAGCGCTTTTCAGCGGCTTGAACTGCACTGACACCCGCCAATGCTACTGACATTGAAACGGCTAATGTTAATGTTTTAATGCTTTTGCTCATGTTGATTTTCATTTTATAACCCTGGTTTATATTTGTTGTAGCTTTGTTATAGCAGGGAGTGGGCCAACTAACATAAGCAATTGTTTTATAATAAATATAATTCATAAAACAATAAATCCCGATCTATTTAGGCCATTTATTGCTTATTAGAGAACTTTGATGAGCAATAAATGGCCTATTTTTAATTATAAAATAAACCTTTGATTTTAAAAGAATAATTTAACAATAAAGTAACCCGACCAGATAACTAACGCAAAACAAGCAGTAAATGGCTCAAATCTCGACGCTTCAATCATTTCGATAATCGGCGCGGTTAATACCGTAGCGAATCATTTTTTGATTTAAGGTTCGCCTCGGCAAATCCAGTTCCAGTAACGTCTGTTTGATATTGCCAGCATTCTTATCCAGACACATTCTGATAACTTGCTCTTCAAAACTGGCAACTTTTACCGCCAGCGGGCTAACGTCGGGATTCCCCTGCTGCTCATCTGTACCGCTGTCAACAGCTGCGTTTAAGCTGCTAGGGCGCAACAGCTCGATCAGCGAGTATTCGCTGTCTATTGCATAGCGCAGTGCCACATTTTTTAACTCTCGGACATTGCCCGGCCAGTGGTAGCTCATTAAGGCACGCAGCTCATCTGCACCCAACTGGCGCATACTGACAGCTTGTTGTTGCACTGCCTGTTTCAGATAGTGATCAAACAGCAACGGGACGTCTTCTGCTCGCTCACGCAGCGCTGGAATTTGCAGTTCAGAAATGTTTAATCGGTAAAATAAATCCTGGCGAAAATCTGGATTGTCCCGCAATTCTACTTTGGAAGCCGCTATGACCCGTAAATCGACTTTGCGTAGACTATTTGAGCCAAGACGCTCAATCACTTGTTCCTGTAGCGAACGCAGTATCTTGATCTGCACAAACTGGGGCATCGCCTCTATTTCATCCAGCAGTAAAGTGCCACCGTCTGCGTGTTCAAATTTGCCAATTCGACGTTTGTTGGCACCGGTAAAAGCCCCCGCCTCGTGACCAAATAGCTCACTCTCTATTAGCGATTCAGGAATAGCACCACAGTTAATCGGCACAAAGTGACGCTTGTGGCGTCGGCTATAATCATGCAGACACTGGGCAACTAACTCTTTACCCGTACCTGTCTCTCCGTAAATAATTATGTTGGTATCCAGATCGCTTAACTTAAGTATTTGATGTCGCAAGCGCTGCATCGCCGGCGATACACCCAACAGTGCAGCTTCAATACCGGAAAGTGAGGTTAAGTGCTGCTGTAGCAGTTGATTTTCATGCAGTAGTTTATGCTTTTCACAGGCGCGCTGTACTTGCTCTACCAGTCGCTCTGGCAGGTATGGTTTTTCAATAAAATCATAAGCACCCATGCGCATTGCTTTGGTGGCCATATCGACATCGCCGTGACCTGTCAGCAGAATCACCGGAATGTTAGGGCAGCGCTGTAATACCGCGGCCATAAAGTCCAGGCCATTCATCTGCGGCATTAATACATCACTGACAATGGCCCCACTAAAGTCCTGAGCCAGATTTTCCAATGCTTTAAGCGGCGAGGAGAAACTAGTGACTTTAAAACCCGATATAGTCAACCACTCAGCAGTTGATTCCCTGACAGATGCTTCGTCATCGACGATGATTACTTCAGCTAGTTGCTGCAATTATTTTTCTCCTCGCTCCGGTATAGCGGTAATGTCAAACTAAACTCCAGGCCCGCATCTTTATTCTTGGCGACTATCGAGCCACCCAAGTCAGTGACAATACTTTTTACTATGGATAGACCTAAGCCCAAGCCTAAACCTATTGCTTTTGTGGTATAAAACGGGTCAAACAAATGGCTTAATTGCTCGTGCGCAACCCCACCACCATTATCGGCGATGCTCAGTAGCAGCTGATCATTGTGCACAGATAACGTAAACTGCAGCGTTTTTGGCTGTTGATTCTCAGCCATCGCATCCATCGCATTTTGCATTATATTATTCACTACTTGTTCAAATCTGGCGGCATCCCCGCTGACTTTGGCTGTCTGTGCCTTGGGATCGACATTCAGCTGGCAAATAATCTCAGCTTCGCTCAGCGCTGGCTGCATAATTGCTAAGCTACTGCGGATACAACTGGCCAAATTTACTTGTTGATTACTGCCGGGGTTAGAATAGGCAAACATGCGCAACTGACTGGTAATCGCCGCCATATTATCAACTAAGTGATGCAGTGAGACTAAACGTTCGGCGATGGCTTGCGGTTGAGTCCTGACCTTATCAATAATGGCTAAATAATTGCGAAAAGCGGTCAAGGGCTGATTTAACTCGTGCACTATGGCCGTTGACATTTTACCCAGAGCCGCCATTTTCTCTGCCCTAATCAATTCTACTTGGGCCTCCTGAAGCGCTTGAGTTCTCTGAAAAACTTTAGATTCCAGGGATTCATTGGCCTCTTTTAAGCGCTGTTCTAAACGTTTGCGTTTGGATATATCGATGAGGGTAACTAAGTATTCAGCTCTGGGTTGCTGGCGCATTTGCTGGATACTTAACATCACTGGAAAAAAAGAATTATCGACGCGTACCGCAGTTACCTCCAGATTAGTGATTGGCTTAAAAGTTTCTCTGCCAATAGTATCTAATAGCTGTTGCAGGCTCGGATGGCCCTCAATGTCGGCAATCAGTTTGGCCAGTGGCTGCTCTATTAAAGCCTCTAAACTGTAACCGAACTGATGCATCACCAGAGGGTTGATAAAAGTAATGCGGCCCTTGGCGTCCAAAGTGACTAACCCCGATTGAGCGGTATTAATGATGTAGCGCCCGCGGGTCTCGCTTTCAAGTTGTGCGGCGACTACTTGTGCCTGGGAGCGTTTTTTTGAGCGGTACTCACGCAAATACATCCCCAGCAAGCCCAGTATTAAACAGCCAGCAAACAAAACCATGGCGCTCAGTAACGCCCTATTGGCCACTTTAACTCGAGTGACAATGCCGATTTTCCAGCCAGTGTCATCTAAGGTTACTTGCTGCAGCAGATAGTTTCGCTGACCTAATACTAAGAAGTTCAGCGCCAGACCGTTGGTCAAAGTTGCTGTGGTAATGTTAGCCGCTGATAAATCATTGCTAGCAAAATGCGGTAAATTGCTAAAGATCAGTTGGTCTTGCTCATCAGCGATGAAAAATGATTCTCTGATGGCCAGTTCCTGCAGCGTTTTAGCCACATCAATACGAATTACCGCCACCCCGATAAGTGCATTCAGATGATAGATAGGCGCAGAAAAGTAAAACCAGGGGACTTGCTCATCCCCCAGCCAGACGCCGCTGCCGTGCTCACCTTTAATCGCCTGCTGAAAAAAGGGGCTGTGGCTATAAGTCAGTTGCTTTTTTCCACTGGTTTCACGCCAATTGCTATAAGCGGCAATGTTGGCCGAGCGATCTAAAATAAGTAATGCCGCAGAGCCGGCGATCAAATTGGTTTGCTCGAGATGACGTTGTACACGGTGCAAATTTTTAAGGCTCGGTCTGACCAGCAATTCACGCACATCTAATTGTTTAGATAAGATAAACGGCAGCGCCCGATATTTATTGATCGCGGCTCGCACATCGGTGATGGTATTGAGTAGTGCATTAGAATTTTGTTGCCCAGTGCGCTGTAACCCCTGCTCCAACAAATAGAAGTAGCTCAACCATGACAGAGCAATACTGAAAAGCAAATAGCAGCAAACCACAATGGCGGAACGTTTAATAACCACAGCGAACCTATCTCAATATCAAAAGGAGTTGAATATACCTCAACTGATAATTAATTGTCTGTTAAGAGTGACTGAGACGCCGATCTATATTACAGCCAATAATTGAATACACCATTTACTCTATGAAACTTGGGCAAAGGGCCTGCAGAGCAGGCTGCAATGTTTGCACACTTGCCTAACTAACAACACATTTTTTCATTGCTCGGGGCTGATTCAGTGAATAACAATTGTCTGCAGTGTTCACTGCTAATGAATTTCCCTGACAATTTTTTGCCGCGTGTTTTAAAGGAGACAAAAGGCTGGATATTTCGAAGTGACTCATCGTCGAGTCCTCGGCAACTTCCAAGGCGGCAATTGACACTGATGCAATAGGGTGAAATCGCTGTTCACCGTATCTATCTTTACTGCTAAAACCACCAGCATCAAGATGATCCGGGTAATAGAGTTCGCTGACAATACGGTCAAAATTTTGTGTTATCGCCACTATCCGCTGTTGCCAATCAACACTGTTAAACAGGGCGATAAAATCGTCTCCGCCGATGTGACCAATAGTGTCTTTTTCAAAACAGTGAAATTTCTGCAAGCTGATGCCCAGCGCCAAGATCACTTCGTCTCCTTTAGAGAACCCATAAACATCATTAAAAGGTTTAAAGTTATCTATATCAAAATGCGCTACGACAAATTTATTATTAGTCGCCACTAATTGATCAATACAATCATTGATTGGAATAACACCTGGCAACTGAGTCAATGGATTGGCATAGCGCGCTTGATTGACTTGTAACTCAGTGACTTGTTTGAGTAGATCTATGACGTGTCCAATACCTACGAACTGGCCATCGCGACTCACCACAAAGTCATCTTCCTGCGAATATCTTGCTCTTGATGTGACCAATCGGCTGACTTGTTCAATACTCAGCGTAGCGTCGACTGTTAAGGGTACTGCGTCCATAGCCACTTCACTGGCTGGCTTTTTACTGTATAAATCACGACCGAAATTTTGGCTTAGTTTACCCTGAATAGTCGCTCGCAGTATCAGGCCTAAGATTTTTTCCCCATCCACCACTGCCAGTGAATTGATAGCGGGTTTGTCCTGGAAAATCTGCGCCACTTCATCGACACTTTGCCAGTGCTGCACTGACATTTTATGCACACACAAATCTTTAGCTAACACTTTAAGTTTGGATGCCGAAGATGGTTTCTGGGAGTCCGTATCTGATTTAAAACACAGCTGCTTAGGTGGTCGGTGTTGTGGCCGGCAAAAAAAATAACCTTGCAAAAAATCAATACTGAGCTTTTTTATGTATTGATATTCGGCTTCAGTTTCCACCCCTTCAGCTATCACTTTACAGTGCATCGACTTGGCTATTTCTACGAAGGAGCGGACAAATTCTTGCTTAGTGATATCTAAATCAATATCTTGGATAAAATGCCTGTCAATTTTCACGAACTCAGGTCTGGTTTTGGACCAGAGCCGCAGGGATGAATAACCGGCACCTAAGTCATCTAAAGCAATTGAAAAACCCATCTCCTGGTAGTGCTCTAAAGCGTTAAGCAATACATTTTCATCACTAGATGGAAACTGCTCGGTCAATTCGATAACAACTTCACTGCTGGATAAGTTATAGGTTTTTAACAAGTCCAAAGTCTTACCTTTTTGATGACTCTCCTGCTCTATAGACTCAGGTGTAATATTTATAAATAGCTTTCCTGGTAACTGTTGCTCAACAAAGCCAGACAAGGCTTTTTCGCGACACAGTAGTTCAAGTTCACTGAGCAGAGCGTATTGACGGGCATAGTCAAACAACTGATTAGGAGAGTGTAACGGGCTATCTGATGGCCCCCTACTCAAGGCCTCGTAGGCAAATATCTGACCGCTGTATTTATCGATTATCGGCTGAAAAAGTGTTGAAATGCTGCGCTCTGACAAGATTTTTTGTAATTCATTTAACATTATTACTACCCAGTTCTACAAGACTAATAGGCTTATTAAATGACAAAAACATGACAGTTTAATGACAGCAAGATCAGATAAGGTCAGTCATCACCGACACAAATTTATGTGATTGCAGACCCTGGATAAGTTTCTGGTATTGGTAAGATGAGAATGAGTTATGTACACCTATGGTGGGAAACTGAATATAGCAAATAGCTGTGTCAGGATACCCAGATCAGGCTAGATCCTGACGCTGTGTGTACAACAGCCACGCTGATAGTACCCTGATACTCTCCTATCCCCCGCAGCTGTATGCGACCGAGCAGCTAAAACACAACACTAATTTGTGTTTTCCCTGGCTTCAGTAAAGACCATCATCATAGAGTCATCACTGAGATACTCGCGAAAACGATAGGCATTGACCGGATAACCTAAGACTTTTTCAATCAGCTTTTTTATTTCCATCGCCTTA
>MABF01000094.1 GCA_002163025.1 'Osedax' symbiont bacterium Rs2_46_30_T18
AATTGCCGCGCTCAGTTCAGCGCTGCGATCAGGTTGGCGAAAAGCTTGTAGTATTGCCTGGCGTAATTGCTCAGAGAACATTAGGTCAGCCAAGATCCGCGAAAATCCCTGCTGCCCAGCTTCGCCAGTGGCCAGTTTTTCGAGAAATAACTGCAGTAATTGTGGTTCTAGCAGCTGCTCACTGGCTTTGACGGCAATCGTTGTTAATACTTCTGCTGAATTGGCCAGTGGAGATTCAAGCAGCAGCTTTATTGCCGCCGCTTTGCTTTCTTTGCCCGGGGCTGCCTGTGCGGCACGCAGCAGGGCCACAGATAGAGATAAATCAGCGTGTTTTTGTATGCTCTGTTGCAGCTTAGTGTGGATTTTTGCTGCGAGTTTGTGATCAATGTTGACATGTTCCAGGCAAGTGCAGAGGGCAATTAAAGGCTGGTCGGGAATATTATCAAATTGTTGTACAAGCTCTGTTTGGCTGTTTTCGAGATGCACAGCAACTTCGGCGATACCTTGCAGCCCTAAATTCTGCCAATTATCCCAGCCACTTTTACCGGTATAGTATTTTTTACATGCCGGGTAATACTGTGATTTTTCAGCGCCAATTTCTCGATGAGTGATAGCGTGGAACATCGCCATTTTTTCTTGATCGGGGGTGAAGGAAAATGGGTTGTCCTTCAGTGCGTCCTCAGCCTCGTTTAGATCAGCGGATTGTAGCATTTGGTTGATATTGGTCATCAATCGATTGATAAAATCATCTCTTACCGCTTGAACTAAGTGCCCTTGCTCATCCAGAGGGAACTTTAAAAACCACACCACATTCTGCAATTTTTGCTTTGGGTTCCACAGCAGTAGTGCCAGCCAGGCGTGATGTAGGTAAGGGCTGGGGTACACTTTCTGTCCCTGCTCTATTTGTGCGAACAATTGTGGGCTGATTTTATTGATATGTCTGCCCATATCATAAATACGAAACTGAGCACCGCTCTCTTGCAGTAGGGCGGTTAGGGAGCTAAGTGATGACATTGTATTCTCAAAGTGTTTTGAATTTGACGGGCTTAGTGCCCATTTATATCTTTATCCAGTTGTACTACCAGGGCTAATAATTTTTCAGTATCAGCAGTCTCTGATTTTAGCGCCTGCTCAGCCATGTTCGCCATGTTGCTGTTATTCGGCAGTGTTGAGGCTGTCTCAATGATAACAAATAATCTGGGAAACATGATCCATTGCAACCACTGGACAAAAGTTAAAGTATCGACGCAGAAAGGAAGTTTACTGCCGAGTTGCTCGGCAGTAGGGGGCTTATCTTGCCACATTTTTTGGCGCTGCATTTCTGCGGTGATAGCGCGTAAAGTATGGGCTATAGCTAAGTGTTGATCCGCCATTATCTGGCTCTTGCTGATTTTAAGGTCTCGGCAATCAAAAATGCCAGTTCCAGTGCCTGCTCACCGTTAAGTCGAGGGTCGCAGAAAGTGTCGTAGCGGTGAGCGAGTCCCTCTTCGGTGATCTGGTAAGCCCCTCCAATACACTCTGTGACATTGTGCCCGGTCATTTCTAAGTGTACGCCGCCCGCGTGGGTGCCCTCGGCACTGTGTACCTGGAAGAAACCTTTGATTTCGGTCAGGATTGCGTCCACGCTGCGTGTCTTATAGCCACTGGAGGCGGTAATCGTATTGCCGTGCATCGGGTCTGAACTCCAGACTACACTGCGGCCTTCACGCTTAACTGCCTGGACTAATGGCGGTAGCTTCTCGAGGATTTTTTCAGCCCCCATTCTCGCTATCAAGGTGATTCTGCCGGGCAGGTTTTCCGGGTTGAGGGTATCAAGTAGTTGGATCAGGTCTTCTGTCGAAGTGCTTGGCCCTACTTTTATACCTATTGGGTTCTTAACCCCGCGTAAAAATTCTACATGTGCATGATCAGGCTGGCGAGTTCTGTCACCGATCCAAATCATGTGCGCCGAGCAGTTGTACCACTGATCGGTTAAGCTATCTTTTCGAGTCAGTGCCTCTTCGTAACCAAGTAATAAGGCCTCATGGGAGGTGTACAAGGTTGTAGAGCGTATTTGCGGGGTTGTGGTCGAGTCGATTCCACAGGCCTCCATAAATGCCACTGCCTGATCAATTTGATTAGAAAGATTTTGGTAGCGCTCACCTTGAGGGCTCTTTTCTACAAAACCTAAGTTCCAGCGATGCACTTGATGCAAATCGGCAAAACCACCCTGGGCAAATGCTCTGAGCAGGTTAAGGGTCGAGGAGGATTGGTGATAGGCCTTGAGCATTCTCTCTGGATCGGGTTCACGAGCGCTGGCAGTAAAGTCATTGCCATTGATGATGTCCCCTCGATAACTAGGGTAGGCTGTATCGCCTTTAGTTTCGAGATCACTGGAGCGTGGTTTGGCGAATTGGCCAGCCATGCGACCAATTTTAACTACAGGGCTAGCCCCGGCAAAGCTCATTACTACTGCCATTTGCAGTAATACTTGAAATGTGTCGCGTATTTTGTTGGCATTGAACTCGGCAAAAGTTTCGGCGCAATCGCCCCCTTGCAATAAAAAGGCCTTACCCTCGGCGACTTGAGCTAGCTGACGGTGAAGTTCTCTTATTTCACCCGCAAACACTAAAGGAGGCATTTTCGCCAGTTGTTGTTCTACAGCAGTGACTTGTCCGAGGTCTTTATAGTTAGGTTGCTGCACTATAGGTTTGTTGCGCCAGCTTTGGGGTGTCCAGATGTCCATTTTTGAGTTTTCTTCGTCGAGTGAGTTCGAGCAAAAGCGCTTGCTAGTTAATCTAACAATTATGGCTGTTTATAAAACCGCTACCTGTTACAAAGCTGCTTGCTTTTGCCGATGCTCTAAAATTAGTTGATCCGACAGTTTAAGTGATCAGAGGTGATAAACAAGAGGCAGGTGGCATTTTATTGAAAATAAACACTCGTCTGAGCAGTTGCTATCTTTAAGCAGATTTTATTCCCGCCAAATTGGCAAAGGAAACTTCTTTGGCAGTCTCTAAAAAGTCCAGCATGAACTCGGCGTTTTGCTGCTCCTGGCGAATACCGGCATACAAAGTGCACCATAAACCTCTTTCGCCAATAGGTTTACCAACGATGTAGCCTTTTTGCAGGTACTCATCTATTGCCCAATTCGGCAGTGCCGCAATTCCCCTGCCGCTGGCAACTAGCTGTAGCATCATTAAGGTTAGGTCGGCAGTGCGGACTTCTTTAGGTTCAATGCCGGCAGGGTCTAAGAAACGGGTGAAAATATCTAAGCGGTCCTGGTTTACCGGATAAGTGATCAGCGTTTGGCTGCTGATATCTTTAGCGCTAATAAATTTCTTGCTCGCCAGTGGCTGGCTTTTACCCACGGCGATCAGTGACTCGTAACTGAAAAGCGGGGTGTAACTGATACCAGTGCGCGCAATAGGATCCGAGGTGATCACTAAATCTATATCGCCTTTGGCCAGCGCGGGAATAGGAGCAAAAGTGAAGCTGTTGGCAAGATCCATTTCTATTTCCGGCCAGTTCTTTCTAAAGCAATCTATGGTCGGCATCAGCCAGTCAAAACAGCTGTGGCAATCTATGCTGATATTCAGCCTGCCCGCTTCACCACACGCCAGTCGAACGATCTCCCGCTCAGTATTTTTAACCATTGGTAATACCTGGTCGGCTAAGGTGAGTATGCGCCGGCCTGCAGCAGTGAAGCTGATAGGTTTTGTTTTGCGGATAAAGAGCGAGCAATTAAGTCGGTCTTCCAGGTCTTTAATCTGGTGCGAGAGAGCAGACTGGGTTAAATGTATTCGTTCGGCGGCTTCAACCAGGCTGCCGGAATCACGCAGCGCAGAAAGTGTCTTTAAGTGTCTCAGCTCAATCATCTTGCTCATCCAGCAGGGAGTGTTTATGTGAAGTGTTTTTGATGTAGAAAATTATCAGCAACTTAGCGCAAACTTACCGCTAAGGCTTTTCTGCTGTTAGCGGCGACCGTAGTCCGCTAGTCTGTCTGAGATTAAGGGTAGCAGAATTTTCTGCAACTTTGATCTAATAAATGTCCGTTACTTCAAATAGGCTGTCTGATTTCATGACGTTAGCAAAAAAACGTAGCGACAGCCTATATCCCTATTACTATTGGTTGGAGTTGAGTAAAAACTCCATCAGTGCTTTTTGCGCATGCAACCTGTTTTCTGCTTCATCAAAAACCACGCTATTGGGAGCTTCTAGCATGTCGACACTGATCTCTTCACCGCGATGAGCGGGTAGGCAGTGCATAAATAATGCACCTGAATTAGCTTTGGCCAATAAATCTGGGGTTACCTGGAAAGCGGCGAAGCTTTTTTCTCTGGCGAGTTGTTCTTCCTCCTGGCCCATAGATGCCCATACATCAGTCACTATCAGATCGCTGTTGGCAACTGCATCATTGATGTCTCGAAAAACTGTAACTCGATCGGCGTTAGTCTCTAACAGTTGCGGGTCGGGGTCGTATCCCTCTGGGCAGGCAATGCTCAACTGGAAATCTAACACTCGGGCGGCATTAATGTATGAGTGGCACATGTTATTGCCATCGCCAACCCAAGTGACCCTTTTGCCCTGAATGTCGCCGCGATGCTCCCAGAAGGTTTGCATATCAGCCAGTAGTTGGCAGGGGTGGTATTGGTCACTGAGCGCGTTGATTACCGGGACGCTGGAATGTTTGGCAAAATCTTCAATGATGTCGTGTCCAAAGGTTCTGATCATCACTATGTCAACCATGCTGGAAATCACTCTAGCAGAGTCCTGTATAGGCTCGCCTCGGCCCAGTTGGGTATCTCGGGAGGATAGGAACATTGCGTGCCCACCGAACTGAGCCATCCCCGCTTCAAAGGAAACACGAGTACGAGTAGATGATTTTTCAAATATCATGGCCAGCACTTTGTCGGGAAAGGGCTGAAATACCTGTCCTTGTTTGCGCATCGCTTTTAGTTCAATGGCACGCTGAATGATTTGCTGGAATTCTGCTTTGGATAAATCGAGGATAGTTAAAAAATGTCTGATGTTTTTCATACGCTGTCTTATTTATAGCGGCCAATAGCAAAAGCTCATTTCTCAATGCTAAGTGTTAAATAGCGGATCGAATAAAGAGAGTAGTACCGGCGGGATAATGTTTATTCAGTGAAAATAATGGCTAAACCATCCGTCGTAATAATTACTTAAGATATTACTTAAGATATTACTTAAGATATTACTTAAGATATTACTTAAGATAGTTAGCTGAATATTTGAACTGACCTACATTAGAGCATTTATAGCATTAAAAAATGTCAGGCACCAGATTGATTTTCCTTTTGGTCTAACCTTTAGCGGGTAGAGCAGCCCCAAATATGCAGTCAGATGTGCACCACTGGCAAGTGAGAGTCGCTTTGTGTTTGTCTGTTGCCAATAATACACAGCTCTACTTGTAGAGTTGGACTGTTGGCCCCATATACAGAGGAACAGTTGTTTATCTAAAAAATAATTCTGAGTAAAACAGTCGGCTTTATGCTAAAATGCCGCGCAGTAAAAAATAGAATTAATGCCTTTTGTAAGTATGTGAGAATGAATTATGAGTGTTGCTGAAACAATTAAAGATCAAATCGAAAATAATGCCATTTTACTTTACATGAAGGGAACACCGCGCTTTCCGCAGTGTGGCTTTTCCTCGCGTACTGTTGAGGCATTAATGGCTTGCGAAGAGCGCTTTGCCTTTATCAATATACTAGAGAATCAAGATATTCGCACTGAGTTGCCAAAAATTGCCAACTGGCCAACCTTCCCACAGCTGTGGATCAGTGGTGAGCTAGTGGGCGGCTGTGACATCGTTTGCGAGTTGGCTGAAAGCGGCGAGCTTAAAGAAATGGTAGCGGCTGCAGCCAGTAAAGAGCAAGCTGGCGAATAATTTAAAACGTCGATTGTCCAGTAACAAATCGGCGTGTGTAGCAAAAAATATTAAAACGATAATGGAGATTACAGATGGGCGTATTAGTAGGTAAGAAAGCACCAGATTTCACAGCAGCAGCTGTATTAGGTGACGGTCAAATTGTTGATGGATACAACTTCGCAGAAGCGACTAAAGGAAAATATGCACTCGTATTTTTCTACCCATTAGATTTTACTTTTGTTTGTCCTTCAGAGCTGATCGCTCTTGATCACCGTATCGAAGCTTTCAAAGCATTAAATGTCGAAGTGGTAGGCGTTTCTATCGATTCTCACTTTACCCATAATGCATGGCGTAACACTCCCGTTGAAAATGGCGGTATCGGTCAGGTTAACTACACTTTAGTCGCTGATATGACACATGCAATTTGTAAAGCATACGACGTTGAGAGCGAAGGTGGAGTTGCCTTTCGTGGTGCGTTCATTATCGATCAGAACGGTGATGTTCGCTCACAAATCGTCAATGATCTACCGCTTGGGCGTAACATGGACGAGTTAATTCGTCTTTTCGAAGCGCTTCAGTACCATGAAGAGCACGGTGAAGTTTGCCCAGCTGGCTGGAGCAAAGGCGACAAAGGTATGGATGCGTCACCAGATGGTGTTGCAGCTTACCTGGCCGCTGAGTCTGACAAGCTATAACAAACACTAATGTGCTGTGATTTGAAAATGCTCAAAACAGTACACTAGGTAGTTTATAGGGAAAAAGACCTGGTTTTTGCCAGGTTTTTTTTCGTCCAGATTAATTTACATTAAGCTAGTGTTCAAAAGGTGCTGATAAATAGGGATTAAGACAAAATCTAGATGTTTTTGTCTGGCGGGCACTGTTAGAATACGCCTAATTTATAAACGCATACAAATCAGTATGATTAAGGATATCTATTGGCCAATAGTAATATTACACAATTAATGATGGAGCGCTTTCGCGGTTATTTACCTGTCGTTATAGATGTTGAAACAGCGGGATTTAATTGTCAAACAGATGCTCTGCTAGAAATCGCGGCAGTCACATTGACGATGGATGATCAAGGTTATCTGATTGTTGATAACAGCTTTGAGGCGCATGTTGAGCCTTTTGCCGGTGCTAATTTGGAACAGTCAGCATTGGACTTTACCGGTATAGACCCTAGTGATCCCGATCGGGGTGCGGTGGCTGAGCTTGAGGCGATGGAGAAAATCTTCAAAGCAGTGCGTAAAGCGGTCAAGGCCCATGGTTGTAAAAGGGCAATCCTGGTCGGACACAATGCATCTTTCGATCACGGTTTTGTCATGCAGGCTGCTGAGCGCTGTGAGCTTAAACGCAATCCGTTTCATCCCTTCTCTACTTTTGATACAGCGACACTCTCAGGTCTTGCTTACGGGCAAACTGTGCTGGCTCGAGGCTGTGAGATGGCAGGCATTCCCTTTGATGGGAAAAAAGCGCACTCGGCTCTCTACGATACAGAAAAAACTGCCGACTTATTTTGTTCTATAGTCAATAGATGGAAAGATTTAGGTGGCTGGGATATGGTCCTCAACGATCAGTAACATCCAATTTGAATGAAAACCCAACAGCAGTGAGTGGATTTATAATGGTCTCTTATAGCAAGTTTATTACAGTCTTGTGTATGTTTATGCTAGTAAGTACCGCTCAGGCTATTACTTTTCGCGCCTCTATAGATGAATCGGAATGGGTATTAGAGTCATCCAAATTCGAATGTAAATTATCACAGCAGATACCGGCATTCGGTATAGGTGAGTTTCTACACGAAGCGGGGGTTGAACCTCTGTTTACTTTAAAGCCGACCCAGCGTCTGGCCATTAAACGTAAGGCAACTTTGGTTGTTGAAGCTTCACCCTGGCAGCCGGGGATAGCGACATCAGTGATAGGGACTTTGCAAGCCGCAAGGGTGCTAAAGACTAATGCTGTATATGCAGGACAAATGTTAGTCTCTCTGTACAAGGGGATGTCTCCGACTTTTACCGTCGATCGCTGGATGAACTCAGATGATCAATTACGGGTGGCGCTGTCGGCGGCGAATTTCAAAGCGGCCTATAAAGATTATATTAGTTGTGTGGCTGGATTACTGCCGGCAAATTACCGGCAAGTTGCGCGCACTGCAGTATTGTTCCCGCCTGCTGCATGGGCGCTTTCAGATGCCACTCGTGAGCGTCTGGAGCTGATTGCCTTTTACGTACAGGAAGATAAGAGTGTCACTGCTATCTACATCGATGGACACTCGGACAGTGGCGGTCGACGCTTGTTGAACAGAGACCTCTCAAAGCAGCGCGCTGAAGAAGTCAGCCGTTATTTGATTTCTCTTGGAGTGGAGGAGTCTATGGTAACTACCAGGTACCATGGTGAGAGGTATCCGGTTGTACCTAATACGTCTAAGACTAACCGCGCCCGTAACCGTCGGGTGACTATAAGGTTGGATCGCGAATAGTCCCTTTCAGCGGTATTAAGTTAACAACTAGCTGTTAGCGGCACGGTTTATTCAATAGTTTTAATGATCATTGGAGCAGCCACCGAGTTCTGAGTGCCTCTGGTGCACAGGGCTTATTTGCATGTTCTATAAAGTATGAGACTTATTGTGGCATAGTATGATCCGCTATATACTACGCCACCCCTATTTTTATAATGATCCGGTAAAAAGGTCCGGGTCTTGGTTTGGAGCAATATAGATGTCCGAAATTAAAAAGGTCGTTCTGGCATATTCTGGCGGTTTAGATACATCGGTTATCGTTCGCTGGTTGCAGGAGACATACAACTGTGAAGTGGTAACTTTTACTGCAGATTTAGGTCAAGGTGAAGAAGTTGAACCGGCCCGCGCGAAAGCTGAGGCTTTAGGTGTTAAAGAGATTTACATCGACGATCTGCGCGAAGAGTTTGTACGAGATTTTGTATACCCAATGTTTCGCGCCAATACTGTCTATGAAGGCGAGTATTTATTGGGCACATCTATTGCCAGGCCATTGATTTCCAAGCGTTTAATTGAAATTGCTAACGAAACTGGCGCGGATGCTATCTCTCATGGAGCCACAGGTAAAGGCAACGACCAAGTTCGCTTTGAGCTCGGTGCCTACGCGTTAAAGCCAGGTGTTGAAATCATCGCGCCGTGGCGTGAGTGGGATCTTAGTTCTCGTGAGTCATTAATGGCTTACTGTGAAGAGCATGATATAGCAGTTGATTACGCTAAGAATAAGAAAAAATCTCCTTATTCGATGGACGCCAACTTGTTGCATATTTCTTACGAGTCGGGCATTTTGGAAGATCCTTGGGTTGAGGCCGAAGAGGAAATGTGGCGTTGGTCAGTATCTCCTGAGGCTGCGCCGGATGAGGCTAGATACATTGAGCTAAGCTATGAAAAAGGTGACATAGTCGCTATTGACGGTGAAGCGATGACACCGGCGACTGTGCTGGCTACTTTGAATCAAATCGGCGGTGAGAACGGTGTTGGTAGATTAGACATCGTTGAAAACCGCTACGTAGGTATGAAAGCGCGCGGCTGCTATGAAACACCAGGTGGTAGCATCATGCTCAAGGCGCACCGGGCTATAGAGTCTATTACCCTTGATCGCGAGGCAGCGCATCTTAAAGATGAGATGATGCCTAGGTACGCCAAGCTGATATACAACGGTTTCTGGTGGTCTGAAGAGCGTAAAATGCTACAGCAGTCAATCGATTACAGTCAGCGTTACGTCAGCGGTGATGTGCGTATTAAGCTTTACAAAGGCAATATTAGCGTTGTTGGTCGTCGCTCTGACGAAAGTTTATTTGACGAAGCTATCGCCACTATGGAAGATGATGCAGGTTCATACAACCAGCAAGATGCAGAAGGTTTTATAAAGTTAAACGCTCTGCGCATGCGTATTGCTGCGACTAAAGGCAGAGACTTGTTAAAAGATTAAGCTGTCACTGTGAATATAAAAAGCCCGCTCTGTAGAGCGGGCTTTTTTTTTGGCAAAAAATACTCTGGGTTGAATATCGATTGGGGTTGCCTACTGCTATATTTGAGATGGCTATAAAAACAGCAGGTTGTGGTGTGTTGGCTGAAAAATTGTTCAATAAGTGACTGAGATGGGCTGCTTTTTTGCGGATATTAATTAAATCTGAATATATTGTGGAATAGGTAATGCATTCAGTGCGTTGGCCGCTATATAATCTAGCTCTAGATCGGTGATTAAAAATTCTAACGGGTTAGGTCGCTATCGACTAGCCCTGTTGGGTGAGTACTAAAATTCGGCTCCAGCCAAGCAGTTTACTGGCCTTCTTATACCGCTTGGTCTTATATTTATAGATTGCGAGATACAGTGTTTTCTATCCGCAATCTGCTGATTTTTAAAGAATATACAGGCAGTTGTTGGATCTGCAAAAATAATTACAGCAAGCGATCTTCATCGGATAATATTGAAGACTCTTGATCTTCTTTATCTTCTACAACGCTGTGTTTATTTTCTTGCAGTAAAGATCTGACTACCCGGCGCGATAACAGCTTTTTCTGCGCTTGGTCTGGTAATTCGGTGAACATAATGATGTTCTTCTTAACCAGTAGGTCTACTAAATCGTCCAAGATACGGGCGATGGCTAAATCGGACTCGTCTAGATATGAATCCGGTGTGAAGTCTTTATTGTGTTGAGAAAAGAATGCTTTGACATCGGGATGATTGTTGTCAATTGCTTCTGCTGAACTGGAGGGAG
This sequence comes from 'Osedax' symbiont bacterium Rs2_46_30_T18, assembly GCA_002163025.1. GTDB lineage: Bacteria > Pseudomonadota > Gammaproteobacteria > Pseudomonadales > Balneatricaceae > Rs1. The sequence goes on from MABF01000094.1 coordinate 10,607, forward strand.
TGTCAGAAATGCCAATGACTTTTCCTTCGGTATTGCGCGATGCGTATAACATGGTGGTAACTCGTCTATAACTGGATGATTTACATGATAGTATGTCTAAATAATAAAAATGGTCAAGGAAATGGATGTAATACAAGATCCTTTATTAAAATGTCTGATGCATTTAACTCAGCAGAATCATCGGCCTCTCTCGGCAGAGGCGTTAAGGGATGGGTTACCGCTTGAAGACAATAAACTCAATCCAAAATTATTTGTCAGGGCCGCCAAGCGTGCCGGCTTTTCAGCCAAAGTCGTTGAGCGTGATCTTCTTTCTATAAGCCCTCTTACCTTACCTGCAGTGCTGTTATTAGAAAATGATGATGCCTGTATACTGCAGGAGATAGATGAGCAAACCGGCGAGGCAATACTGATCTTTCCCGACAGCGGTATGAAAAGGACCGCCATGGAGAGCCTTCAGCAGCGATATAGTGGAGTAGCGATATACCTGAACTTGGAATATCACTTTACCGAGCGTGTTTCCCGTGTCTTAGACCAAAAAGAGGGGCATTGGTTTTGGGGAACGATCTGGCGCTCGGCGAAAATCTACCGTGACGTACTGATCGCCTCGCTGCTCATTAACTTGTTTGTTCTGGCTAATCCACTGTTTGTGATGAATGTCTACGACCGGGTGGTTCCTAACTCGGCACTGGAAACATTGTGGGTGCTGGCCGTAGGTGTATTTGCTGTTTATCTGTTCGACTTTGGTCTGAAAATGTTGCGGGCGTATTTCTTGGAGATAGCCGGTAAAAAAGCGGATATATTAATGTCGGCGATGCTTTTCGAAAAAGTAATGAGCATGAAATATGCCCATATGCCGAAATCTGTGGGTTCCTTTGCCAGTAACTTAAGGGAATTCGAGAGTATCCGAGGCTTCTTGAGTTCTACGACTAATACAGTGCTGATCGATATCCCCTTTGCGGTTATTTTCTTACTGGTCATGTTTATGATAGGCGGTCCATTAGTATACGTACCGCTAGTCGCTATTCCGATCGTGCTTATCTATTCGATCATCGCCAGTAAAAAACTGAAGGTGGCGGTTGAGAAAACCTTTGCTGCATCCGCACAAAAAAACTCGACCCTTATCGAGTGCCTGACGGCGATGGAGACCGTTAAAACACAGAGAGCTTCGTCAGTATTACAACTGCGTTGGGAACAGGCGGAAGGCTATATTTCTAAATGGAGCCTGAAGAGTAAGATGATCTCCTCTTCGGTAACCAATTTTGCCGGATTTATCACTCAGATTAGTTCTGTATGCATCGTTATAGGCGGTGTTTATTTGATTTCCGAGCGCGAGCTGACCATGGGCGCGTTAATAGCCTCGGTGATTTTATCCGGACGAGTACTGCAGCCTATGGCGCAAGTGACAGGGCTAGTAACCAGCTTCTTTCAATCAAAAACGGCACTGGTGACTCTCAATCAAATTATGAGCCTGCCGGATGAGCGCGCCGAGGGGAAAAATTATGTACACCGTCCAGATTTGCAGGGAAGCATTAGCTTTAAATCGGTGAAATTCAGCTATCCTGAAGCCGAGCAAGTGTCTCTGGAAGGAATAGACTTTCAGATAAAAGCCGGCGAAAAAACGGCTTTAATTGGACGCATTGGCTCAGGTAAGACCACAGTTGAGAAACTGCTGATGGGACTGTATAGCCCAGACGAAGGCTCCATTAGTCTTGATGGAATAGATCTGAATCAAATTGATCCGGTGGATTTAAGGCGCAATATTGGCTATGTACCACAAGAGCTGATGTTATTTGATGGCACAGTGCGTGAGAATATTATCATGGGTTCTCCGGAAATATCCGATGACGCACTCCTAAAAGCAGCCGCTGTCTCCGGAGTAGACCAATTTGTAAATAGACATCCGCAGGGCTTTGAAATGCCAGTGGGTGAGCGGGGAGCAAGGTTGTCAGGTGGGCAAAAGCAGGCAATCGCAATAGCCAGAGCGTTAATTCACTCTCCCAATATCCTGATTTTAGATGAGCCTACCAACTCTATGGACAACTCATCCGAAGATTATTTGCGAAAGCAACTTAAAGAATACTGTGAACATCGCACTTTAGTTCTAGTTACCCATAAAATGTCGCTGCTGACATTGGTGGATAGGATAATCGTAATGGATAGTGGTCGGGTGGTTGCAGATGGACCTAAAGATGCAGTGCTGGATGCACTGAAACAAGGACGTTTACACATACAGCGCTGAGGTAAAGAAATATGAGTACTAAAGTAGAAAAGAAAGATTTGCGCTATATGTCAAGTGTCAGTGAGGCAGTGTTGGAGCAAGCGCCCACAGGAGCCAAATGGTTGCTCTGGACTGTTGCTGTGTTTGTCGCTCTGGCAATTTTTTGGGCGAGTTGGGCGCAGTTGGACGAGCTAAGTAGAGGCGAGGGCGAAATTATCCCCTCTAAGCAATTGCAAGTGATTCAAAATCTGGAAGGGGGAATAGTTGCAGAGATTTTGGTCAGTGAAGGGGACTTGGTGGAAAAGGGCCAAGTGTTATTGCGTATCGACGATACCCGCTTCTCCAGTTCGTTTAAAGAGAATAAAGTAAGAGAATTAGAGTTAATTGCCAAGGCAATACGTCTTGAAGCGGAGTCTGAGGGGAATCCCTTTGTTGTTCCCGAGGATTTTCCGTATAAGTTTAATTCGTTAATATTACAAGAGAAAAGCTTGTATGAGGCCCGCGGCCGAGAGTTGGATTCCAACGTTTCCATCTTCAAAGCGCAGCTTCGACAAAAAGAGCAAGAATTGATTCAAGCAAAAAGTAAGCGCAGCCAGCTGGGAAGCAGCTATAGTTTACTAAGGCAAGAGCGCGATATGACCGCACCGTTGGTCCGTGATGGGGTAGTGTCAGAAGTTGAGTATTTGCGCTTAAAGCGGCAAGTGGTAGATTTATCCGGTGAGCTGAATAATATTCGCCTTAGTTTACCGAGGATAGAATCATCTCTGGCTGAAACAAAAGAGATGCTTGAGGAGACTAAATTAAAGTTTCAAAGTAGTGCCAGGGCAGAGTTGAACGAAACATTATCTGAAACAGCCAGATTACGCGAGGCTTTAACAGGTATGCAAGATAAACTGCGTAGAACAGAAGTGACTTCTCCGGTTAAAGGGACAATTAAAGAGTTGCTGTTTAATACTGTTAATGGAGTTGTGCAGCCCGGGGATGAAATTCTTAATATTGTTCCCTGGGAAGATACCCTGTTAGTCGAGGCAAAATTAAAACCTTCTGATATTGCTAAAGTATTGAGCGGTCAAACAGCGGTAATAAAAGTATCTGCCTATGATTTTGGTATATACGGTGGAGTAGATGCGGTGGTATCTACAGTATCTCCCAGTACCGTATTAAACGAAAAGGGTGAACCATTTTATATTGTTCGACTAACTACTGAGCAGCCTTACATAGAAAAAAATGGTAAACGATTGCCTCTTATATCAGGGATGACTGTATCAGTAGATATAATGACAGGTAAAAAAACCGTTATGGATTACCTACTAAAGCCTATACTAAAAGCTAAGCAGAATGCATTAACAGAAAGATAGGAAGTGGAAGCAAGCCAACAAAGCTGAATGCAATATGAACTAAAAATTATAATGACACGCCTAGGTACACTAATATGAAATATGATTTATTTTAATCTTAAACTTAATAAATTATGAATCTTTTCATTTGATTCATAATAGATTTTCTTTTGGAGCGCATTTTATAGTGCTATTATGAGCCGAATCTTAATAGAAGCAGACGATGAATTTGTATATATTAACATCTAGAGAAAATGTAGAGCAGCGCTGGATTAGTATTTCAGGTGAAAGTAGGCCTATACTTCTAGATATGAACAATATCGAAGAACAGGCCTTTACCCCGCAATGCTGTCTATTAGTGCATTTAGACTCGCTTACTAAAGATCAGATCAGTTTGCTGAGTGTTTATTGGGATAAGGTTAATTTAATTGGCTTTTCAGATAATCCAAATGATGCTCAGGGAATTGAATTATTACTTAATGGATTTAAAGGCTATATTAATACTTTTGTAACAGCGTCAATCTTCAGTCAGTTGATTAGTTCTGTTCGCAAAGGTGATATTTGGGCTGGCACCAGTATAGTACAAAAAATGTTGAAGCGTCTGTTGCAGCAATCCGATGATAAACATATAGATCTGGCGTCGTTTGGTTTAAGTGATAGAGAAATGGAAACCGTCGAGGTATTGATTACCGGCGCCAGTAATAAAGAGATAGGTCGAGAATTGGGCATAACTGAAAGAACAGTTAAAGCCCATGTAAGTTCCGTTCTTAGAAAAACTGAAACCAGCGATCGCGTTTCATTAATAATAAAATTAAAAGACAGCAAATAGCTGAACTATTTAGCGGGATAGGAGAATCCAAGTGAGAATCAAAAAGGCAATATTGGTATTAGCTTTTACTGCAGCACCAGTGGGGATAGTTGGTGCTGAGACTTTAAACTCTGTCGTTTCTGCGGCGGTGTTGTCTAGCCCGCAAGTACAGTCAGTGATGAATGCGCGCAACGCGGTATTTGAAGAAGTTAAGCAAGCAAAGGGCGGCTATTTCCCTAAAATCGATATAGGTGCCGGCGTAGGTTGGGAAAAAACTAAAGTATTCCCAGGCGATGACACTGAGCTTAAACGTACCGAAGCAAATCTTAGTTTAAACCAGATGTTGTTCGATGGTTTTCTTACCAGCAGTGAAGTGGGAAGGCAGTCTTCGCGTCTCGATTCCGTCAATCACAGATTGAGAGAAATAGCCGAAGAAACGGCTCTGGAAACTGCTCGTTCATACTTAGAGGTTCTCAAGCGCCAATCACTTCTGGTTCAAGCTGAAAACACTTTGATGACCCATGTGCGTATCTTTGAGCAGATAAGACGCAGATCTGATTCTGGGGTAGGTACTGTTGCCTCAATTAAACAGGCGGAAGGTCGTCTGGCACTGGCTGAAGTTAACGTGCTCTCGGCACAAAATAACTTGCTCGACGCACAGTCGGCCTACCAGAGAGTGACAGGTAAAAAAGTCGCCGCCTCAATGGAAGATCCAACTATTGAAGAGAGTTGGATTCCAGCTACATTCGAGCAGGCGTTAGCGCGTGCCTATGATCAGCACCCGACACTGAAACTGGCTGCAGCAGATGTTGAAGCGGCCCGTCATCAGTACGAGTCCTCTCGTAGTTTGATGTTTCCGACATTGAATTTGGAAGTCAATCGTACCTGGAACAACAACATCGATGGGGTTGAAGCGCCAAACGAAGACATCACCGCCATGGTCAGGATGCGTTATAACCTCTACAACGGTGGATCTGATAAGGCGCGAGTTCGTCAGACCAGACACCAGATAGATGAGGCAAAAAACATCCAGGCAGATGCCGCCAGACAAACATTGCAAAGTCTAGATTTATCTTGGAACGCCTATGAAATATTGGGCCGTCAGTTAGATTATCTGGAGCAGCATGTAACGGCTACTGAGAGTACCAGAGACTCTTATCTTAAGCAGTTCAATATAGGTCAAAGATCGCTACTGGATTTATTGGATACAGAGAACGAAGTGTTTTCATCTCAAAATGCCTTTAATGAAGCAATCTACGATCACATGTTAGCTCAGTATCGTGTCTTGAGCAGCACCGGTGAGTTGTTAGATGTACTGGAATTAGACCTTAAGGCGATGCAAACAACCACTTTTGTACAAAATGTAGCGGCATCCAGCCCAACACTCATGGAACGCTTAAGGAAATTAAACCCTTTCTAGGTTGCTGATAGTCCGCGGGAGTGTTAAAGATCAGCCAGTGCTGTGCCAAGCATCGATTCTGCGTTGCATAATTGATGCTTGCTCGTTAAAATGTTCGCTATATCCGGCACATAACTGGAGCTGCACTAAACAATGAAGCTCGGTTTATCATTGTTGTTACTTTAAAATCTCGCTCAAGGTTTTAAAGTACTGCAAAATAAAACAGAAGGTTGCTTAATAGCAGCCTTTTTTTTTGGACAAAAACTATGAAGAAGCACAAAATATTAGCCGCGCCTATCCCGATGCGCTGGGTGGGGCCGATCAAAATAAGCGGTAGCACTCTGGATGAAAAGCTAGCAGTGCCACTGGCTACTTACGAAACTCCACTGTGGCATTCAGTGGGCCGTGGTGCACGTGTTTCTACTTTGACCGATGGAATATTGACGACTGTTGTAGATGAGCGCATGAGTCGCTCGATATTATTGGAGGCGGGTAATGCACAGCAGGCATTGAACGCATTGCAATCTATAAAATCCAGGTTTCCTGAATTGAATGAGATTGTCAGCCGCTCTAGTCGCTTTGCAAATTTAATCGACATCAATGCGCAGATAGTGGGAAATTTACTCTATCTCAGGCTGGAATTTACCACTGGAGATGCCTCGGGCCATAACATGGTGACTAATGCGGCTGATCAGCTGTTTCCGTGGATTTTACAACAGTATCCCTACTTGCGTTATTCATCCATATCGGCTAATTATTGCTCGGATAAAAAGGCCACTGCTGTGAATGGCATTTTAGGGCGCGGTAAAAATGTTGTATCAGAAATAATTATCTCCAGAGAGATTTGCCGGCGCCGGTTAAAGACGACCCCAGAGAAAGTCGTAGATTTAAATATTAAAAAGAATTTAATTGGCACCATGATTGCTGGTGGGTTGCGCAGTGCTAACGCCCACTATGCCAATATGTTATTGGCTTTCTACCTGGCGACGGGTCAAGATGCGGCAAATATTATTGAAGGGTCACAGGGAGTTGTGCATGCAGAGGTACGCGATGATGATCTGTATTTTTCCTGCACTATACCCAACTTGATTGTCGGTTCAGTGGGCAACGGTAAAGGTCTGGACTTTGTTGAAGAAAATTTGCGTAAATTAGGCTGTAAAGAGGAACGTCCAGCGGGGGATAATGCCAGGCGTCTGGCGGCGATTTGTGCTGCAACAGTACTCTGTGGAGAATTGTCGCTATTAGCTGCCCAGACTAACCCCGGCGAGCTAATGCAAGCACACATAGAGTTGGAAAGGAAATGACAGACGCAACCAACGATCGCAAGATTGAGCATATAGAGGTCATACAGAGTGATCCTTACACTGATCGTCAGGGCAGTTATTTTGATCGACTTAAACTTACTCACAGGGCGCTCCCGGGCATCGCTCTGAATCAAGTAGACACTAGCTGTGATTTTTTAGCTAAGAAATTATCGTTTCCGCTGTTAATCTCTTCTATGACAGGGGGAGATCATCAATTGATCAGAAAAATTAACAGACATCTGGCAGAGGCAGCAGAGCACTGCCAGGTAGCTCTTGCTGTAGGGTCGCAGCGAGTAATGTTTAGTAGTGAGGCAGCTCAGCAGAGTTTTAAACTGCGCCAGTTTGCCCCCAGTACAGTGTTGTTAGGCAATATTGGTGCGGTCCAGTTAAATAAAGGGTTTGATATCACTCAGGCGCAAGCAGCGGTGGATATACTGCAAGCGGACGGTCTGTATTTGCATTTAAATGCGCTGCAAGAGGCCATTCAGGCAGAGGGGGATACTGACTTTAGTGACCTTCATCTGAAAATACAGTCTATTGTCAGTCAATTAGACAAGCCGGTACTGCTGAAAGAGGTGGGCTCAGGTTTTTCACTGGCAGATTTAAAGCAGGGCATGGCCGCCGGGGTTAAATATTTCGACGTCTCGGGCAAAGGCGGAACTTCCTGGAGTCGCATTGAGCATCATCGCAATCAAAGACGCGATCCAGCGATTGCTGTCAGCGCAGAAAATCCTCTCTCAGGCAATGATCTGGGGTTGTGTTTTCAGGATTGGGGGATAGACACTGTCACTTCTTTACAGATGTTGAATTCTTATACAGATAGTGTCACTTTAATTAGCAGTGGCGGTATTAGGAATGGGATTGATATGCTTAAGTCTGTTATACTCGGCGCCTCAATTTGTGGAGTAGCCGCGCCATTTTTAAAACCGGCAATGCACTCCACTGAGGCGGTAATCGTAGAGATAGAGAGATTACACAAAGAATTTAAAACAGCTATGTTTCTTTTAGGAATGAAAGATATAAAGAGCCTCTTCAAAAACAATTCACTATTGCTGGAAGAGCGTTGAGGAACAATCCTAGTATGTCGTCTGTTGGTATTGATCAAATCAGCTTTTACACATCCAATTACTATTTGGATCTACGGACTCTAGCCAGAGCGCAGAACACCGACCCGGAAAAGTACTACGTTGGCATTGGCCAGGAAAAAATGGGCATGCCCGCTCACGATGAAGACATTGTGACTATGGCTGCAAGCGCTGCTGCGCCGTTGTTCAAAGGTGCAGACAGTAAAAATATATCCACTTTGTTATTCGCCACTGAGACAGCCATTGATCAGTCCAAATCCGCGGGTGTCTACGTACATCGTCTGTTAGGACTGAATGAGAATTGTCGAGTGGTAGAGCTGAAGCAAGCTTGTTATTCAGCCACGGCAGCAGTGCAGATGGCCTGTGCATTAGTCGCTCGCCAACCAGAGCAAACAGTCTTAGTCATAGCCTCAGATATCGCTAAATACGATTTGGACAGCCCCGGTGAAGCGACTCAGGGCTGTGGTGCTGTCGCTATGTTAATCAGAGCCAACCCAAGAATAATCACTATCGATCCACAAGTAGGTAACTACACGGAAGATGTGATGGATTTCTGGCGTCCCAACTATCGCAAAACAGCCATAGTTGATGGTAAATATTCGACCAAAATCTATTTGAAATCGCTGAAGCGCGCCTGGGAGCACTTTCGTGAGGCCAGCAATGTTGCATTTACCGATTTAAGCTATTTTTGCTATCACTTGCCCTTTTCACGGATGGCTCAAAAAGCACACCGTCACTTATCTAAAGTTAATAAAACACCTTTGGATGCCCAGGGCATTGAAGCGCAGATAGAGGGATCGCTGCTGTATAACAAACTGATTGGCAATAGTTATACCGCCTCACTGTTTATCGGCTTAACGTCACTGCTGGAAAACTCTAACAAAGATATATCTGGCCAGCGCATAGGTTTTTTTAGCTACGGCTCAGGTTGTGTGGCCGAGTTTTTCTCCGGAACTGTAGTGGATGGCTATGAGAAGTGGCTGTTTAAAGAGCTGCATATGTCAATGTTAGATTCGCGCAGTGAGCTGGCTTACGAGCAGTACCTGGAGTTGTATCAAGCACCTGATCCTCAGGACGGTGAGCGCTTGGATATAGCGGCAGATACTAAAGGTAAATTCAGACTAGCGAACATTAGCGATCACAAAAGAGAGTACATTGCGCTCTGATGCAAGGTCTCGCGCCAGGTAAAATAATATTGAGCGGCGAGCACTCTGTAGTCTACGGAGCGCCCGCTATTGCCACAGCGATAAAACTCTACAGTCACATCCACTACGCCCCGGTTAAAGGTTCAGAATTAATTGCCGAGTTTATAGGCATCAAAGTCCATTCTAATCATCCAATCGCAAAATTATCCCCGCTAGTCTCTTTTTTAGATAGACAGTTTCAAAAATTTATAGACGGCAGCATCAAGGTTGAAAGTATCCTCAACTCACCGGTGCAACTAGTCTTGTACGTATTGGCATCGCAACTGCCGACCCAATCGCTCAGTGCGCATTTTAATGGCGACAGTGAATTGCCGATTGGAGCGGGAATGGGGTCATCCGCATCAATGATTGCAGCAGCGGTGCTCTTAGTAGAGGCGATTAATAACAAAACCAGTACTAGTGAACAGCGCTATCAACTGGTTAAACACTGTGAGCGCTTACAACACGGTAAAGGCAGTTTGATCGATGCGGCAACTGTCATATTAGGTGGGGTGGTACAAGTGCAGCGACAGAGTGTTAAGCAATTACCATTGCGATTAAACCATAATTGGTACTGGTTGTTCACCGGAACTCCGCAAAGTTCGACGGGAGAGTGTGTCAGCTATGTTGCTCAGCAACACGCCAAAGATACTAAGTTGTGGGATGAATTTGCGGATGTAACACAGAATATGGTGCAGCAGTTGTATAAAAACGCCAATCCCAGCGAGGCAATAGTGGCTAATCAAGCGCTGTTGGAATATATAGGAGTGGTTTCTGAGCGCGTCAAAATGATTATTGAACAATTGAAAGCACGTGGTGGGGTGGCAAAAATAGCGGGAGCCGGCTCCTATATTGGCGACTCCTGTGGGCTGCTATTGGTGTATGCAAAAGATACCACAGGTGAGCAACTTTTTGCGGACTTCAATATGAAATGGGGTGTGCTTGAGCAGGACTTAAAAGGTGCGAGGATCATCGTTTAAAATGGCAGAGGTAATTAGGGTTACAGCCCCGGGAAGCGTCATGCTGATGGGTGAACACGCAGTAGTAAAAGGCTATTGGGCTATCGCCTGTGCATTAGATAAAGGCATTGAAGTGCAACTGACTCCCAGAGCTGATCGGGTAATTACTATCGACTCGGCGCTGTGTCAATATCAGTCGAACTTGGATCAGCTTATCAATGAGGCTAAACTCAGTTTTGTGCTTAAAGCAATTTCATTACAGTTAGATAAGCTTGAATATGGTTTTGACTTGGTCATTAAGGCAGAGTTTTCTCATACACTAGGCTTGGGATCTTCTGCTGCGGTGACTGCGGCAACCGTAAAGGCACTGTCGCTGCACAGCGGACAAAACATCTCTCTGGCAGAGCATTTGCAACTTTCACTGGCGGTGGTACGTGCCGTGCAAGGGCGTGGCTCTGGAACAGATCTGGCAGCAAGTATCTACGGCGGAGTGATCGCCTATAAAGTAGATCCCTGTACTGTTGAGGTGCTCAATGGGTTGCCTGAAATATCCCTACACTACGTTGGCTACAAAACCAAAACCCCGGATGTGTTGGCTATCGTGGCGCAATGGGAGCAACAGCAGCCAGAACTCTATGCCAATATCTATCAATTAATGGATCAGATTAGCATAGCTGCAATGCGCGCAGTGAGAGCTCAGAACTGGTCCGAGTTAGGTAAGCTAATGAATCTCTATCAGGGTCAACTGGATAGCTTAGGTGTCAATGATTTAGCATTGAGTGAAATGATTTATCAACTGCGGGCTCAAAGTGGCGTGTCTGGGGCAAAGATTTCCGGCTCAGGTTTGGGGGATTGTGTGATCTCACTCGGTATAGATCAGCCACTGGAAAATTACCAACAAATAGTCATTAAGGTCTCGGCGCAGGGAGTCATCAGCCATGAGCAATAGCAGTATCGACAAAGCCAGTGTTGTTAATCGTTATTTGCCGTCCCGGCTAGTGTCCAGGGAATATGCCGATGCCTTTGCTCCCAGCAATATCGCTCTGTGCAAGTATTGGGGTAAGCGAGATGCAGAATTAAACTTGCCGGTTAATTCCAGCTTGTCAATCTCACTGGCGCATCTTGGCTCGCATACTAATATTAGCCACAGTGAGACAGGTCTGGATAAAGTTCGGCTCAACAACAAAGATCTGTCCCTGGATAGCAACTTTAGCCGCAAAGTGATTGCCTTTGTTGATCTGTTTCGCCGCGGGCAAAAAATTCCGCTGATTGTCGATACCCGCAATAATATTCCGACCGCAGCGGGGCTGGCATCTTCCGCATCTGGTTTTGCCGCGCTGGTGTTGGCACTGGATGACTTTTTCTCCCTGAAGCTGGAAAATTCCGTGCTTTCGGCATTTGCCAGAATGGGGAGCGGCAGTGCATCGCGCTCCATTTATAGCGGATTTGTGCGCTGGGATATGGGCAGCCAAAGTGATGGTATGGACAGTGTCGCCAGTCAGCTGGACAACCGTTGGCCCAACTTACGTATTGGTCTGATTAAAGTCAGCAGTGTGCAGAAACCTGTAGATTCTCGTAGCGGCATGAACCGCACTATCGAAACTTCAAAGTTGTACCCCAGTTGGCCGGAGCAGGCTGGCAGTGATTTGATTACTTTAGAGCAGGCAATAGCCGATCGAGATTTTGCCCGGATGGGAGCGTGTGCAGAGAAAAATGCTATGTCTATGCACGCCACTATGATGTCCGCCTGGCCGCCATTGGTCTATTGGCTACCCGAATCTCTGGCAGTTATGCACAAGGTTTGGCAACTGCGAGAGGCGGGAGTTGCTGTGTACTTTACCATGGACGCAGGGCCTAATTTGAAATTATTGTTTGAGGCGTGCAGTCTCAGCGTGCTGGAAACGGAATTTGTATCAATGGAAGTCATTCAGCCCTTTTCGGATTGAGCCGCAAGTGTCTGCAATAGTTAGCAGTGGTTTCGTCCTATCCTCTAACCAGCGCGATACAGAGCTGGGCATCGAACTCAGCTATTGGCTGGTCACAGATAGCGGGCCGCAATGCATCTGTTTAACAGCTCAAGAACAAGTATTTTTTGTACTGCAAAAGGATGCGCAGGAAATCCGTTTTTTGTTGCGCTCAATGGCTGACTGGCGTTTACATGAGCTGCAACTAAAAGATTTACAGCAGCAGCCGGTGATGGGTTTGTACGTCAGCAGTTTGCACAGCGCGCGTAAAATAATTAACAAACTACATCACGCGCACATCGTGATGATGGAAGAAGATATTCGCCCTGTTGACAGGTATTTGATGGAGCGATTTATCCGCGGAGCCGTAGCCTTTAGCAATAGCTGCGAGCCGCATAAAATAGCCAAACAACAGTACCAACCTCGCTTTGATATTCTCTCCCTGGATATAGAAACCGATATGCATCTAGGCACTATTCTGTGTATTGGCGTGCAGAGTAATAGCGGCTTTAAGCGAGTATTGATGTTGGGAGAAGGCTGTGATGACAGCGTTGTCAAATACTGCGGTGATGAGCGCTCGCTGTTACAGCGCTACGTCACTTTGCTCAATGACTGTGACCCGGATATCCTGATTGGTTGGAATGTTATTGGCTTTGATTTCTCAGTCATTCAGCAGCGGGCAGATCAGCACAGTGTAGCGCTGCATATAGGCCGCGATGGCAGTCTTTGTGATTTGCATAAATCGGCACGCGGCAAGGTCTATCTGCGCATAGCCGGACGCATTGTGCTCGATGGCATCGATGTACTTAAAGGCGCAACCTTTCAATTTGATAGCTTCTCTTTAGAAAATGTCTCCCGCGTACTGCTCAAACGAGGTAAGTTGGTTGAGAATGTCGCCCATCGTGCCGATGAAATTATCGAGATGTACGCCACCGATAAGCAGGCACTGGCCAAATACAATTTGATGGACTGCGAGTTGGTTCTGGAGATTTTTGCTCACGCACAACTGATTGAATATTTAGTTGAGCGAACTGCGCTGACTGGGCTGGCACTTGATAAAGTAGGGGGGTGGTCCAGTGCTTTTGATAACTTATATTTACCACTGTTACACCGCAATGGCTACGTTGCCCCTGAATACGCATCAGGTGTTTCCGACATGGCATCCCCTGGTGGTTATGTCATGGACTCTATCCCCGGGTTGTATCGACATGTCTTAGTGCTGGATTTTAAGAGCTTGTATCCCAGTATTATCCGCACCTTTAAAATAGATCCCCTAGGCTTAGCGCAAAGTGCTATTTGCGAAGATCAGGAGCAGTTAGTGCCGGGTTTCAATGGTGCTGTATTCACTAAAGAAGATAATATATTACCGCTGGTGATGGACGAATTATGGCAGGCCAGGGACAGAGCTAAGCTGAGTAATAACCATTCCATGTCCCAGGCGATTAAGATCTTGATGAGTTCAATGTATGGGGTATTAGGTTCTGATGCCTGTCGTTTCTTTGATCACCGACTGTCCGGCTCTATCACTTTACGCGGTCACGAAATTCTCACCAGCACCGCTACAAAAATCGAGGCAGACTATGATTATAAAGTTATTTACGGCGATACAGACTCAGTATTTGTCTGGCTCGGCGAGGATTGTACTGATGCTCAGGCACATAACATAGGGGAGCAAATGGCCGCTGAACTGACCGCTTGGTGGAGATCAACTCTGAGCGATAAATATGCCATCAGCAGTCATTTAGAGCTTGAGTATGAGACTCACTACACTAAGTTTTTAATGCCAACCATGCGCGATTCTGACTTGGGCACAAAAAAACGTTATGCCGGTTTACAACATTTTCCTGACGATAGCACCCAGATGGTCTTTAAAGGCATGGAAAATGTGCGCTCCGACTGGACTGAACTTGCCAAGAAAATGCAGCGGCATGTTTTTCACTGTGCCTTTAACGATTTGCCCTACGAGCAATACATCATTGATACGGTGGCTGCTGTACGTGAGGGGAAGCTGGATGGACAATTGTTGTATCACAAGAAATTGCGTCAGGGGCTGCAAGAGTACCAAAAAAATCGACCGCCGCACGCCCAGGCGGCACTGAAATTACAACAGTATTATCGGGCCCAAAATTTGCGAGAACAAGTGAGCCGCAATCAAGTGATTAAATACTACATAACAGTCAACGGACCTGAGCCAGAGGAGTGTCTCAGCTCCCGCTTAGATTACGATCACTACGTCGATAAACAATTAAAACCGGCTTTGGATGCGCTTTTGTCGGTCAAAGGCAGCTCCTTTGAGCAGTTGGTGGGTTTGCAAATAGGTTTGTTTTAATGTCTCTAAGCTGGGTATTTGTATACATCTCGGCTGATCCTTGTGTCGTTGGCGAGGTTATTTATGGATAGCTGCGCGGATCAATTTATTACTTGGCTGTAGCAGGTTAGCAATCCTAACCACAGGACAATTTATAAATTTGCAGCGGGCCTATGTTAACGCCGTTTATGCAGGTAGTTATTGGCCAGAGAGCCCAAGTAAGAATTACGCTGAATTACAAAGGCAGTTAACAGGGGAATGTAGTCTTCTGCCACCGCTGTTTTCACTGAGGGGCGCAGGGCTAAGGTTTTTCGCCAGCTAGCTGCATGGGTACACAAGCTGAGAAATTTAAACTCGGCAAATTTTTCAAAGGCATCAAAGTATCTGAATACCGGGGCAAAAGCGGCGTCTACCAAAGAAAAATGCTCGCCATTGAAGAACGTTGATCCACTTAAATTTTTTTCTAAAGTACACCACTTACTCTCTAGCATTGAGAGCGCATTTAGGTATTGTGCCTCGGTTTTAGCATTGTAGAGCTGGCCGATGTTGTTTAAGGTGGCGGAGGCAAACTCTATCCAGGCGCGCTCTTTGGCCCTTGTCAATGGATCAGTGGCAAGCAGAGAAGAGCCACTAATATCATTAATATATTCAACGATAGCGTTAGATTCGAACAACACTGTCTGTTCATCGATCAGCAGAGCGGGTACTTTTCCCAGCGGTGATAACCTTTTAAACCAATCGGGCTTGTTCGCCAAATCAATATCTATACGTTTAAACTCAATCCGCTGCTCCGTCAGTGCAATTATTGCCCGTTGTACATAAGGGCATAGATAATGACTAATCAAGGTGATCTGAGCAATATTTTTTGTCGGCATAGTCTGCACCTGTAGCTTAAATGTTTTTGTAAGAGAAACTAAAACTAGCTTATCTTGTGCAGATCGAGAATTAAATATTCTATAAATGGTATTCAATGTGCAATAATGCACAGCGTTTAACAACAGAGGTAGGGGTAATGAATTGGGATGATCTGCGATATTTCCTGGCGCTGGCGAATGCAAAAAGCATGAGTGGCGCCGGTCGTGAGTTAGGGGTGAAGCACACCACAGTAGCGCGAAGGATTCAGGCTCTGGAGCAGCGCTTAGGCAGCAGACTGTTTGACCGCCTCGCAGATGGTTATGCGATGACAGAGGCCGGTGAGAACTTGCAACCTATGGCGTTAACGATGCAGGAGCAGAGCCACAGTATTGAGCGGCAAATCATGGGTTTGGATACACAGCTTACCGGCACGTTAAATCTGACCGCGGCTCACGATGTCTTTAATTGTCTGGTGATCCCCTATATAAAAGTATTTAAATGCGCTTATCCAGGGATCGAATTACTGTTATCAAGCTCTGCTGGGTTGTTGGATTTATCCGCCAAACAGGCAGATATAGCCCTGCGATTGACCGCCAATCCGCCTGATTACCTGATAGGAAAAAAAGTATTACCGTTAACTCATGGGTTGTACGCCAGTGCGCAGTATTTAGAAAAACACCCGAACCCCGAACATTTGGTTTTATGGGAGCACAAAGGCCAGCATCCTGAGTGGGTTAAACAGCACTTTAGCAATGCCCAAGTGGCTGTGCGGGTCAATGATGTGACTAACATGGTCAACTGTGTAAACTCTGGCATGGGGGTGTCCAGATTACCTTGTTTTATCGCTGATAGCTGCCCCGATCTGCGCCGCTTAGATTTACCTTTAAAGCCTTCAGATTGGGGAATCTGGGTACTTAGTCACGTTGACTTGAGGGATACTGCAAGGGTACGGGCATGTCGCGAGTTTCTAATCGACATAGTGCAACAACAGCAGCCATTAATCAGTGGTTTGAATTCTCGCTATAACAAGTAAAGAGAGTAACTGTAAAGCTACTCTCTTTAGTTTCTTATATGCCGTTAGCTTGGCGCTAAAGTGCCGCAGCGTTGCGGCCCGGTATTATCAATTGTTGTCGGCAATGTGCTCTGCATTAAGTGGAACACTTGTTGCAGTCGTAAGGCAGTCCCTAATACTGCCTCACGCCTCACGCCTCACGCCTCACGCCTCACGCCTCACGCCTCACGCCTCACGCCTCACGCCTCACGCCTCACGGCCATTCATGCGCCTCACGCCTGATTCAACTATGCATTAATCAGCGAAGGTAGCCATAACACGATACTTGGGAAGGCAACCAACACGGTGATGGTGAATACATCAGCGGCAAAAAACGGCGTAACTCCTTTAAAAACATCTTGTACGGTGATGTCTTTACGCACTCCGGCTACTACAAAGCAGTTCAGTCCTATAGGCGGTGTAATTAAACAGAGTTCACACATTTTCACTGCAATTATCCCGAACCAGATAGCGCAACCGACCCCGGAAACTCCAAACGCTGAATCCGCAGCACTGACATCTTCGCCGCCGTTGAGGGCGATAACGGCAGGGTAAGTGATCGGCAGTGTCAGTAATAACATGCCGATGGCATCCATAAACATCCCCAGCACGGCGTAGGCCAGTAAGATACAGACAAGGGTGATCATCGGACTCTGATCCAAGCCTGTGATCCAGTCGGAAAATGCTGTCGGCAAATCGGCAAATCCAAGAAAGCGCACATAGAGTAACACCCCCCAGATAATGGTAAATATCATCACTGTCAGCTTGGCGGATTCAATCAGTGCATCTTGCAGGTTATGCCATTTCATTCCTTTGTAAATGGCCATCACTAAGATCACAAATGCGCCCAGAGCACCGGCTTCAGTAGGAGTACCTACGCCACCATAAATACAGACAATGATGATACCGATGACAAAAAAGATCGGGAAAGTGCCCGGCAGCGATTCAAAGCGCTCAGCCCAGCTAAAGCCCTTCACCGGTGGGCCCAGATCTTTGTTAACCGTCGCCAACAGAATCACCAAACCGGCGTAGATAAAGGCTGAAACTATACCGGGTAAAAAGCCGGCCATCAGCAGTACACCAACATCCTGCTCGACGATAATAGCGTAGATAACCAAAATGGCAGACGGGGGAATCAGTGACGCTAAGGTACCGCCTGCGGCAACCACACCCGCGGCAAAACTTTTCTTGTAACCCATCTTGAGCATTTCAGGAATGGCGATCCTGGCAAATACCGCGGCAGTTGCTACTGAAGCTCCGGATACGGCGGCAAAACCGGCAGTGGAGAATACGGTGGCAACTCCCAGGCCTCCAGGTAACCAGCCCACCCAGCGTTTGGCAGCCGTGAACAATGCCTTGGTCAGTCCGGCGTAGTAGGCTAAATAGCCAATCAAGATAAAGGTGGGAATCAATGACAACGACAAAGTGGTTACTTTTGAATGAGGGATAGTACCGGCCATTTTCATCGCCACTATTAATCCTTTATCGAAGCCTAATTTTATACTGAAAACCCACACCAAACCTAAAAAACCAGAGGCCGCTGCTGCAAAAGCTACGCGTACCCCAATAACGACCATAAAGAGCATAAAGCCGGAAACGATCAGGCCGATATCGATAGAGCCCATCGTCATGAACCAGTTGCTGATAGCATTCATTATTTTTCGTCCTCTGGGGCATGAGAAACAGTTTCAGCTTCTCGTGCCGCCTGGGTAGCAGCATCTTCAATAAGGGGGACTGCGACTGGGCTATCGGTGTTTTCGATAGTCGCCCGCAGGTAGGCCCAAAGTTGCAGTAGTAGTCGAATAGCCAAGATAGTAAGGGCGCAGGGGACGACTAATTTTGCTGGCCAGATTGGCAGACTAATATCCATAGAGCTGTCGCCGTTGATAAACGCTCTTAAAAAATGCAAATACGAGCCGTAAATAAGTACCAGGGTGATGATTAACATCAGCAACGTCGAGGTGAATTCGCTGATCCAAAGCACCCTGCGCTTGAGTCGGGATACCAAAATATCCATGCGGATATGACCGCCCAAGCGCTGGCAGTAGGCGATACCAAAAAAGGCAAACACCGCCATAAATTGTTCAACCCAATCGATATAGCCTGAAACGGGCAGTGAAAACAGCCAGCGACCCATAACATTAAAAACCGCTAACATGACTAATAAAAAAATAGTGATGCCACCGAGTAGTGCAAACAGGGTTTCCAGGCGAAAAAATAGCCGGTCGACCCGACTCAGTAAAGAATTATCCTGGAGGATATCTGAGGAACTGGACATAGCCACCTCTGTGTATGTGTAGCTTAAGGGAAATAACAGTGAGAAACACTGGAAGAAACTACTCTCTAGCCCGACTGGTTAGAGAGTAGTGTGCAGTGCTATTTGCCGATCATAGAGTTGACCAAGTCATACAGCTCTTGAGCGGGCAGACCTTTGTCGGTCATGCTGGCAATCCAGGCATCGCGGGTGGGAGCAGCGGCGATTTTTTTGAACTCGGCCAGTTCAGAGTCGCTGAAAGAGACACGCTGGATGTTCTTTTCATCGAGTAACGGACCCCACTTATCCATAGTCTTGCCTTGATAATTACTAATGTAGTGTGAGATAGACTCATCCACAGAGCCTAACAGCGCCTGTCTATTAGTATCACTTAAGGCAGCCAACGCATCAGAGTTGACCACTACAGGGCAGTTAACTGTGCCGGGGTTCAAGTTTGCAGTCCACCATTTAGCAGCTGCAGTCGTGCCATAGGCCATGTGTGCGTGTGGGGCAAAAGCCACCGCTGAAACGACACCTGAATCAAGCGCTGTTCTCACTTCAGTGGCAGTCACTGAGGTGGGAACGGCTTTTATGCTAGCCAGAGCTTTACCTATACCGCCAGTGGCTCGAACTCGCATACCGGCGAAGTCGGCAACACTTTTTGGTGCAGCACCTACGCCAATAATGTTGTACTGAGGCAGTGGTGATGGCATTAGCAAAGTGGCATTCCAGCGTGCCAGGTCTTTGACTACAGCGGGGTGCTTATACAGCGCCATGGCGATCTTAGCTTCTTCTTTGAGTGTGGAAATACCCAGGAAAGGAAGCTCCATTACTGTGATTGTCGGGTTTTTGTCCCGGTGATAACCGGCACAAAACTGTGCCATTTCAAAGGCTCCGATGGAGATTCCGTCTAAGTTTTCTTTGTTTTTAGACAGTCCGCCGTAAGATATTTTTATCTTAAAATCACCTTTAGTTTTCTGCTCAACCAGCTCGGCCAACTTTTCTACGTGGACAGTAAAAGCGCGAGGCTTACCCCAGAGGGATACATTCCATTGGGTGGCGGCACTAAGTTGCATAGATAGACCACCGAGAATAACAGCAGATGTTATGGCTAATTTATTGAATTTCAAATTTTATCCCTCTTTATTATATTATTTTCCTACCGATTCTCACTTAAAGGCTATTTAAAGTCCAGTGCTTTGGGTCTGGAACAACAGAGTGCATCCATACAATGAACAGATATTGTATGGACATAAGCTGCTGCATAATATCGCAGTGGTAGAAAAGATGTTTTTGATCTTGTTGTTGCATTTTGTGACTATCGGTCATAAAATGACCAGCGGTTTTGTTTTTGCGAATAATTCCTATTTTTTACCTGACAATTGAGCTTGAGTGGACCGCTCGTCAGCACATTGCAAAAACTGTGGTGATGGTGTGGAAAATCTCATAGCTGTGAGTAACTAAATGCAAGTAGTGTGGAAAGAACAAAAATTTAAGCTTAGAGAGCAGCAAATTCTTGAGTGTACACTGGCATTGTTGAGTGACCAGCACTGGCAAGATATCAGTGTCGCTGATATAGCCAGTGTCACAGGCATTGGCAAAGGGACTATATATAAGCACTTTGATTGTAAAGATGACATATATGCACAGTTGTTATTATCAGGTTTTGAAGCGTTACTGGATAATTTTAAACGCATAGTCGCTGATACTAAGCTCAGCGGCATACAACAAATGCACGCGATAATCATCTGCGCTTTTGAGTTTCATCGCGATGATGCAGTACACAGCAAAATTTATTTGGCTTGTAAGGAAGGCGGCTTCAGAGACAGATTAAGCGAGAAGTTCAAGCAGCAATTGCAAAGTGTGGAAACGGCCGTAATTGAGCTTTTTAGTATCCCGATACTGAAAGGCGTAAAAGAGGGAGGTATCACTGCAGTGATACCCCTTGAAGTAATAATTTTAGGTATGAGTGCAACCTTTGAAGGGGCGATTATGCGGATTCAAAATAGCAGAGATGCTCAACAGCAAAGTTGCCCGTTACAAGATCAATATATTCCGCTGATGGCCGACTATATGGTGTCGGCGATGGCAAATGGACCTGTAAAGATTAATTTTTTGAGAGATGATAGCGATGAATAAATCAGTTTTTTCTGCGGTAGTTGTAGTAGCTGTTCTCGGTGGCTGGATGGCTTCTGGTGTATACGGTAATGACGGCGAGCAAAAGGATGAGCCTGTAGCAGTGAAGAAAAAGCCGCTGATGAAAGTAACAGTGCTGGAATCTAACGTTAAGACAGTGCAGCGCTTTGTGACAGTCCAAGGCCAGGTCGAGGCAAATCGCTCGGTTGAGATTAAAGTTGAAGTGGATGGGCGTATTGCTGAAATCGCTGTACAAGAGGGGCAGCGAATAGAAAGTGGAGTCTCTATCGCGACTTTGTCTGCAGACTACCGTCTCAAGCAATTGGCTCAGGCAAAGGCCGTATTGAGACAGAGAAACAGTGATCTTTCCGCCAGCCGCAAGTTAAAAAAGAGAGGCATGATTGCCGAAAATCGATTGATTGCGGATCAGGCCGGTGTACAGACGGCCAGAGCTCAATTAGCACTTATCCAGCACGAAGTAGATAGCGCCAGCATACTGGCGCCATTTTCCGGCGTATTGAACAGCCGTGCGGTTGAATTAGGCGATTATATGCAAAAAGGCAATGTAGTAGGTGTGCTGGTAGATGACTCAGTGTTAAAAGTGACCGGTCAGGTACCACAGAAAAATGTCGGTGATTTACAGATAAATCAAGCGGTAGAAGTGAACTTAAGTAATGGACTGAGTGCCTTTGGTAATTTGGCGTTTATCTCAAGAGTTGCCGATACCGTGACGCGTAGCTACCGAGTTGAAGTGACTTTGGGTAACCCACAACTTAAACGATTAATTGGATTAACAGCGTCTATAAAGTTACCTCTGGGGACAGAGCAGGGGCATTTGTTGCCTAATTCAGTCTTAGGGCTGAGCGCCGACGGTGATCTGCAAGTGAAACTGCTGGATCAACAAAATCAGGTCAGTACAGCGGTGGTAGAAATAATTCGCACAGATAAACAAGGGTTTTGGTTTAAGGGGCTAGCAGAGAAGATTACCGTGATTACCGAGGGAAAAGATTTTGTCAGCAACGACGAAATTGTTGAACCAATTAACGCGGTAACAGCGGCCGCTGATTTAAATTCCACAACTGCAGAAACAGTTGATAGTCAACTTGCGGCTAAGGAGTAATTGAAATGATCAGTGCGATTATTGCCTCTGCTGTAGACCGAAGTCGAACGGTAGTATTGATTCTATTATTTTTGATGATCAGTGGAACTGTTGCCTTTCAGGCGATCCCCAAAGAGGCAGATCCCGATGTGGCCATTCCGATAATCTATGTATCTATCCCCTACGATGGTATATCACCGGATGATGCTGTGCGTCTATTGGCCAGACCAATGGAAAAAGAGTTGAAAAATGTTGAGGGAATCAAGGAGATGAGCTCCTTCAGCACTGAGGGGCACGCGTCGGTTACCTTAGAATTTGATGCGGGATTTGATAGCGATCAGGCGCTGTTAGATGTCAGAGAAAAAGTGGATATCGCCAAGGCAAATTTGCCGGAAGGAGCAGATGAGCCGTCGATTAATGAGGTCAATGTGGCCTTGTTTCCAGTGCTCAATATCGCCTTGTCTGGGGATGTCTCCGAGCGAGTTAAAATCAAGGCAGCTAAAGACCTGAAAGAACAGATCGAAGGAGTCGCGGGTGTTCTAGAAGTCGAAATCGGCGGAGAGCGCGAGGAGATGATGGAGATCATCGTCGAACCTCAAGCGTTGGAAACTTATCAGTTAGACTTTAATTCGATATTAAATATTGTCTCCAGTAATAACACTTTAGTGGCCGCAGGGGCAGTGGACTCGGGTAATGGTCGCCAGGTATTAAAAGTACCAGGCGTGGTGGAAAATCTTGATGACATGTTGTCAATGCCGATTAAAGCGGCCAATGGCACGGTAGTGACATTGGCGGATGTGGCTGAAATCCGACTCACCTATAAAGACCCTGAGGGCTATGCCAGAGTCAACGGAAAACCCGCCTTAGTGCTGGAAGTCACCAAGCAAGTAGGTGCCAACATTATCGACACTATTGCCGAGGTTCAGGCCATCGTTAAGGAGCGACAAAAAGCCTGGCCAGCGGGAATAGAACACGCCTATATCTTAGATCAGTCAGTGCAAATCAAAGATATGCTCAAAGATTTAATGAACAACGTTTTAAGCGGAATTGTCTTAGTGTTTGTGGTGGTGCTGGCGGCAATGGGTTTGCGCTCCTCGCTGCTGGTGGGCTTTGCTATTCCGGGGTCATTCCTGGCCAGTATCCTGATATTGTATATGATAGGTTTTACCTTAAATATCGTGGTGTTGTTTAGTCTAATCTTAGTGGTGGGCATGCTAGTGGATGGGGCAATAGTAGTCACTGAGCTGGCCGATCGTCGGCAACGTCAAGGTTTAAGTGCTAAAGAGGCATTTACTTACGCGGCGTCAAGGATGGCCTGGCCGGTGATCGCCGGTACTGTCACTACCTTAGTTGTGTTTATGCCTTTGATGTTCTGGCCGGGAGTGATTGGTCAATTCATGAAATACCTGCCAGCGACAGTGGTTGTCTGTTTGACTGCCTCACTGTTTATGGCGCTGATATTTTTGCCGGTGCTGGGTTCGGTATTTAGTTTTAACAAAAAATCAGCAGTCCAAGATAGCAATGAATTCGAGCTTCCGGAGGGTAAGTTTAATCAGAGCTACCGCGCGCTACTGGGTGCTATCTTGAAGTGGCCACTGCTTAGTACTTTGACGGCAATGCTGATTATGGCCGGCATTGTTGTCAGTTACACTAAGTTAAACAATGGTATGGAATTTTTCCCGGATGTTGAGCCGGACATGGTCTTGATTAACGTTCACGCCCGTGGAGAATTATCTATTGATGAAAAAGATAAAATGCTTCGCGATGTTGAGCATAGCATTAAGGGTATGAGCGGTTATAAATCTGTGTATGCGCGCAGTTTCCAGCAGAATAAGTCAGAAGATATAGTCGCAGTGATTCAATTTCAACTCGATGAATGGGATCGCAGACCTAAGGCGAATGAGTTACTCAAAGAAATGCAGCAGCGCACCGCGCACATCCCCGGGATAAAAATTGAAACCCGAAAAGCCGAGGGCGGGCCATCATCAGGCAAGCCTTTTGAATTGTTAGTGACAGGCATTGAAGAGCAGAAAATATTTGCCGCAGTGGCTCAAGTCAGAACGGCAATGGACAGTGCCGGGGGGTTTGTCGCAGTAGAGGACGATCGGCCTCTACCGGGAATAGAATGGCGCTTGATAGTAGATCGTGAAGAGGCGCTGCGCTACGGTGCTAACGTGGCTGTCGTCGGTCAGGCCGTGAAGTTAATAACCAGCGGCATTAAGCTGACTGACTATCGTCCGGAAACTGCGGATGATGAGGTGGATATAAGACTCAGATTTCCCCGGGAAAAACGCAACTTAGATCAGCTGATGCAAATGCAGTTGCTGACAGCCAACGGTTTAGTACCGCTGAGTAACTTTGTCTCACTTGAACCTGGGCAAAAAACCGGTTCTATCAAGCGTATCGATAGCCGTCGGGTGATTACTATTCAGGCCGAAGTTGAAGAGGGAGTGCTGGTCAATGAAAAAGTACAGCAAATGCAGAAAATGCTCGCTGATCTTAAGTTTGATCAGCAGATAAGGTTAGAGTTTAAAGGTGAAGATGAGCAGCAAAAAGAGACAGGAGCGTTCTTGGCGCAAGCCTTTTCCATCGCTATTTTCATCATGCTGTTAGTGTTGGTGACGCAGTTTAATAATCTGTATCAATCCTTTATTGTGCTATCGGCAATTATCTTTTCTATTGCCGGTGTGTTCATCGGATTAATGCTGACTTCTCAGCCCTTTGGTATGGTAATGGGAGGCGTGGGGACCATCGCCCTGGCGGGGATAGTGGTTAATAACAATATTGTCTTGATCGACTGTTTCAACGAGTTGCGCCGAAATGGTTATAGCGCCTATGACGCAGCCCTTGCAACAGGTAGTTTAAGAATGCGTCCGGTGCTGTTAACTGCTATCACTACCGTGTTAGGGCTTATGCCTATGGTACTGGCAATGAATATTGATTTGTTTGAACGCGATGTCAGTTTCGGTGCTCCCTCCACGCAGTGGTGGACGGCACTGTCTAGTACTATCGCCGGTGGTTTATCATTCGCTACTGTGCTGACGTTATTTTTGACTCCCTGTCTGCTTGTGTTAGGTGAGAGACAATGGCTCGCTTTCTTTTTTAAATCTAAAAGGAATAAAGCAGCAGCTAGTGATTCATCAATAACCGAGTCGGTCGCTGTTAGCTCAACAGAAACGGCCTAAAGTGACAGTAGAGTTCTGAAGGTTTTTACTGATAAAATCCCCATTTAAGATGGGGATTTTTATTTGCGTCATAAAGGTAAGCCAAGAAGACCTATTAGAGCTTTGTGTTTGAGTATTATCAGTCAGAGACGAATCGCGCTGATTGTCTATTCCAGAAAGGATATCTGGGAGGTTTAAATACCCCGGGTTAATGTTGCTTTTTTATCAATAATCATTCTACCTCTGAACCTTAGCCGTTATACTAAACTGCAGTTTTACATCCATATTTATTTAACTATTTATTTGACTTTATATTTTCCAGATTCATGCCGTTCAATGCTCTAGCAGACAATTGAGTAGGCCAGGTAGCTAAAAACTAATGATTAAAAAGACTCTATTAATAATACTAGCGCTACTGAGTTCATCTGCACTGGCAGGTATCTCAGATGTTTTTCGCGATGAGACGGGTAAGACCAACTGGCAACACCTGGCTAATTGGAGCAGCGGAACGCTAATTATTATCTTGGCAATAGTTATTTTAAGCTTGTTTGCTGCCCATCGCCGCTTGAGTAAATCCAATAATAAACTGCGCACCATCAGGGTGGAGCTGGAAGACAGGGTGGTTGAGCGGACCGCGACCTTAGATACTGCGAACAAACAATTAACCCGGTCAAACCAGCTACTCGCAGTTGAGGTTGATCAACATTTAGGAACCAGTCAGCAGTTGTTGACTTCAGAAGCTTATACTAGAAATATATTAGCTTCGATGCCGATAGTGCTGGTGAGTTTAGATGCTAAGGGAAACGTTACCCAGTGGAACCGACAAGCTGAAGAACTTTCCGGGATAGCTTCTACGACGGCAATAGGAAACAATTTGTGGCAAGTTTATCCGGAAATAATCCTTACCTGGCAACAAGTCCAGCAAGTAATAGAATCCGGTGAATCTGTTACTTACCCGCACCGCCAGCGCGGTGTCTATTTTTACGATATTACTTTATACCCGCTGCACGGTACCGACACCCAAGGGGTGGTTATATTGGTGAATGATGTCTCCAAGCAAAAGCAAGCCGAGAACATCCTAGTTCACAACGAAAAAATATCCTCGATGACAGAATTGGCTTCGGCCATGGCGCATGACATTAATACCCCCCTACAGGGAATGTTATTGGACTTACAGAGTTTCCAGCAATTGCTGGCTAAAAAAGCGGCTAGCCAGGTACTCACGCAAACGGATGTCGTTAAATTAAATACATTGCTCACAGATGCCTCCTCCAGAGCAGAGACAGTCGCTTCGATTGTCAAAAACCTGCTCAGGTTCTCTCGTGGACGCAGCGAGGCGAAGCAGTTACAGCGAGTGACTGTACTGCTAGATAATGCACTGATGCTGGCCAGTGATATGCTGAGTCTCCCCGGTAAATTGCAATTTAGTGACATTGATATTGCGAGGGATTACCAGAGCAAGCTGCCACTATTAGCTTGTTATCCCACTGAGCTACAGCAAGTATTTTTAAATATTATTCGACATGCATGCTATGCAATGGAGCATATGCCAGATAATGCAGCGAAGCCCTGTATCAATATTAGCGTCAGTAAAGAACAGGACAGTATATGGATTTGCCTGGCACACAACGGTGCTATTCTAGGTGATGAGGAACAGATCAGTATTTTTGAACCTTCACTGAGTGTCATCTTGCCGCAGCGCGATGTGGACTCACAAAAGCGCTTGTCTTTTTCCAATTTTATCATTACAGATCAGCACCAGGGACAGATGGCAGTCACTTCTGATCGAGAAAATGGCACCAAATTTCACATCCAGTTACAGCTAGACATAGACCAATAAACTTATCCCGGTCAGGGTAATATGGTGTCGAATTTAGTTGAGGTCAGCAGATGAGCCTGCAACAAGTGTATTTAGGCTGCCAGTCGTTGGCAACAGCGAAGTCCCACCGCCAGCTATTGTGGCTCAGTGGCGAGCAAGCCTGGTGCTACAGCCAACTTTCTCAGATAGCGTCACTGCTGCAAGAACAGCAATCCATCGCGGTAATAGATGCTGCCAGCTCTGGAACAGTGATTGATCAGGCTGTGCTCAGTACTTTTTGTCGAGTGCATACAAGTGTTAAACAATGTCATAAGTACTTAGGCTCTGAGCATCAGACTATTGTTTTTGACGGATATAGTGGTTTCAATCCTGATGCGCTTGCGCAAATTAGTGGTACTTTAACTGCCGGGGGTGTGTTGATCTTAGTCACTCCTGATGTACAGCACTGGCAAGAGTGGGCGGACCCTGAGCTGGACAAACTTTGGGTGCAACCCTATCAACTGCAAAATGTCAGTCGTCATTTTTTGAACTGGCTACAGTCGAATTTAGTGCAAGATTGCCAGCTTGCTCGATACACCCAAGCACAGTCAGGAGGGCAAAATTATCTTTTAGCCAACCAAGATCAAACACAGCACTTCCCTATATCATCCCTTTCCTCTGCTGGCTTTAAAATTAATCCCTCAGCTCTGGAGCTTCAGTTACAACTAGTGTCTGATATGGCGCAACATATTAGCACTAACGATTTGGCGCAATCGGTAGTGATGGCCGATCGAGGCAGGGGTAAGTCGGCGCTTTTAGGTTTACTGGCGAAGCAATTGGCCGCAGACAAAAATATTTTTTTGACTGCTGCAGATGCCCTGGCAGTTCAACAGGTACAAAAATTCGCCGAGCATGATCTGACTTTTTATACTCCAGATAAGCTCTTGAGTAACAACTTTCGAATCCCGGATAATTGCCTGTTACTGATAGATGAGGCGGCAGCTATTAGCGTTGAAGTACTGCTGAGGTTACTGAAGAAGTTTCGTCAGTGTGTTTTTAGCAGCACTATGCAGGGGTATGAGGGAACAGGACAAGGTTTTAAACTACGCTTTTTAGCTCAATTGTTGAACTACAGCAGTGATTGCAAACTATTTTCTATGTCGCAACCTATGCGTTGGGCCGCAGATGACCCACTGGAAGGCTGGTTGAATAAAGTGCTGCTGTTGAAAATACAAAGCGATGAACAAATTACTGTTGATGATCCAGGCAACCTGGCTACTGCAGCGCTGCCAAAAGAAAGTCAGAGCACTGTCACTATTAGCCAAGTGTCTGCAGCGCAGTTAATCGCCTCTCCGGTAAAGCTACAACAGCTGTTTAGTTTACTTTCACAGGCACACTATCGCACTACACCGGGAGATCTGCGGATCATTCTCGACAGTCCCAATATGCATTTGTGGTTGGCCTGCACTCATCTGCAAGTTGTCGCTGTGTGTCTGCTGGCCTCTGAAGGGGCTGTTGATAAATTCCCAGTCGATCAACAGCATATGAGTGGCGAGCAGCTGGCTATCGCCATGCATCAAGGGAGGCGCAGGCCCAGGGGGAATTTGATTCCGCAAATGTTGATTGGCCAGGAGGGGCTGCTAGATGCCAAAGGGCTAAAGTTTGCCAGAGTAGTCCGGATAGCGACATTGCACTCTCACCGACGTAGCGGTATTGCAGGGCAGTTACTAGGAAATGTGCAAGACTGGGGTAGACAAAATAACTACCATTACTTGTCGGCTAATTTTTCACTGCAACATGATCTGATAAATTTCTGGCAGCGACAAGGTTTTAGCTTCGTCAGGGTAGGTAATCAAACGGACAAGATAACAGGCAGCTACAATGCGATGGTATTGAAAGCCCTGCAACCTGAGCGGCGGATATTAACCCGCTTACAATCGAGTTTTGGGCTCAGACTGGCCTTCCAAAAACGTCGTATTTTCAGTCCTGACAAGGATATGTCTATACTGCAGACTCTGCCCGTTGAACAGTCGTCGATGAGAGAGGCAGTGGATGATTGTGCTTATATTTATTGGTGTAAACAGCAGCTGTACTGTTTTGCTTATCAGCAGCGCTCCCTGGAAAGTATTGCTTACTTATATGATTTATTGCTGCGACAATATCCTAACTGGGCTCAGTCAGCAGTTTTGAGCAGTACTGAAAAAGCATTAGTAGAAAGTTATTTTTTTGACTTGTTGCCACTAGAAAAGATTTATCTAACCTACAAATTATCAGGCTATCGGCAGTTTGTTAAGCGCATGCGTGGCATTACACGGTTGCAATTAGTGTCGCTAGCTGACAACCGAGATGATGGAAGCAGTCCATGGAATTAAAACCTGAGCACCTAAAAAAGTTGGCGAACATGAAGATGCCCTACGGTAAATATGCGGGTAGAGTACTGGTTGACTTGCCTGAGCCTTATGTCTGTTGGTTCGAGCGAAAAGGTTTTCCAAAAGGAGAATTGGGAGAATTATTAGCCACATTACATGTGGTAAAACTCAATGGTTTGGAATCTCTGTTACAGCCGCTTCGCAAGACTTATAGATAGAGTGTTTATCTATAGACTGAACCCCTAACAGGTATAGTGCTGAAGAGGTCTTTGTCGTAACAGCCAATGTTGATTAAGCCAATAACGGCGCAGCAATTAACCTAATAATTTCTGCTCCATCTTAGTATTTCGCATGCGTCGTAATTTTTGTTTGAAGTCAGTAGGGCTCAGTTGATGTTTGTTCAACAGCTTATAAAAATCGGTACGGTTTCGCTCTGCAATTCGAGCGGCGTGAGTGACATTTCCCTCAGTGACTTGTAGTACTTTCATCAAGTAGTCGCGCTCAAAGTTTGCTCTGGCCTGGTTAAAGGAAAGCATTGCCGAATCATCATCGCTGATAACACCGCAGATAAGCTTTTCTGAGATCACTGGACTAGTACTCTCAATGACCACTTGTTTAACCACATCCCCCAATTGCTGAACATTGCCAGGCCAAGTGGCTTTGGCCAAAAGGTGTAAAGCCCCGGGTGAAATGTTGCGTACTTTCCTGTTGTACTTCAAACTGTGTTCAGCTAAAAAATGTCTCGCCAACAGCGGAATATCTTCGACCCTGTCTCGCAGTGCTGGAATATTCAAAGTAATGACATTTAACAGGTAAAACAGTTCTCTGTCGAAGTAGCCCTGGAGCATGATCTGTTCTAAATTGGCTCTACAGGAACAGATAATCCTCAAGTCGCTATCAGACTGTGCGGAGGCGGCAATGGCGCGCTGACAGCTCTGTAAGCCCGTCAGTAGGGACTGTTGCAAAGAGGCTGATAATTTGCTGATATTATCCAGGAAAATGGTCGCCTTAGTATCTTTGTTAAGATTGTTTAATAACTGCTCGTTGAGTTGATCTTCTTCCAATTTAGCGCAGTCAATATAGATAAAAGGTTTTTTGTCGTTGGCAGCAACAGAGTGGATAGCTTTGGCTAGCAGTTTTTTGCCGCAGCCCTTGGCGCCTTGTATTACAACATTGATATTAGATTCGGCTACATGGTGGGCCTGATCAAGTACTTTTTCCATTTGTCCTGTACAAGTCAAAATCCCACTTTTCCAATCGGTATTGTTGCGTCTTTTAATGGATGTCAAAGCGCTGCGGGTGATTTCTGTTAATAATTTTAATTCAACTGGTTTAGCGATGAAACCAAAGATACCTTTTTGCGAGGTCACTAAGGCTTCAGCCAAGGCGGTGCTATGGGTGGATATTAATATAGGCAGGGACTGATATTGTGCCTGTGCTAATTTGTATAATTTATTGCCATTGACTAAACTTAGTTGAAAATTAGTGATTAAAAGATCAATTTTATTTTGCTGTAAGATAAGCAATGCTTGGTCACCATCGGTAGTGCAAAAAACCTCATAGCTTTGCTCTAATAACAAGTGCTTGACTTGTTCTAAATGATCCCTATCTTCATCGGCTATAAGGATGGTGGTCTTGGTCATCATAAAAAGGACACTCCATGTATAATACGCTTGCAATTAGATCCGTCTTAATTCAACGTGCATTTATTGAACAATGTATGCAATTGTACGGAGTTAAACTGAATGTTAACCGACTAGTTTGTGTATGCAAAGTTAACACAGCAAAAAACCGTATGCTATAGTGACATTTGTTTATTTAAAAGTTTTTTTTGTACCAATTGCTTGATTTATTTGCCTCTGAAATTAAGTTAATAGTCGATATATCCAAGCTGCAATCATATCCTGAATTTTGCTAAATTACTTATTTATATACATTTCGAGCTGTTATCTACTAAACTATTAGTGTGTTTGCAGAAGAGTCTATTTTTCCTGTTTAGCGGTGGTTCATATAGAGGCTGTTCATACTATGGTAATTTTTATGAAGTGTAAGCATATGAAATTCAAAACTATATTTTATAGGACAGTAAATCAGACATGATATCTCGGCTGTTACGTTTAAAATTTATTTTCATTGGTGTTGTTGTTACTGTGCTGTTGAGCGGCTGTATGGCAGCGGTGCAACCCGCTGCTGTCAATGAAAATAAATCCTTCAGTAAATTGTTGCGGGGCACTGTATATTTAGAAAATTCCCAATATAAAATACGTCTTTGTGGGACGACCACTTTTGCCAAATTATTTGATCCAAAACAGCAATTAATTTCACATTTTTCACGAAAGGGTGATTTACGGCCTACTATGTATCTTGAATTTTCTGGTACAGCAGCCCAAAGTCTTGATTGGCAAGTAGATAAGATATTATTTTCCTCAGTAAAGGCAAATGACTGCGGGCTGAGTATGCAATCTTTAGACTACCTGGCTAAAGGGAAAAAGGGCCTATGGCAGGCGAGGGTTATCGAAGATAAAGTACAGTTGAGCAAGCAGAATATTTATTCGCAGTTAGAGTTTTTGTCTGTTGAAAACAGAAAAAATAGCTGGAGTGGGGAGGTGGTTCTAGCGACTGGCAGAGCCTATAAAATGAATTTAAAAATATTACAACAAGAGTGCATGGATCAGTTGCAGCAGTGGTATGCTTTAAGCGCTGAGCTAAGGATTAACGGTGAATCGCATTTGGGTTGCGTGCGCAAGGGAGACAGCGTTACAGAGTTTAACAGCGGTAAGTACAGTAATATCCTCAGTGCAGGTAATGCTTTTATTGTTTTGAACTTGGCATCTGATAACAGTGTTAAATTGATTCTTGATTATCGTAATGGTCATCCGATAGTTGTGAGTAAAGGACAGTGGAAGATGCACCCTGAGCAGATACTAGAAGTTGCCTTAAACTCTACCCAGACCAGCCCTGAGCAAAGTGTCATGTTGTTTCAAGTATTTAACAATAATGAGTTAAGGTTAAAAGGTTTTTCTGAATTACTCGGTAATAATGGTTTGAAACTGTTACCGGTTTATTAGTAAATCCAACCGTAGAGAAATACAGGTTTTGTCTCAAATTTCCCCAGCCCCAACTGTTGTCACTGTGTAATATTACTCTTTTTAATTAAATGCTCGCGGGCTAAATCTATTTTTGTCGCCTCTATATCACTGACATCACCGGAGTTTTTAAGCTCTCTTATTAATTTACGGTGTGCTTGCACTATCTCCTCTCTGCTCGGATCTT
This sequence comes from 'Osedax' symbiont bacterium Rs2_46_30_T18, assembly GCA_002163025.1. Taxonomy (GTDB): domain Bacteria; phylum Pseudomonadota; class Gammaproteobacteria; order Pseudomonadales; family Balneatricaceae; genus Rs1. The sequence continues at coordinate 43,172 of MABF01000094.1, forward strand.
CGTTCAGTCCAAGTATCTGCAATGCCTGATCGTCATCCATATTAATTGAACTACGCACTACTTTTCTGGCACCGGAATTGCCCGCTAAAACTTTTATTAAGGGTATTAAAATCCTGGTCAGGGCAAACCTTCTGAATAGGCCTAACAGTAGCACCGGGATGCCACTAAGTAGAGGCAGCCTGCCAGTGACAATTAAAACTATTAAAACTAATCCGAGTAAGATCAAGACACCTTTGAGGGCGGTTATTCCCTGCCGCTGGCTGGCGTTCTTAAACCAATAAATGATTGCGACTAGTGCCAAAGCAAATAAAAATAAGAAAAATGGGTTCATAAAAGGACTCTAAAATAGTGACAACAAACAATTAATGCGAATGCAACCTTTACTGCAGATCTCGAATAAGGCCGAAGAACACCAGTGTACTTAAACTTTTGTCCTTAGTGTATAGAATTAGTTATTAAAAATTTAGCATAGTGGAGACTAATGAATGATAGTATCTTGATTACGCTGTGCGGCGTTCCTTTTCAGGGTCATGAAAATTCATACTTGTAGGCAGTATTTGTGTTTAAAAAAACAATATTCATTGCGACTTTAGCACTGTTATTCTCTTGTTACAGTAATGCTCAAAAACGTGTTGTCTCAATGGGAACCGGTGGTATTACCGGCGTGTATTACCCTACCGGTGGCAGTATCTGCAGGATAGTTAATAAACCTGGGGCTGTACATGGCATACGTTGCGCTCTGGAAGCCACTAACGGTTCTGTGTCAAATATCAAAAGGGTGCAACAGGGGGAGCTAGATGTCGCTATTGCCCAGTCAAACTGGATTTACCATAGCTATAAGTCCAGCCCGGGAAATCCAGCAGCTGATTACCCATTACGTACACTTCTAGTGCTCTATCCGGAATACTTCACCCTTATAGTGCCTAAAAACTCTGCTATATATAACTTTGATGACATCCGAGGTAAGAGAATAAGTATCGGGCCTCAGGGGTCTGGTTCCCAAGCGACTATGGATGAACTGCTGCGAAAAAAAGGCTGGAGTTTTGCCGATTTTTCGCAAGTGTTAAATCTGGATACAGCTGAGCAGGCCAGTGCGCTGTGTGAGGGACGGATCGATGTCATGATCTATATTGTCGCTCACCCATCTGCTGTCGCCAGGGAGGCTACCCAGGATTGCGAAAGCCGGCTTGTCTCTGTGCAGGGTAGGGACGTAGAGCAGTTATTGGCAGAGAATTCTTATTATCGCTGGGCAGATATACCCGGGGGGATCTATCGCGGTAATAGTACATCGGTTGGTACTTTTGGCGTTAATGCGACTCTCTTTGCCAGCACTGCCCTGTCTGAAGAGGCCGCCTATTCACTGGTAAAGTCACTGCTGGAAAATTTACCTGAGTTTAAAGGATTTCATAGGGCTTTCAGTCATTTAGAAGCTAAGACTATGCTTGAGGGGCCTTTCGCTGCGCCGCTGCATAAAGGTGTTATTCGCTATTATAAAGAGATTGGCCTTATGTGATCACTTTTGCTACTGTGCGTTGCGCGAGAATTTTTAGCTGTCTGTCACTCAACACTTAGATTCATCACAACGCGGATCTTTACCAGCGCTCGCGCGCAAAAATGTAGCAGGTGAAAAGTCGCATAGACGGGCTTCAGCCAATCTAAATTGATTCGGCGACAGGGGTGAAAGTGACATCAAAAAATGTATTGGATCGACATTAATAAAGCCAGATTCAACCAGTACAGAACGCTCTCTGAGCCTGCAGTAAATTAGTTCGCCAGTATAATAGAATTTATAATTCATCCTTTTGGGCATATCTTGAAGTGACAAAAACAATATTCATGATCAGTATAGCGTTGCTATTATCTACTTACAGCAATGCTGAAAAATTAGTTGTTTCGCTGGGTACTGGTGGTATCACTGGTGTCTACTATCCCACGGGAGGCAGCATCTGTCGAATAGTGAATAAGCCTGGGGCTGTACATGGTATACGCTGCGCACTAGAAGCCACCGATGGCTCAGTGTCGAACATCAATAGGGTACAAGAAGGGGTTTTGGATGTTGGTATCGCTCAATCTAACTGGGTTTATCACAGCTATAACACCAGCGGCAGTGTTACCAATATAAAGCAGCAAAATAGCCCCGAGAATAAGGCTAAACTAGGAGACTATTCTTTAACTCCGGCAATTGAGACGTTGAGCTCTGATTCAAAGTTACGTACTTTATTAATACTTTATCCTGAATATTTTACCTTGATAGTGCCACGAGATTCATCTATTCGTAGCTTTGATGATATCAAGGGTAAGCGCATCAGTATGGGTACGGCTGGCTCGAGCTTGCGCGCTACTATGGATGATTTACTGTTAAAGAAAGGCTGGACGCTGTCAGATTTTAGTCTGGTATTAAATTTAGATGCCTCCGAGCAAGCCAGCGCTATGTGTCAGGGGCGCATCGATGTGATGATATATACAGTCGGGCATCCCTCGGCCGCCGCCAGAGAGGCGACCGAAGATTGTGACAGTCGCCTGGTTGAGGTGCAAGGTCCGGAAATTGAACAGCTGTTGGCACAAAATTCTTACTATCGTTGGGCCAAAATACCTGGAGCTATTTATCGGGGCAATATAAAATCTATCTCTACTTTCGGGGTCAATGCAACTCTGTTTACCAGCACAGCACTGTCCGAGGAAACCGCTTACTCTCTGGTTAAATCCCTGCTAGAAAATTTGGCCCAGTTTCGAACTATGCACCCGGCTTTTACTCGATTAGATCCTGAGTTAATGGTCAAAGGGCCCTTTGCAGCTCCTCTGCATAAAGGTGCTATTCGCTATTTTAAAGAAATAGGGTTGCTCCCATAGTGCCGACTTATCAGCCCCTAGTTATCCTTGTAGACTAAACAAATTCGAAAATGAGCGCCGCTTTCAGACGCTAGGCAGTTGATTGTACCGTCCAGCAACTGATTAATGATGTTGTAACAAATATGCATGCCTAGGCCACTACACCCCTGACTGCGTTTGCTGGTGGCGAAGGGCTCAAATACCTTCTCTGCCCAACTCGGGCTCAAGCCTATCCCATCATCTGTGTAGTCTATGATTAGCTGCTGTGCACGGGTTCTGACCTTAATCTGTATGACAATCTTGTGGTTCGGGTTCAAGGTACCATGTATCAGAGAATTCAGGATTAAGTTGTTGAAAATTTGATAAAAGCTACCTGGGTAACTGTTCAGGGATAAGTCTGGCGGACAATCAATATTGATCTGCGTGCTGCTATTACGTAATCTGGGTTGCATTGAAATTAAGATTTCTTGCAGGTAATCAGCCATATTGAAATGGCGTCGTTGTTCGCTGGCCTGATCGACAGAGACTTGTTTGAAGGCTGTGATTAAAGTGGCAGCTCTCTCCAGATTTTTACTGATCATCTGGCTACTCTCCAGGGCAATATCAGCAAGTTCGCCACTGAATTGTGCAGATTGTTGTTCTAAATATGAGGCGGCAGTGTAGCCAATGCCGATAGGCGTGCTAATTTCATGAGCAACCCCGGCGACCAAGCTACCCAGTGCAGCCATTTTTTTAGCTTCAACCAGTTGTGATTGTGTGCGCTGTAGCTGTGCCAAACTTTGCTGCAGTTCGCTGTTGGCCTGCTGTAGTTGTTCTGTGCGCTGGGTAACTCTTATTTCCAGTTCTGTATTTAATTGAGCCAGCTGTCTCTCTGCCGCCGTGCGCCTGCTGATATCACTGAGCATGCTCTCGCGCATCGTATTGAAAGAATCCACAACTTCGCCGAGTTCATCGCTATGTTGTTGCAGTGGACGGTTTAACAGCAGTGGGGCCGCTAATTTGTCTAAGTGCAGGCTTCTGGCATAATTGGCCATTACCGCCAGATGTTGGGTGACTAAGTGATAGATGATAGACAAGATGAAGATCGAGACCAGGAAAGTTTTAACACCCTGTGAAAGTAAGATCAGCAACGCTTTATCCCACAGTCTCTGGTACAAATTATCCAGACTAATGACGATGCGCAATTTGCCCAGAGGATAAACTTTACCATTTTCAAGGTGGGTTAGCTGGTATTCCTTGAGCAATGAGGCGCTATCCGCTGCGATACCGCTACTGTAGTGTTCATTAAAAGGGGTGTCTAAGGTGATGTGTTGCACATCACTTATCTGCTTAAGCCCGTCCAGTTGCAGCTGGATTTGCGCCGGGCTAATTTCCCATAAGCTGTTTTCGATGCTCGCCAGTGAAGTCGATTCTATTTGTTGAATCCGCTGCTCAATGGCGCTGCGTTCATAACGGTAGTCGAAATATAACTGACCGCTCGTGGCCAGTACTGTAATGACTGAGCTACAGAGGATGATTGCAGCTAAAAGCTTAATGGCAAGAGGATTGTGCTTTCTGTAATTAGCTAAGCGTTTGCTGGCTGACATGAAAAAACCTTGGGAAATTACTTTCTGTATGGGTATTAGCAGAGCTGTTACTGGATCTGAACCCTGCTGTTATACCAATTATAACCAGAATATTCAGCCCTATCTGTTAATTAGATACTAAGTGAGTGCTAACAGTTAGCTGATTTGAATTAACTTCAAGGTAGAAAATTGCATTGTGGCACGTAAGGAGGCTTTATTGGCACAGCAGATAGTTCGTGATTATATTTGTGCATGTATTCTTGTTCCGCGATTAGGTCATACTAATCAAATCTTAATAAGTTTTGAGTCTGCCTGTGCTTAATACACACAGGCAGATTTTTTTAAGATTCTCATGTATCGATTTGCCAGGTCACCTAGCAATCAGTAATTCCCATTTTGTTTGCTCGATTAAAGGGATGTTAAGTCGAATAGGCATCAATCTCACACTGGCTTCACAATGTCAGATAACAATAACAAGGGTTCTTATGTCTCTTAATAGAAAATCTATGAAAAATAAACTAGCTACCGCTTTGTTTTCTTCAAGCGTTGCGCTGGCAGCCTCTTTCAGCGGCACAGTAGCTGCAGCTGATAATAATTTTGTTACTATTGGTACCGGTGGGCAAACAGGTGTTTACTATGTTGTTGGTCAATCTATCTGTCGCCTAGTTAACCGTGGTACAAAAGATCACAATATCAAATGTACAGCACCTTCTACAGGTGGATCTGTAACTAATATCAATGCTATCCGCAAGGGTGAGCAAGATATGGGTGTCGCTCAATCTGATTGGCAGTTCCATGCTACTAAAGGTACTAAACACGAGACCTTTAAAACACAGGGCGCATTCTCTGATCTGCGTGCAGTATTCTCTGTGCACGGCGAGCCGTTCACTGTTGTAGCCCGTGCTGACAGCAATGTTGCACACTACAATGAAATGGTGGGTAAGCGTGTTAACTTAAACAACCCAGGTTCTGGTACTCGCGGTACTATTGAAGTACTAATGGGTGAAAAAGGTTGGACTAAAGATAGCTTCAAGCTAGCGGCTGAATTAAAGGCAGCTGAGCAAGCTCAAGCGCTTTGTGATAACAAAATTGATGTAATGATTTATACAGTAGGTCATCCATCTGGCGCGATCAAAGAAGCCTCTGCCTCTTGTAATGCCAAGATCGTTCCTGTTACAGGGCCGGTTATCGACAAGCTGATTGCTGAAAACCCATTCTATTCAGAAGCGACTATCCCCGGTGGAATGTATGCCGGTACTGATGAAGATGTGAAAACTTTCGGTGTACGTGCAACTTTCGTAAGTTCTGCAACAGTACCTGCCGATACTATCTACCAGGTAGTAAAAGCTGTATTTGATAACTTCGACAGATTTAAGCGTTTACACCCAGCATTCGCTAACCTTACACCTCAAGACATGATGGTTAAAGGTTTGTCTGCTCCACTGCACGAAGGCGCAGTACGCTACTACAAAGAAAAAGGTTGGATGTAATTTAACACCCACCTAGTTTTTACATTGTAAGAGAGGCCTGTCCTCTCTTTTTACTTTTTTAGCGCTAAATAAATCTACAGAAGATTATCTTTAACTGAAGAGCAAATATCTAGCGTCTAGAAATATTGAATAATTATCATAAGAGGTTTAGTTATGACAATGGATTCAACTTCCGCGCAAAAATCTTCCGCCACGCTCAGTGATAAAGAACTACAGGACATGGTTGCCGCAGCTGATACCGGGGCACGTATTCCCGCCGGTGTCCAAGGTCGGGTACTATTAGCTACTGCCTTGCTCTGGTCCCTGTTTCAACTGTGGATCGCATCTCCACTACCTTTTATGGACTGGCCAGTTATTGGCAGTTTTGGTATTTTCAATAATACCGAGGCCCGTGCCATACACTTAGCCTTTGCGGTGTTTTTAGCATTTACTGCCTACCCGGCGTTCGCTCAATCGTCGCGCCATACTATCCCGAAAACGGATATGTTGCTGTCTCTGCTTGCTGCTTTTTGCTGTGGGTATTTATTCTTCTTCTATGAGCAGTTGACATCGCGTACCGGATTTCCCAATGATTTGGATTACTTCGCCTCGCTGGCGGGTATCTTGTTTTTGTTGGAGGCAACCAGACGTACACTGGGTCCACCGTTAATGATAGTGGCCATTGTCTTTCTGGCATACTCTTTGTTGGGGCAGTATATGCCAAGCATTATTGCCCATAAGGGAGTGTCTGTGGTCGAGTTGATAAATCATCAATGGTTATCCACAGAAGGGGTATTTGGCATCGCCTTAGGTGTCTCCAGCGGCTTTGTATTTCTATTTGTATTATTTGGGGCTCTGTTAGATAAAGCCGGTGCCGGCAACTACTTTATTCAAGTTGCCTTCTCGCTCTTGGGGCATATGCAAGGCGGACCTGCCAAGGCTGCAGTGGTCTCCTCCGGTTTGACCGGATTGATATCTGGCTCATCGATTGCCAACGTGGTCACTACGGGTACTTTTACTATCCCGATGATGAAGCGAGTCGGCTTTAGCTCGGAAAAAGCCGGTGCAGTTGAAGTAGCTTCATCCGTGAATGGTCAAATAATGCCGCCAGTGATGGGTGCTGCCGCTTTCCTGATGGTTGAATATGTCGGTATCTCCTACTTTGAAGTGATTACCCACGCCTTTTTACCGGCATTGATTTCCTATATTGCATTGATCTACATAGTGCATCTGGAAGCAGTTAAACTAGAAATGAAAGGCTTGCCACGTCGCGCAGCGGTGAAACCTTGGATGGCGAGAATTCTCGGTATTTTAACCGGTTTTCTGGCAGCGGCTGCTCTTTCTATGCTGGTCTATTACAGCATTAGTTGGGTAAAACCCACCTTTGGTGCCTATGCAAGCTTAGTGATCACTTTTCTGCTGGCCGTCGTTTATCTGCTGTTGATACGCACTGCTGCAAAAGTACCTGATTTGCAATTGGATGATCCCAACGCGCCTATGCTACAGCTACCAGAAGTAGGCCCAACAGTGCGATCGGGGCTGCACTATTTACTACCAGTAGTAGTGTTGGTTTGGTGTCTGATGATTGAGCGACTTTCACCGGGGCTGTCCGCTTTTTGGGCCACAGTGCTAATGTTGGTAATACTTGTTACCCAGCGTCCATTGATCGCGTATTTTCGTGCTGAAACTGCATTAAAACAACGTGTAATTCAAGGTGCTAATGAGTTATTGGATGGTTTGATAATCGGTGCCAGAAACATGATTGGTATCGGCATTGCCACAGCGACCGCTGGTATTATCGTCGGCGCGGTGTCACAAACAGGGGTGGGGTCAGTGCTCGCTGACCTGGTCGAGCTGTTATCGGGAGGCCATTTGCTGCTGATGTTAGTGTTGACGGCAATATTAAGCTTGATTTTGGGTATGGGATTGCCGACCACAGCTAACTACATAGTAGTGTCTTCGCTGCTGGCGCCGGTAATAGTCTCACTAGGGCAGGATGCAGGACTAATTGTACCTTTGATAGCAGTGCACTTGTTTGTGTTCTACTTCGGCATTATGGCCGATGTCACTCCCCCGGTGGGACTGGCGTCTTTTGCTGCAGCGGCCATATCCGGTGGTGATCCTATTAAGACCGGATTCCAGGCCTTTGCTTACAGTTTGCGTACCGCAGCACTGCCGTTCCTATTTATCTTCAATACCGACTTGTTGTTAATCGATGTAGGTTGGGTCGAGGGGATTCAGATATTTGTGGTGGCGACCTTTGCCATGTTGATATTTGCAGCTGCTACTCAAGGTCAGTTCGTCGCGCGCAGCAAAAAGTACGAAAGTGCCATTTTACTGCTGATCGCCTTCTCGCTGTTCCGACCGGGATTCTGGATGGACCGAATTGTTGATCCTTACATCAGTTTGCCATCTGCAACAGTCATGCAAAGTTTAGATAAGCTACAGCCAGTCGCGGGTACACAACTGCGGATTTGGATTGACGGTGAGGATGAAGTAGGTAACCAACGCTCCTTTATGACGCTATTGGATCTACCGGCAGGTGACACCGCTCAGGCTCGGTTGTTGGCTGCAGGTATGGAGCTGTTACAGACAGATAATGGTCTGATGATTGATTTTGTTGAGTACGACAGTCCGGCTCTCGAAGCGGGCTTAGCGTTTGATCAAATTATCACTAGCGTCGACGTGCCGAGTAATCAACCCGCTAAACAGTGGATTTATGTTCCTACTCTGTTACTGCTAATCCTGGTGATTTTAGTACAACGTAGGCGTAAAAATGATCCTGAAATGGGCGCAGCTGTACCCGCGTAGCGAACTGACAGCCCGGGACTTGAATGATTTAGTGCCTGGGCTGCTTTGTTAGTAACTCGGTATATGGCTGAGCATCTGGAGAGAGTTATGTTTGGGAAAATATTAGTACCTGTTGACCTGCAAGACATTGAGTTTTCAATGAACGCGCTAAAGTTAGCGCTCCGCGAAGTCAGTGAAAGCGGGGGCGAACTGCATTTAATTACGGTATTACCAGGATTTGGTAACTCTTATGTCTCCTCTTTTTTAGGCGAGAGCGAACATAAGGCAGTAGTGAAATCTGTTGCTCAAGGCTTGTCTGACTACGCCGTTAAACATGTGGGCGAAGAGGTTAAACCTGTATTGAAAGTGATTGAAGGTTCAGCGCCTGAAGAAATCAACCGCTATGTTACCAGGGCGGGTATCGACTTGGTGATTATGCGCGCTCATCAGCGCAGCAAGTTAAACGAGTTTCTACTCGGCTCAGTATCGGCCCGCGTGGTTGAAAGAGCCTGCTGCTCAGTGATGGTGCTAAAAAACTAGCACATATCCGTCGAAACTAAAAAGCCAGTCACT